>NZ_FXUY01000001.1:2412857-2714464 GCF_900182985.1 Pseudomonas helmanticensis | reverse complement strand
AAAAGCGTCGAAACCGCGTGGCCACGCATCGGCAAGAACAAATTCCGCATCGACAATCCCTCACGCCTGTTCGACCGCCCGACCGGCTGGATGCTTGCCGGCCACCTCGGTACGCGGCGCACCCGTCTGGGCGAAACTGAGGTCACTGTGGCCTCGCCGCAAGGGCAGGGCATGCGGCGCATGGATGTGCTGACGTTGCTGACGTTCGTCTGGCCGCAGGTGCAGGCCGTCTACCCGCGACATCCGAGCAAGCTGTTGATCGTCGGCGCCAATGATCCGATGTGGCGCGGCAGTCTGGGCGCGCATGAGTCGATCTACCTGAATACGCGCTTGCCGCTGGTCAGCGAAAGCGGCAGCAGTGCGCTGGTGCGCGAGTTGGCGCAGGTGTTCGGGCGGATCAACGATGAGCAGCGCAGTGCCTGGATCAGCGAAGGCTTTGCCGAGTATTACGCGATCGAACTGGTGCGCCGCGCGGGTGGCATGAGTGATGAGCGCTATCAGGGCTTGCAGGAGAAATTGCTCAGGGACAGCCAGAAGGTCACGACCTTGCGCGGCCAACAGATCAGCCCGGCGCAGTTGGCAAAAGCAGTGGTGTTGTTACAGGAACTGGATCGCGAGATTCGTTTGAAAACGCGTAACAAGCGTTCGCTGGATGATGTGTTGCGTGGGGCGATGCATCTGGGCACGGTGAGTACCAAGGCATTTGTTCAGTTGGCCGAGAGCGTTCTCGGTGAGTCCTCCAAAGTCCTTGATACCGCGCTGCTACAGTAAAGATCAAAAGATCGCAGCCTGCGGCAGCTCCTACACCGTCCATGTAGGAGCTGCCGCAGGCTGCGATCTTTTACTTTCAAACCCCGGTTTTTGGTGATTTCACCGAATCATTGCCGGTCACGGTGGCAGTTTTGGTCGCCGCCTCGGCATTCGCCTTCAGCTTGCTCAACTCTTCCCCGGCCCGCTCGATCTTCGCCCGCACGTTGTTCATGTCCTGACGACTTTTCTCAAACAGGCTCTTTACCGAACTGTGCCCGGTAATCCCGCGCGCCATCGCCACACCGCCAATCGCCACCTGAATCAAACCGAACACACCGCCACGGCGCAGGCCCTTGCCGACCATGATCACGCCACCGGCCAGGGAGCCGATGCGCTCCCAGCCCTCGACGTTCTGCTCGGAATGGCTCTGGAACGGGGTGGATTCGATACGCTCGACGCGTTTGAGCTCGGTCATGATCTTTCTCCAGGCAATGAGTAATGGATAAACAAGCTGACTGCTCAAGCAGTCAGCTTGTTCCATCGGATGTGCGACGCTTCAGCGGAATTTTGGCCCGGAGCGGGTGTTCAGGCCCTTGGCCATGCGGTCGTAGAGCACGACGTTGACCGTGGCAGCGAGGTTCATGCAGCCGGTGGTCGGGATGTACACGACGTCTTCGCACCAGTCGCGGATCTCTTTATCCAGCGAGCCGTCTTCCGGGCCGAAGATGTACAGGGCGCGATCCGGGTGGGTGTATTCCGGCAGCGGGCGGGCGCCCTCGACCAGTTCCACGGCGACCGGTACGCAGTTGAGCGGGAGGATCTTTTTCAGATCGTCGATGCCGATCAGCGGAATGTCGTAGTGCACGCGCTTGGTGTCGGTGACGAAGTCGGCGGCGCGTTCATAACGCTTGCCGGTGTAGAACACCGATGCCACGCCGTAGCAGCCTGCGGCGCGCATCACCGAACCGACGTTCTCCGGTGATTTGGGGTTATACAAACCAATGCAGCTGTACCGTTTGTCTGCCACGAGCGGGGTGCCTTCGGGAAAAAGAGCGCGATTATACGGGGATAAGATCAAAAGATCGCAGCCTTCGGCAGCTCCTACAGTTGAATGGCGTACACCCTGTAGGAGCTGCCGAAGGCTGCGATCTTTTGCTTTTTAATCTTCTTTCTTCATCAACCCGGCGAGGGCGGCAAACGGGTTATGCGTTGCCTTGGCAATCTTCGGCGTGCTCAGCGAGCCCTCGCTGAAGTATTGCTGATCGGTATAGCGCGAGTGTTCGTTGTCGTGGCAATACAGGCACAACAATTCCCAGTTCGAGCCGTCCTGCGGGTTGTTGTCGTGATTGTGGTCGCGGTGGTGCACGGTCAGTTCGCTCAGGCGCTTACCGGAAAATTCACGGGTGCAGCGGCCACAGACATGCGGGTACATCTTCAGGGCCTTGTCGCGGTAGCCCATTTCCTTGTCACGCTGGTTGTCGGCGAGGATGCGATCCAGCTTCGACGTATTGGTTGGGGTGGACGAACTCATGGGTTCACCTTTGTAAAAGACTAATGACGGTTATGTGCAGAGTTTAGCTCAGCCCTTGAGCTTCTCGGCAATCCAGATCGTGTGGCGCGTGCCCTTGTTGCCGTGGGCGAAGACCTGGACTTCTTCGGCCTTGAAACCGGCCTTCTTCAATTTGTCGGAAAACAGCCGATCGGCGCTGGCCGACCACACGGCGAGCACGCCTTTCGGGCGCAAAGCCTTGGCGCAAGCATTCAGGCCGGCGGCGGAATACAGCCAGCTGTTGACCTTCTGGGTCAAGCCTTCGGGGCCGTTGTCGACGTCGAGCATGATTGCATCGAAGCCATTCGGCTCGCTTTGCAGCACCTTGGCGACGTCTTCCTGACGAATCACCGTACGTGGATCGAGCAGCGGCCGGCCGGACTTTTCGCCGAGCGGGCCACGGTTCCACTCGACTACACCGGGCACCAGTTCGGCGACCACCACTTCAGCGGTCTTGCCCAGATGCTTGAGCGCCGAAGCGAGGGTGAAACCCATGCCCAGACCGCCGATCAAGACCCGCGAAGCCGGCCGGCCGGCAACCTTGCGACAAGGAATCTCGGCCAGCGCATCTTCGGAACCGTGCATGCGCGTGTTCATCAATTGCCCGCCGTCGCCGCCCTGGATCTTGATGACAAAATCCTCGCCATATTCGAACAGGCACAGGGCACCGCCGCTTTCAGGGATCGGGGTGGTGTCGAGCAGAACGAAACGTTTCATGGAAATCTCTACAAGGGGGAAGGCAAGCAGGCCCGTTGGGAGTAGCCTGAGCGCAGACTAGAGGCCAAACGGAGCCCTTGATGAAGCGCACCATTCTAACGGTCATTGCCCTGGCCGTGCTCTCGATTCCTGCAGTGCAGGCGCAGCAGACGATTCCGCTCAGCCCGGCGCCGCAAGCCGGCTCGCCCGGTACCGCGACACCGACGCCGTATCCGCAGATCACGCCGATCAATATTCCCAAGTCCGGCGCGGGCAGCGGCAGCCCGCCGTTGGTGCCGATCGAAATGCCCAGCCCGCCGAGCAAGGATCAACCGGTGCCGGGCATTGAACCCAACGGCACCAAGACGAAATCCCCCGGCGGTTAAACCTGTTGCGCCGCCAGTTGGCCGTCGGCCATGCGCAGGCGTTTCGACAGCGAGACGGCGAGGGCGCGGATGATCTTCGCAGCGATCTTCGGCGCGTCGTTGAGCATTTTCTCCAGCGAGTCCTTGCCCAGATTCAATAGCTGGCAGTTCGTCGCTGCGACGCAAGTGGCCGATCGACGTTCGCCATCCAGCACGGCCATTTCGCCGAACGCCCGACCGCTGCGCAGGGTGGCCATGGTGATGACCTGGCCATCGGGCCCGGTTTTCTGCACAGCGACCTGGCCGGTGTGGAGGATGCACATGAAACTGCCGGCATCGCCCTCACGGAAAATCGCTTCGCCTTCAGCCACGGTGCTGATGCTGAAGTAGCCGGAAGCGGCCGCAAAGTCGGCCAGTTGCAATTGATCGAACAGGCCGCAGTCCATCAGCCAGTCGCGGATTTCATTGTTCAGGAAGGTTGGTTCTGACATGTCGTCACGGTCTTTTTTGTTTTCACATTTTCAAGGCTGTACACCGCCCCTTTGGGAGCGAGCCTGCTCGCGAAAGCGTAGTGTCAGTCACCGACGATGTGGATGACAGGTCGCATTCGCGAGCAGGCTCGCTCCCACAAAGGGATCTTGGGGGTATCGGCCTCTTGGGTCTGGAATTAAGACCCAAGAGACCGACGGAGTTCCTCAAGCCAGGCCCAAAACCTTGAAAACAAATGCGTATTCGAGCGCTACGTCACGTAATCCCTGATAACGCCCGCTCATCCCGCCATGCCCGGCGCCCAGTTCAGTCTTGAGCAGCAGCACGTTGTCATCGGTCTTGGTCGCGCGCAATTTCGCCACCCACTTGGCCGCTTCCCAATACTGCACGCGGCTGTCGTTGTAGCCGGCAATCACCAGCGTCGCCGGATAATGCTGCGCACGGACGTTTTCGTACGGCGCGTAAGCCTTGATCCGCTCGTAGACCTCCGGCTCCTCGGGATTGCCCCACTCGTCATATTCGGTGACGGTCAGTGGCAGATCTGGGTCGAGCATGGTGTTAAGTACGTCGACAAACGGCACTTCGGCAATCGCCACGCCGAACAGGTCCGGGCGCTGGTTAAGCACTGCACCGATCAGTAAACCGCCGGCGCTGCCACCGCTGATCGCCAGTTTCTCGGCGGTGGTAATGCCGTTGAGGATCAGAAACTCGGCACAGGCAATGAAGTCGCTGAAGGTGTTGTGCTTGTGCTCCTGCTTGCCGGCGCGATACCAGGCTTCACCCAGTTCTCCGCCGCCGCGCACATGGGCGATGGCGAAGGCCATGCCGCGATCCAAAAGGCTCAGGCGGGCGTGGGAGAACCACGGATCGAGACTCGAGCCGTAAGCGCCGTAACCGTACAGATACAGCGGCACTGCTTTGCCGAGCATTTCGCGCTTCATCACCAGACTGATCGGCACTTGTGTACCGTCCGGCGCCGTCGCCCACAGACGCTGGCTGACGTAGGCGTCGGCGTCGAACGGGCCGAGCACCGGAGTTTCTTTCAAAACAGTTTGTTCGCCGCTCGCCAAGATCAACTGGCGCACTTGCGCCGGCCGATTCAACGCCTCGTAGCGCAGACGAATACGGTCGCTCTCGAACTCCTGGCTGTTTTGCACATACAGGCTGTAGGCCGCATCCGGCAGTTGCACGCGATACGGCGCCAGACCCTGCGGGTGAACCTCGATGATCGGCAGACCACCTTCGCGCAGGCTCAGGGTCATGGCTTCGGTGTTGAGACTGACGCCGTCGAGCATCACCGTGTCGCTGTGCGGGATCAGGTTTTGCCAGTCGGCTTCAGTCGGCGCCGTGCCGGTGTCCGGGGCCTGATACAGGGCGTAGTTGATGCCGTCACGGTTGGTGCGGATAAACCACGTCCAGACGCCATCGAGCAGACCGTGATCGACATCGTATTCATGATCTTCGACCCGTGGCGCCAGGCAAGTGAACGGCAGGTGCGGCTGATTGGCATCGAGCACCCAGACTTCACTGGTGGTCTTGCTGCCCAGCGACAGCAGCAGTTGCTGTTCGGAGCTGGAACGGTAGCAATGCAGGAAGAAACGCCCGTCCGCCTCGTGGAACACCTCTTCGGCAGCCGTGCCATCGAGGCGATAGCGGAACAGTTTGTGCGGGCGATGGGTATCGTCGAGTACGCCGAAAAACAGCGTCAGGCTGTCGTTGGCCCAGGTCATGCTGCCGTCGCAGTCTTCGAATTCCAGTTCACTGACCTTGTCGTTGGCCAGTTCCTTGACGAACAGCGTGTAGATCTCATCGCCCGAGGCGTCGACGCTGTAGGCCAGGCGCTGGTGGTCGGGGCTGATGCTGAACGCGCCCAGTGAGAAGAATCCGCCGTTGGCCAGTTCATTTGGATCGAGCAGCAATTGTTCGCGGCTTTCGTCGAGGCTCAGGCTGTCGTCCGCCGGACGCGGGCAGCGATAGTGCCGAGCGTATTCGTCGCCCGCCGTGGTGCGCGTGTAATACAGGTACGGGCCCCACGGCGAAGGCAGCGACAGGTCGGTCTCCAGAATCCGCCCCTTGATCTCTTCGAACAGGGTTTCGCGCAATTCGGCCTGATCGGCGGTTTGCGCTTCCTGGTAGGCGTTTTCGGCCTTGAGGTAATCGAGCACCGCGTCGGTGTCGCGTTCCTGCAGCCAGGCATACGGGTCGGCACCGGCAGCCTTGTGGGCAATCGGGGCACTGATGACGTTGGCGGATTCAGGCATGAATGGCTCTCGGACAAATTACGGAATAGGGTTTTCGCAGCTTTTGAAACCGTCGCAGACCCTGTAGGAGTGAGCCTGCTCGCGATAAGGCCGGCACATTCAACATCAATGTTGTCAGGCTGTCCGTCATCGCGAGCAGGCTCACTCCTACAGGTCGTGTGTCTATTGGGACAAGCCTGGCGGGCGAAAAGTCGTTACTATAAGCGCCTCTTTGCCTGCCTTGCCATGGACACCATGACCGAGAACGACTATCTGATCGCCTGGGGCCTCTACGCCTTTGCCGCTGTGGGCTGCCTGTTGGTATGGATGCGCCTGACTACCTGGATGTGGCGCTGGCTGCGCGAACCGCTGCGCGTGCTGATGGCGGTGTTGCTGTTCAGCCCGACCATCATTGACCCGGTGAAAGCCAAGGTTGCACCGTCCATCGCCATTACCGCGCTGGATCTGGCCTTCAAGGTCGGCAACAACGCCTGGCGGGCGATTTCCGATCTGTTCATGTACAGCATGATCGCTTTCGGTCTTTACCTGATCTTCGTGCTGATCCGTTTCCCGATCGAACGGGCCTCCAAAGCGCGCCGCGAACAGGCTGAATCCGCCAAGGCTGCGGCCCGCGCCGATGACCGCGACGACGATCAACCGTTCGGCGGTGCCGGGGATGACCGTTACGGCCGCCCACCTTTGCCGAATAACCCGCAGCGCATGCGGGTCGAGCCGCGCCTGTAACCCGAGAGTCCGCACATGTGTGAATTACTGGGCATGAGTGCCAACGTGCCGACCGATATCGTGTTCAGCTTCACCGGCCTGATGCAGCGCGGCGGCCGCACCGGCCCGCACCGTGACGGCTGGGGCATCGCCTTCTATGAAGGCCGTGGCTTGCGTCTGTTTCAGGACCCGGCGGCGAGCAGCGAGTCGGAAGTGGCCAACCTGGTGCAGCGTTATCCGATCAAGAGCGAAGTGGTCATCGGCCACATCCGCCAGGCCAACGTCGGCAAAGTCTGCCTGTCCAACACCCACCCGTTCGTCCGCGAGCTGTGGGGGCGCAACTGGTGTTTTGCGCACAATGGCCAACTCGCCGATTTCACCCCGATCAAGAGTTTCTACCGCCCGGTCGGCGATACCGACAGCGAAGCGGCGTTCTGCGATTTGCTCAACCGCGTGCGTGCAGCTTTTCCGGAGCCGGTCGATATAGAAGAGCTGCTGCCGGATCTGGTGGCCGCGTGCGCCGAATACCGCAGCAAAGGCGTGTTCAACTGCCTGCTCAGCGACGGCGACTGGCTGTTCTGCTATTGCTCGACCAAACTCGCACAGATCACCCGGCGCGCACCGTTCGGCCCGGCGCGGCTCAAGGACGTCGACGTGATCGTCGATTTCCAGGCCGAAACCACGCCCAACGACGTGGTGACGGTGATCGCCACCGAGCCTTTGACCGAAAACGAAACCTGGACCCGCTACGAACCGGGCCAATGGAGCCTGTGGCGACGCGGCGAATGCGTAAGCCTTGGCAAGACCGAATAAGGATTGCACCCCATGTTGCTCAGTTACCTACGGCTGGTGTTGTTTGCGGCGGGCCTGTTGATCGGTGTCCAGGTGCCGGGGTTCATCAACGATTACGCGAAACGCGTCGAGGCGCACCTGATCGAAGCGCAAACCGGCCTGCGCGGCTTCCAGGGCACTGCCGAGCAGTTTTTCAAGGGCGATATCCAGGCGCTGGTCGCGCATTACCGCGCCAGCGAAGACCCGGTTTTTCGCAGCGATGCCGACAGCCTGAGCACGTTGCTCAATCGGCAGACTGCGCTGGATAAACAGTTCCAGGCGATGCAAGGGCCGTGGTACATCCGCTTCCTGCAAGTGGTGCTGGCGGCGGATCCGGATATTCGCAAGGAAACCTGGAACGGTTACAGCTATCAGATTCTGCTGACCCCGGAAGCGATGATCTGGGGCATGAGCGGCGCTTTGCTGCTGTCGTTCGGGATTGAATGCCTGTTCCGCCTGATCGACTGGGTGGTGCTGGGCGGCAAGCGCCTGCGTCAGAGCCGGCCGATCGAAGACCGCGACGTGCGCGGCCTCTGATGATCGTTCCCACGCTCTGCGTGGGAATGCAGCCCGGGACGCTCCGCGTCCCAAAGCGGACGCGGAGCGTCCATTGAGGCATTCCCACGCGGAGCGTGGGAACGATCATGTAGGAGCTGCCGAAGGCTGCGATCTTTTGCTGTTCAGGGGTTCAAAACCACATACCCATCACCGACCTTCTGCGCATACCCCGCCAACACCTGCTGACACAACGTCACAATCTCCTCGACCCACTCCACCCCCACCCGCCACGACACCACCACCTGCAAATTCGGTGGCCGTTGATCAATCGCCAACAAGGTCAATTCGCCCCGCGCCAGCTCTTCAGCCACCAGCACCGGCGGTAGCACGCCAACCCCGAAGCCATCGCGCAACAGCCGAGTAATCGCCGACACCGAATTCACGCAATTCAAGCGCGGCGCCATTACGCCGTTCGCCTGCATCAATGCGAGAAGATCCTGATGCGGCCGGGAGTTTTTCGAGTAAGTGATGATTCGCTCCTGCGCCAGTTCAGCGAGGTCGGCGTAGTCGCGGTTGTAGATCGAATTGCTGGCGACAATCCAGCCCAGCGGATGGCTGGCCAGCTCCAGGCTGCGCACACTTTCATGACGCACCAGGTCGGTTTGCAGGATCAGGTCGAGAAAACCTTTTTGCAGCTGATCGCAGAGGTTCAGCGAGGTATCCGCCACCAACTCGATTTCCACCCGTGGATACAGATCGGTCATCTGCGCCACCAGCGGGCTCAGCCAGGTGTGGATCACTGTGTCCATTACACCGATGCGCACCCGGCCGACCTTGCTTGAGCGGGTCTCGATCGACTGCCTCAGCGCCGACATGGTGTCGAGCATCTGCTCGGCATATTCCAGCACCTTCAAACCTTCCGGCGTCAGACTGACACCGCGTGAATCGCGCAGAAACAGCTTCACCCCCAGTTCGCCTTCCAGTACCGCAATGCGGCTGGAAATCGACGCCTGAGTGGTGAACAGCTTGTCGGCGGTGAGGCGAAAACTCTTCAGGCGGGCGACCCAGACAAAGGTCTCGAGAAACTTCAGGTTCATGGGCAAGGCTCGGCTGACAAATTTTTCTTATGCCTAAGGCGGGTTTTTATTCGTTGGACGCGAGAGGGTGCTGCGACGAAAAATCGGCGCATGCGGTTCCCACGATAGGCGTCGTCGGGGCTACGAACAAGACCAATAAAAAACCTGCGGAGATAAGCCATGAGTGCTCCCGACACCCTAAAAGCATCCACGGTAACGGCGCGTCCCGGGCCGTTCGACTGGTATCGCAACATCAACCAGCAGGAGCGCCGCACGTTCTGGAGCTGCAAGATCGGCTACGGGCTGGATGGCATGGATACGCAGATGCTCAGCTTCGTCGTGCCGACGCTGATTGCGATGTGGGGCATCACCACCGGCGAGGCCGGGCTGATTCACACCAGCACCTTGATTGCTTCGGCGATTGGCGGTTGGGTCGCCGGGATTCTTTCCGATCGCATCGGCCGCGTGCGCACCCTGCAACTGACCGTGCTGTGGTTCGCCTTCTTCACCTTCCTCTGTGGCTTCGCGCAGAACTACGAACAATTGCTGATCGCCCGCACCTTGATGGGCTTCGGTTTCGGCGGCGAATGGACGGCCGGCGCGGTGCTGATTGGCGAGGTGATCCGCGCCCAGGATCGCGGCAAAGCGGTGGGCATGGTGCAATCCGGTTGGGCGCTGGGCTGGGGGCTGACGGCGATTCTGTACGCGCTGCTGTTCTCGGTGTTGCCACCAGAAGACGCCTGGCGCGCGCTGTTCATTCTCGGCATCGTGCCGGCAATTTTCGTGATTTTCGTGCGTCGACTGGTCAAGGACCCGGAGATCTATCGCGAGGCCAAGGCCCGGCAAACGCCAGAGAATCAGTCGAAGTTCTACGAGATCTTTGCGCCCGGCATGCTCTTCACCACGTTCCGCGCTTCGCTGCTGACCACCGGCGCGCTGGGCGGTTATTACGCGATTACCTCGTGGCTACCGACCTTCCTCAAAAATGAGCGCGGCTTGAGCGTGCTCGGCACCGGCGGGTATCTGGCGATGGTGATCGTCGGTTCTTACGTCGGCTATGTGATCAGCGCCTATCTGACCGATCTGCTCGGCCGGAAAAAGAACTTCATCCTGTTCGCGGTCGGCTCGTTCACCATCGTTCTGCTCTACACGCAATTGCCGGTCAGCAACGGCGTGATGCTCTGGCTGGGCTTCCCGCTGGGCTTCTTTGCTTCGGGGATTTTCAGCGGCATGGGCGCGTTTCTGACTGAGCTGTTTCCTACACGCATTCGTGGTTCGGGGCAGGGCTTTTGCTACAACATCGGTCGGGCGCTGGCGGCATTGTTTCCGCTGCTGATCGGCCTGCTTAGCCAGAAAGTACCGTTGAGCGTCGGCATTGGCGCGTTTGCGGCGGTGTCTTACGGCGTGGTGATTATCGCGGCCTTGAGCCTGCCGGAAACCCGTGGCAAGCAACTCGATGCGCAGTAACTGATAACCTGCGAAACGAATTCCTACAGATAAAAAGACAAGCCCTACAGGAGTGTTCACCGTGAGCCGCCTGCTATTGAATTGCGACATTGGCGAGAGTTTCGGCAGCTGGACCATGGGTCTGGATGCCGAGGTCATGCCCTTCATCGATTGCGCCAATGTCGCCTGCGGCTTCCATGCCGGCGACCCGAGCATCATGCGCAAGACCGTCAGCCTGGCGCTGAGCCACGGCGTGCAGATCGGCGCGCATCCGGCCTATCAGGATCTGGTCGGCTTCGGCCGCCGCTCCATGGCGTATTCGGCGCAAGAGCTGCAAGACATCCTGCATTATCAGATCGGCGCCCTCGACGGCATTTGCAAGGCGCAGGGCGGTCGAGTCAGTTACGTCAAACCTCACGGCGCGATGTACAACGACATGATGGCCAACCCGGCGCAACTGCGTGCGGTGATTCAGGCCGTAGCGGCTTACGATCGAAGTCTGCCGCTGATGTTGATGGCCACTCGCGATAATTCTGCCGCGCAACAAATCGGCGATGAGTACGGCGTAACGCTGTTGTTCGAAGCCTTCGCTGACCGCGCGTACGACAGCGCTGGCAAACTGGTTTCGCGGCAACTGCCCGGCGCGGTGCATCACGAGCCGGAAAAAATCATCGAGCAAGCGCTGACCATTGCCCGTGGCGACAATCTCACCGCCAACGACGGCAGCGTCTTGCGCCTGCACGCCAACACTCTCTGCGTGCACGGCGACAACGCCAGTTCGGTGGCCGCCGTGCAGCGTATTCGCGAGGCCTTGAATCAGCAGGATGCACAATGAACCCAAGGATTGAAGTGGTGGCACTGGATTGCCTGATGCTGCGCCTGTTCGACGAAATCGCTGAGGCCAACATGCCGTGGATGCTCGCCGCCAATGAGCGTTTGCGTGCGGTATTCGGCGAGCAATTGATCGATCTGGTGCCGTCGTATACGACGCTGATGGTGCATTACGATCTGACGGTTTTAAGCCCGAACCAGGCGCGTGAATTGATCGCTGAGGCGCTGATCGATCTGTCGCCGAATGCGCGCAACGCTGGGCAATGCCACGTGGTGCCGGTCTGGTATGACTTGAGCGTCGGCCCGGAGCTGAGCTTGCTTGCCGAGCGCAGCGGGCTGGCGGTGGAGGAGGTGATTCGGCGCCACAGTGGCCGCGAATATCAGGTATTCGCCCTCGGTTTTGCGCCGGGTTTTGCCTTTATGGGGTTGGTCGAAGAAATTCTCGCGGCGCCACGTTTGAACACGCCGCGCAAGAAAGTCGCCGCCGGCAGCGTCGGAATTGCTGAGCGGCAAACGGCTGCCTATCCCGTGGTCTCGCCCGGTGGCTGGAACCTGATCGGTCGCACGCCGGCGAAGCTGTTCGACCGCCATCGTGACGGCTACAGTCTGATGCAACCCGGCGACACCGTGCGTTTCGAAGCGGTGAGCCACGCCGAATTCATCCGACTGGGCGGCGATGACACGCCATTGGAGGCGCAGGCATGAGCCGACTGACGATTGAGGCGAGTACGCCGCTGTGCCTGTTGCAGGACGCCGGGCGATTTGGCGTGCGGCATCTGGGCGTGACCCAGGGCGGTGCGGCGGATTGGTGCTCGATGAGCTGGGCCAACTGGCTGCTGGGCAATGGACTGGATGTGGCAGTGATCGAAATCACCCTCGGCGGTTTTACCGTGCTGGCTGAAGAAGATTGTTTGCTGGCGCTGGCCGGTGCTGATCTGGGCGCACAGATTGATGGTCAGCCGCTGGCGCCGTGGCGCAGTTTCAAGTTGGGCAAAGGGCAGACGTTGCGATTTACCCAGCCGCTGCTCGGCGCTCGGGCGTATCTGGCGGCGCCCGGTGGTTTTGCGGCGCCGAAGGTATTGGGCAGCAGTGCCACGGTGGTGCGCGAAGAGCTCGGCGGTCTGGATGGCATGGGCTTGTCGTTGGCCAAGGGATCGGCGTTGAGTTATCACGGGGAATCGCTGTGGGTTCGCGAAGTGCCGCTGGCGCTACGGCCGGACTTGCAATCGACTGCGCCGCTGGATCTGGTGCTCGGCGCACAGATTGGCCAGTTCAGCGGGCAGAGTCTGTTTGACGTGTTCAACAGTGCCTGGACGCTCGACAGCCGCGCCGATCGCATGGGCATTCGTCTGCTGGGCAAGGCTTTGCAGTATCAGGGACAGCCGATGATTTCCGAGGGGATTCCCTTGGGCGCGGTGCAGGTGCCGCCGGATGGGCAGCCGATTGTGTTGCTCAATGATCGGCAGACGATTGGCGGGTATCCACGGTTGGGCGCTTTGACGCCGTTGGCGTTGGCGCGGTTGGCGCAGTGTCTGCCGGGGGCAAAGGTGTGGTTGCGGCCGGTGGTGCAAGATGTCGCGCACCGTGAGCATGTCGAGTATTTGCGGCGATTGGGTTGAGGATCAAAAGATCGCAGCCTGCGGCAGCTCCTACAGGGGAACGTGAATTTTGATCGTCCCCATGCTCCGCGTGGGAATGCCGCCAGGGACGCTCCGCGTCCCTGTGACGCAGAGCGTCACTGGATGCATTCCCACGCAGAGCCTGGGAACAATCTGGTCGTCACTTGGACAAAAACCGCATCCCTTCCTCAAGCCCGCGCAACGTCAATGGATACATCTGATCCTCGATCAAGTCCCGCACGATATTGGTCGACGAGGTATACCCCCAGGTATCTTTCGGATACGGGTTGATCCAGATGAGTTTCTTGTACTTCTCCATGAAACGCTGCATCCACACATAACCCGGTTCTTCGTTCCAGTGCTCGACGCTGCCGCCGGCCTGGGTGATTTCATACGGCGCCATGGCGGCATCACCAATGAAAATCACCTTATAGTCGGCACCGTATTTGTGCAGCAGATCCTGGGTCGAAGTGCGCTCGGAGGTGCGGCGCATGTTGTTCTTCCACACCGATTCGTAAACGAAGTTGTGGAAGTAGAAGTACTCCAGATGCTTGAACTCGGTCTTGCAGGCCGAGAACAGCTCCTCGCAGATCTTCACGTGCGCGTCCATCGAACCGCCGATGTCGAACAGCAACAACAGCTTCACCGTATTGCGCCGCTCCGGGCGCATCTGGATATTCAGCAAGCCGGCGTCGCGCGCGGTGTGGTCGATGGTGCCGTCGATGTCGAGTTCTTCCGCCGCGCCCTGGCGAGCGAATTTGCGCAGGCGACGCAGCGCAACCTTGATGTTGCGCGTGCCCAGTTCCACCGAATCGTCGAGGTTCTTGTACTCGCGCTGATCCCAGACTTTCACCGCTTTGCCCTGACGTTTTCCGGCATCGCCAACCCGAATGCCTTCCGGGTTGAAACCACCAGAACCGAACGGGCTGGTGCCGCCAGTACCGATCCATTTGTTGCCGCCGGCGTGACGTTCCTTCTGTTCTTCCAGACGCTTCTTGAACTCTTCGATCAGTTTGTCGAGACCGCCGAGGGACTGGATTTGCGCGCGCTCTTCGTCGCTCAGCGAGCGCTCGAATTCCTTGCGCAGCCAGTCTTCGGGAATCAGTGCCTGCAAGTGATCGTCGAGCTTTTCGAGGCCATTGAAGTAGGCACCGAACGCGCGGTCGAACTTGTCGAAATGGCGTTCGTCCTTCACCAGAATCGCCCGCGACAAGTAGTAGAACTCGTCCATGTCGGCGAAGGTCACGCGCTGTTTCAGCGCGTTGATCAGGTCGAGCAGCTCGCGCACCGACACCGGCACCTTGGCTGCACGCATTTCATTGAACAGGTTGAGCAACATGGCATCAGCCTCTTAGCGCGTGCCGCGACGGCTCATGAACGCCAGGCGCTCAAGCAGTTGCACGTCCTGTTCATTCTTCACCAAAGCACCGGCCAGTGGCGGGATGGCCTTGGTCGGATCGCGTTCGCGCAACACCGCTTCACCGATGTTGTCGGCCATCAGCAGCTTCAGCCAGTCGACCAGTTCCGAGGTCGACGGCTTCTTCTTCAGGCCCGGCACCTTGCGCACATCGAAGAACACGTCCAGCGCTTCGCTGACCAGATCCTTCTTGATGTCCGGGTAGTGCACGTCGACGATTTTCTGCAGGGTCGGGCGATCCGGGAAGGCGATGTAGTGGAAGAAGCAGCGGCGCAGGAAAGCGTCCGGCAGCTCTTTCTCGTTGTTGGAGGTAATGATGATGATCGGGCGTTTCTTGGCCTTGATGGTCTCGTCGATCTCGTAAACGTAGAACTCCATCTTGTCGAGTTCTTGCAGCAAGTCGTTGGGAAACTCGATGTCGGCCTTGTCGATCTCGTCGATCAGCAGAATGACCCGCTCCTCGGACTCGAAAGCCTCCCAGAGCTTGCCTTTCTTCAGGTAGTTACGCACGTCGTGGACTTTTTCAGTGCCCAGCTGCGAGTCGCGCAGACGGCTGACCGCATCGTACTCGTAGAGGCCCTGATGCGCCTTGGTGGTGGACTTGATGTGCCAGGTGATCAGTTTGGCATTGAACGATTCGGCCAGTTGCTCGGCGAGCATGGTCTTGCCGGTGCCCGGCTCGCCCTTGACCAGCAGCGGCCGCTCCAGGGTGATGGCGGCGTTGACCGCCAGCTTCAGGTCATCGGTGGCGACGTAGGCCTGGGTGCCTTCGAACTTCATCTGCTAATCCTCGAACGGTAACGCCGACCTGAACGGGCAGGGCGGGGGCGAAATAATCGGATGCCCGACTATAACGCGCAGGCCGGTCGACTGTGAACGCAGACGGCTTATTCAGTCTCTGAATGGGGCGTCACATGTTGACTCAGTCTCGGCGCTTGGCCAGTATTCATGTATCGCCGATTTGGCGATAGCCTCTCGGGCATGACGACTAAATACCGATTTCGCGACAAATACCGCATTCAGTTGCGCGAGAAGGATCACCCTCCGCCCCATGTCCACCTGATCGGTGGAGGCGTGGATGTGATGCTGAGTCTGGAGACCGTTGAAGTGATGACGGGCAAGGCGCCGCCCCTGATTATCAAGGAAGCGCTGATGTGGGTCGCGGCTCATCAAGTGCAACAGTTGGAGGACTGGAAACGATGTTATCCATGAAAAGGCCTCGTCTGTCGGCTGTGCAAGCACTGTCAGATTTTCGATTGGCACTGACCTTTATTGATGGTCAGGAACTGACACTTTATCTCGGCGAGGATATTCAAGCTTATCCAGGTCTGAAACCTTTGCTCGATCCCGAAGTGTTTGCCACTGTGACAATGGACGATGAGGGCTGGACTGTAGAATGGCTTGAACCTGATATACAGATTGGCGCAGACACGCTTTATATGGATGCGCTGGCTCAAAACGCAGCCGATGAGAACACCCGTATTTTTATTGATTGGCGCGCCCGAACGGGGCTGTCTCTTAATCAGGCTGCCGAGGCACTGGGTGTCAGCGCCCGCAGCATCAGTCGCTACAGCAATGGACGTGAGGCAGTGCCACGTTCGCTGGCGCTGGCTTGTCTGGGCTGGGATTCACTGCAACAAAACTCAACTTTGGCAGCAGAGGCGTCTGGTCGCTATATCGTCAACCGCAAAACCTAACCCGCATCCGGCTTCGGCCGTTCATACCGCGCATTGAATGCCTGAACAAAGCCATTACGCAATATCTGCAAAAACGCTTCGAACGCGCTGATATTTTGCTGATGGACGTTGCCGCTGAGTTCGACCTTGGTGGCGAACTGGTTTTTTGCCTGGTTCTTCAGCACGGTTTCGGTGCCGCCCACCAGCGCCTCCCAGACCGAGCGGAAGATGCTCTTGTTCTTGTTTTCCACGTCCTGCTGCCAGTTGAACACCTCAACGTCGCGCAGTAGCGGCTTGATGTAACCGCTGACTTGCGCTTTTTTGGCTTGGGCTTCGATCACCACATCACCGTGGCCGGCGTTGAAGTCGAACTTGCCATAGGCTGAAGCGAAGTCGTTCATGCTTTTGAGTTCGATGTCCTTGGCGCGCAGACGGAATTCGAAGTCTTCGAAATTGCTCAGCGGGTCAAACGTGGCGGTGGTTTCCAGCGGTGCGTGGCCGAGCAGCAGAGCTTTACCCTCGAAACGGGCATCGCGTTTGCCCTGTTTATCGACGACGTTAGTCAGGTTGTAGATGCTGGCCTCGACGTTCGTGGCGTTCATGTTGACCGGCGGTTTCGAGTTGAAATTACGGAAGCTGATCTTGCCCTCATGAATCTGCACTTCGTCGAGGGTGATCGGCAGTAACTTGCCCAGTTGCGCACGCCAGTCGGTGCCTTTACCGGTCTGGGAGTTTTGCTTGTTGGCGCCGCCATCGACGAAATTCACCTCAGGATTGAAGAATTTCACCTGTGCCACCACCGCATGGTCGTACCACAGCGAATGCCAACTGACCGCCAGATCAATCAGCGGCGCATTGACGAACGGTACCGGCACCTTGCCGTCGACTTTGACGATCTTCAGCCCGTTGATCTTGTAAGCCCCGCGCCATAAAGCCAGATCCACATCGGTGATCTGCCCACGGTAGTCGCCCATGTTGGCCAGTTTGTCGTTGAGGTAATCGCGCACCACGTAGGGCAGGGCGATGTGCAGCGCGATCAGCAGCACGACGATTCCTGCGAGAGTCCACAATGGCCAACTGTAGCGACGCTTCATGGCGGTAATTCCCGAACGATGTAAAGCGATTGACTGTCGGCGATCACAGACGTTCGACCCGACTGGACTGCGCTGGGCAACAGGCTTACCTTGGAAGGCTGAATTCAACGCTGCATAAGGACCCAGCCATGAGCCGCATTTTCGCTGACAACGCCCATTCCATCGGCAATACGCCGTTGGTGCAGATCAACCGCATTGCGCCGCGTGGCGTGACCATCCTCGCCAAGATCGAAGGGCGCAACCCCGGTTATTCGGTCAAGTGCCGGATTGGCGCGAACATGATCTGGGACGCCGAAAGCAGCGGCAAGCTCAAACCGGGCATGACCATCGTTGAGCCAACCTCGGGCAACACCGGTATCGGTCTGGCCTTCGTCGCCGCCGCCCGTGGTTACAAACTGATGCTGACGATGCCGGCTTCGATGAGTATCGAGCGGCGCAAGGTGTTGAAAGCGTTGGGCGCCGAACTGGTGCTGACCGAACCGGCCAAAGGCATGAAAGGCGCGATCGAGAAGGCTGCGGAGATTGTCGCGAGCGACAGCGCCAAATACTTCATGCCCGCGCAGTTCGATAACCCGGCCAACCCGGCGATTCATGAAAAAACCACCGGTCCGGAAATCTGGAACGACACCGACGGCGCTGTCGACGTGTTGGTGGCGGGTGTCGGCACCGGCGGAACCATCACTGGCGTTTCGCGGTATATCAAGAATACCCAGGGCAAACCGATTCTTTCCGTGGCCGTGGAGCCGGTGTCCTCTCCGGTGATCACCCAGGCGCTGGCCGGTGAAGAGATCAAGCCCAGCCCGCACAAGATTCAGGGCATTGGTGCCGGTTTTGTACCGAAAAACCTTGATCTGTCGATGGTTGACCGGGTTGAGTTAGTGACTGACGAAGAATCCAAAGCCATGGCCCTGCGCCTGATGCAGGAAGAAGGCATTCTGTGCGGGATTTCCTGTGGCGCAGCGATGGCCGTGGCCGTGCGTCTGGCCGAAACCCCGGAAATGCAGGGCAAGACCATCGTGGTGATTCTGCCGGACTCAGGCGAACGGTATTTGTCGAGCATGCTGTTCAGCGATCTGTTCACCGAGCAGGAGACCCAGCAATAAGTCGCAGCCTGCAGCAGTTCCTGGATATTCAATCCGTCCCTGTAGGAGCTGCCGCAGGCTGCGATCTTTTGATCTTCATGATTCAGGTCAGCCAAGGTTCAGGATCGTTATGTTAATAAGCGCTTTGTTGCGCAATCCTTAACACTGAATCTTGGCGCAAGCGGGTTTTTCCCGAGGCCGGTAGTGTTTATCATGGCCGGCTGCCATGCCGGGTAAAGGGCTTTGCGCAGCGTTGTCTTTATTCAAGGAGTTGTTGATGACCTTTTCGTTTGCCGCCAAGGCGTTTGTGCTGTTGCTGTTTCTGGGCAGCACGCTCTATGTGCATTTGCGCGGCAAGGCGCGTTTGCCGGTCCTGCGTCAGTTCGTCAATCATTCGGCGCTGTTCGCGCCGTACAACGCCTTGATGTACATGTTCTCCGGCGTGCCGTCGAAACCGTATCTGGATCGCAGCAAGTTCCCGGAACTGGATGTCCTGCGCGATAACTGGGAAACCATTCGCGACGAAGCCATGCACCTCTTCGACGAGGGCTACATTCGCGCCGCCGAAAAGAACAACGACGCCGGTTTTGGCTCGTTCTTCAAGAAGGGCTGGAAGCGTTTCTACCTCAAGTGGTACGACAAACCGCTGCCCTCGGCGCAAACCCTGTGCCCGAAAACCGTGGCACTGGTCAGTGCGATTCCCAATGTAAAAGGCGCGATGTTCGCGCTGCTGCCGGGCGGCAGCCATCTCAACCCGCACCGCGACCCGTTTGCCGGCTCGCTGCGTTATCACCTGGGTTTGTCGACACCAAACTCCGACGACTGCCGGATTTTCGTTGACGGCCAGGTCTACGCCTGGCGTGACGGCGAAGACGTGATGTTCGACGAGACTTACGTGCACTGGGTCAAGAACGAAACCGAAAAGACCCGCGTCATCCTGTTCTGCGACGTCGAGCGTCCGTTGAGCAACCGCTTCATGACCCGCATCAACCGCTCGATCAGCGCCTGGCTCGGCCGCGCAACTGCGCCGCAGAACCTCGATGATGAGCGTGTTGGCGGGATCAATCAGGCTTACGCCTGGAGCAAGAATTTCAGCGACAAGTTCAGTGGCGTGGTCAAACAGTGGAAACGCCGCCATCCCAAGGCCTACCGCGTGATGCGTCCGGTGCTGGCGGTGCTGGTCTTGACGTTGTTGGGCTATTGGCTGTTTGGCTGAGGCTGGAACAGGCAATAAAAAACCGCTCCTTGTGAGCGGTTTTTTATTGCCTGCATGTCAGCGCCGTCCGGCGAGAACGCTGGGTTCGTCTTCGATCCCTGTAATCAGTAGCTGAAGAAAGCGCTGCTGATTGACTGATAGCTCGGAAGAAACAAGCTTGTCGTCCGTTTTGATAAATCTCTTCTTGGTGGGGGATTTTTTCACGGATTTACGCATGCTCCCGCCCTCGTTGATCATTACTTGAACAGTTTTCACGATACTTTACTCTCCACTGCGAGGACAAGGCGGTCTTCCAAATCAAATTTGAAGCCGAGTTTTGTATAAACCGGAATTGCTCCTGGTATCGGTTCCTGTACTTCAATGCATTTACTACCGATTATTTGCGCAAACTCATCGATGGCCACCATTGCCAAAACCGCAATACGCTTTTTAAGCGGGTGAGGCACTCCGGGCCGCCCTTCCAATCGCACGATTCGAATGCGCTGGCGGCTTTTGTTCGGATTGACGAAGCACAGTCCGCACAGCTGTTCTTCAAACCAGATCGCGATTTCCAGGGACAAGGGTTCTCGTGACTTCCATGCGGCAATCTCTCGCCAGCAAAAATGCGGATTTTCCCAAAGCTCAAATGCACCTAGTGCCTTGGCATTGATAGGTTCAAAGCGTACTTTCGACAGGTCATGTCCCGCTGGTAGCTGTAACAGAGCAGTGGCGATGCTTGCCTGCTTCCTGGCCAGCGACCGATACAACTGATAGCGCAGATAACTACGTTACCTTGGCATATGATTTCGAGCATTCCATGTCTCCCCATCGATAGGTGTTGCAGTTGCTCCAAAGCCTATTCAGTCGTCATCAATTCGTCGCTACCGGCCCTTTGCCCAAATCATTGCAATCCATGTCCCACGCTGGTTATAGTCGGCGCTCGTGAGTCGCACGGCTCACATTCCAATCCTTCAAAAAAGATCTGCGCCAATGCCTGCATCCCTCATCAACGCGGTAGTCGATTCAGCGGTCAACGCTGGCGTCGTGCCGTGCGGGAATCAGCAGCCCAAGCAGATCAGTCATTACCCTCCACCTGTCAGTAGCACGCCGGTGTGCGCAGTCGTTTCACCGCCGGGCGTTGGCGTTTCGGGCTGATCGGCATTTTTTGCTGAGTCCTGCGCCCGCCAGAAACCCTCTACTGAATTTCAGCTTCGGCTGAGTTGGCTATTTGCCTGACTACAGGTGGTATTCATGTTTGTCCTTTCGAAAAAAACCGCGCTCGCGGCGACGTCCACGAGCCTGTTCGTTCTGCTGTGGAGCAGTGGCGCGATCTTCTCCAAATGGGGCCTGGCCCACGCTTCACCGTTTGCCTTTCTGCTGATTCGCTTCGCGATTGCCTTGTGCGGGCTGGCGCTGCTGGCACCGTTGCTCAAGCTGAAGTTGCCCAAGGGCGGCAAGCCGATGCTCTACGCGATTGCCACGGGCGTGGTGTTGCTGGGGGCCTATCAGATTTTTTATCTGCTGGCCCTGAACAGCAAAGTCACGCCGGGGGTGATGGCAACCATCATGGGCGTACAGCCAATCCTGACCGTGGTGTTGATGGAGCGGCAGCGTTCGGCGAGCCGGATGTTCGGTCTGGCGCTGGGGCTGGCCGGGCTGATCATGGTGGTTTACCAGGGCATCGGCCTGGCCGGGATGTCGTGGGCAGGGATGCTTTTCGGTTTGCTGGCGCTGGCGAGCATGACGCTGGGTTCGATCATGCAGAAACGCATCACCGACAATCCGCTCGGTACGCTGCCGGTGCAGTACCTGGCGGGACTGTTGTTGTGCGCGATCTTCGTGCCGTTCCAGCCGTTCCACTTTGAACACAGCGCGGGTTTCATCGTGCCGGTGTTGTGGATGGGACTGGTGGTCTCGGTGCTGGCGACCCTGTTGCTGTATCGGCTGATCGCGCGGGGCAATCTGGTGAATGTCACCAGTCTGTTCTATCTGGTGCCGGCGGTGACGGCGGTGATGGATTACCTGATTTTCGGCAATCGCCTGGCGGCGTTAAGCGTGCTGGGCATGCTGTTGATCATCATCGGCCTGGCATTCGTATTCCGTAAACCCCTGTAGGAGCTGCCGCAGGCTGCGATCTTTTGATCTTGCTTTCAAAAAATCGAAATCAAAAGATCGAGCCTGCGTCAGCGCCTACCGGGTGTTCACTTCAACAGGTTTTACCGCAGCAGGTTTCACCACCAGCCACAACGCCAGCGCAATCAACACCCCGCCATACACATGCGCCATCGATAGCGGCTCATCCAGTAGCAATGCCCCCCACAGCACACCGAACGGCGGGATCATGAAGGTCACGGTCATCGACTTGACCGGGCCGATCGAGCTGAGCAGGCGGAAGTAAATGATGTAGGCAAACGCCGTACACCCCAGGCCCAGACCGAGCAGCGACAGCCAGACATTCCAGCCGCCCCAACTGGCCGGTGGCGCGGTGATGACGCTGTAGCCGAACAGCGGCAACAGAAACAACGTCGCCCCGAGCATGCTGCCCAGTGCCGACAGTCGCGGATCGAGTCCGCCGGCCTGATCCAGCCAGCGCCGCGCCAAAAACCCGGCAAAACCGTAGCAGGTGGTCGCCAGCAGGCAGGCGAGGGCGCCCATCAGCAGTTGCAGGTCGAACGCAACGGGACCGGCACGGGTCAGCACGCCGACGCCGACCAGACCGAGAAAGACGCCGCTGAACTTGGCGATGGTGAGTTTCTCACTGAAAAACAACGCGCCGATCAGCACACCCATCAACGGCGTGGTGGCGTTGAAAATCGCCGAGTAGCCGGCGGGCAGCACTTGCGCGGCGACTGAATAGAGCGTTGCCGGCAGTCCGGAATTGATAACGCCGAGCAGCATTACGGTTTTCAGTTTGCCTTTGAAATCCCAGCTGATGCGCATCAGGCCAAGAATCACCAGCAGCCCGGCGGCGGCGATCGACACGCGAAAGAACGCCGTCGGGATCGAGCCGATCACCGGCGCAATCACACGCATGAACAGAAAACTCGCGCCCCAGATGGCTGCCAGCGACAACATACGGAACATATCGACAGGGCTCACGGCGGGGCTCCTTCCTTGATCGGGACGAGAGTGTTGCCGAGCGCCCTGATGAAGGCAACCGCTATTCGGGCGTTTAACTTTTTTACCTGGAGCACAAATCGCCTGACCAGCCGGTTGAGGTCAACCGGCCAGGCGCGACAATTGCTGGCTGGCCGCTGAGGTCACCGCCGGCAACGCGCCGCGCCAGCCCAGGCGCCTGATTGATCGGCATGGTAATGCTGCGGGTCAGTTGCAAAAAACTGTGTCGATCTCAAAGGCTCCGTCGCGAGCAAGCTCGGCTACTACCGGGATCGCTGTACGAACTTGCCGCGCTTTTGGCAGAAATTGCACTTCACCTGCGCACGCTTACGTGGCTAAGCTCAGGCACAGATTTCCAAACGCACGCCGAGGGTCTCTTCTATGCCGCAGCAATGGCCAGCCACCGACATCGCCCGCATGATCCTCGATGGCTTTGACGATTACCGCGAGCATTTCCGCCGGATCACCGACGGCGCCCGCGAGCGCTTCGAGCAGGCGCGCTGGCAGGAGACGCAAACCGCGTCGGCGGCGCGGATCAATCTCTATGAAGAGAAGGTCGGCGAAACCATCGCCCGTCTGCGCGAATATTTCGACGACGAAGCGCTGATGAACGTCAATTGCTGGCCGCTGGTGAAAAGCGCCTATATCAGCGTCATCGACCTGCGCTTCGACGATGAGCTGTCCGAGACCTGGTACAACTCGATTTTCTGCGGCCTGTTCAGCCACGACCTGATCAGCGATGGCTGCATGTTCATCCACACCACGCGCCCGAGCCTGCGCCGTGCCCGCGCCGCGCAAACCCGCACCTACAAGCCACAAGGCCAGTTGTCGGGGATGCTCGCAAGCATCTTCGCCGACTACCGTTTCAGCGAGGATTACGCCGATTTGTCGGGCGACCTGCAGCGCCTTGAAGCGCAATTGCGCGAGAACCTGCCGGACTGGGTGTGCAAGGACCCGGAACTGGCCGTCGAGCTGTTTTCTTCAGTGTTGTACCGCAACAAGGGCGCGTACCTGGTCGGACGCATCTACACCCGCGACGAACAATGGCCTCTGGTGATTCCGTTGCTGCACCGCGAAGGGCGCGGGATTCAGATCGATGCGTTGATCACTGACGAAGCCGATGTGTCGATCATCTTCTCGTTCACCCGTTCGTATTTCATGGTCGATGTCCCGGTGCCGGCGGAGTTCATTGGCTTCCTGCGGCGCATCCTGCCGGGCAAGCACATCGCCGAGCTGTACACCTCGATCGGTTTCTACAAGCACGGTAAATCCGAGTTCTATCGTGCACTGATCAATCACCTGGCCAACACCGACGATCAATTCATCATGGCCCCGGGCGTGCGCGGCATGGTCATGAGCGTGTTCACCCTGCCGGGCTTCAACACCGTGTTCAAGATCATCAAGGATCGTTTCTCGCCATCGAAAAACGTCGACCGGGCGACGGTGATCGAGAAATACCGGCTGGTGAAAAGCGTCGACCGGGTAGGGCGCATGGCCGATACCCAGGAGTTCGCCGATTTCCGCTTTCCGCTGACCAAGTTTGATCCGGCGTGCCTTGAGGAGTTACTGGAAGTGGCCGCGTCGACGGTATCGGTCGAAGGCGATACGGTGCTGATTCGTCACTGCTGGACCGAGCGGCGAATGACCCCGCTCAACCTCTATCTGGAAAACGCCAACGACGCGCAGGTGCGCGAGGCGCTGGAGGATTATGGTCTGGCGATCAAGCAACTGGCGGCGGCGAACATCTTTCCCGGTGACATGCTGCTGAAGAACTTTGGCGTTACTCGTCACGGTCGGGTGGTGTTTTATGACTACGACGAGATCTGCTTCCTCACCGAAGCCAACTTCCGCCACATTCCTGCGCCGCGCACTCCTGAAGACGAAATGGCCTCCGAACCGTGGTACTCGATCGGACCGCTGGACGTGTTCCCCGAGGAATTTCCACCGTTCCTGTTCGCCGATTCCGGGCAGCGCAAGTTGTTCGATCAACTGCATGGCGAGCTGTACAACGCCGATTACTGGAAGAGCCTGCAAGAGGCGATTCGCGCCGGCAAAGTCATCGACGTCTTCCCGTACCGCCGCAAAGGCCTCGATAACGAATAGCCCTTTTAAAAAACACCCTCACCCCAGCCCTCTCCCGGAGGGAGAGGGGGCCGACCGAGATGGCTTGCGTCAAGCACCGACCTGAAAGGGCTTGGCGATTATGGATTCGGTGATGCGCGTTCAGATCGGTGAGGCTGGCAAAGTTGACTCGGTCGGTCCCCTCTCCCTCCGGGAGAGGGCTAGGGTGAGGGTTGCAATCCCCCTGACA
Organism: Pseudomonas helmanticensis; assembly: GCF_900182985.1. Classification (NCBI taxonomy): domain Bacteria; kingdom Pseudomonadati; phylum Pseudomonadota; class Gammaproteobacteria; order Pseudomonadales; family Pseudomonadaceae; genus Pseudomonas; species Pseudomonas helmanticensis. The sequence continues at coordinate 2,689,459 of NZ_FXUY01000001.1, read as the reverse complement.
CGCCACAAATTCCCCAAATCTGCGACAATCCGCCCCCTGCACATATAGACGACCGAATTGCGTACCCGATGACCGACGAATCGCCCTCCATCGACAAACTGCTGAAAAACCTCGACCACGCCATGCTTGCCGACCGCCACCGGCTGCGGCGGCAGTTGCTTGAGCTGCGCAAGAAACCCGATGAGGCCAAACTGGCCCAGTGGGTCGTGCGCATGCAGGCGTCCTGTGATCAGGTGCTGGCCCGCCGCGCCAGCCTGCCAGTGATTCGTTACGACGACAGTTTGCCGATTGCCGCCAAGCGCGACGAAATCAAAAAGGCGCTGGAAAAGCATCAGGTACTGATCATCGCCGGCGAAACCGGCTCGGGTAAAACCACGCAGTTGCCGAAAATCTGTCTGGAGATCGGTCGCGGTCAGCACGGTTTGATCGGTCACACCCAGCCGCGTCGAATTGCTGCGCGCAGCGTCGCCAGCCGGGTTGCCGAAGAACTCGGCACACCGCTCGGGTCACTGGTCGGCTATCAGGTACGTTTCGAAGATCAAAGCGATTCCAATACGCTGATCAAACTGATGACCGACGGCATTCTGCTCGCGGAAACCCAGAATGACCGTCACCTTGAACGCTACGACACGATCATCGTCGACGAAGCGCACGAACGCAGCCTCAACATCGATTTCCTGCTCGGTTACCTGAAAACCCTGCTGCCGCGTCGCCCGGATCTGAAAGTCATCATCACCTCGGCGACCATCGATCTGGAGCGCTTCTCCAAGCACTTCGACGATGCACCAATTGTCGAGGTGTCGGGTCGCACGTTCCCGGTCGATACCTGGTATCGCCCGCTGACCCTTGAGCAGGACGAAGAGGGCAACCGCGTCGAGGATGACCTGACGGTGGATCAGGCGATTCTCGCCACCCTCGATGAAATCGCTGCCTACGAGCGCAGCGAACGCCGCAGCCCCGGCGACGTGCTGGTGTTCCTGCCGGGCGAGCGCGAGATTCGCGACGCCGCCGACATGCTGCGCAAGGCCCAGCTCAAACACACTGAAATCCTGCCGCTGTACGCGCGTCTTTCTCCGGCCGAGCAACAACGGATTTTCCAGTCGCATCCGGGCCGTCGCGTGGTGCTGGCGACCAACGTCGCCGAGACTTCGCTGACTGTGCCGGGCATCCGTTACGTGATCGACAGCGGCACCGCGCGCATCAGCCGCTACAGCTATCGCGCCAAGGTTCAGCGCTTGCCGATCGAGGCGATTTCCCAGGCCAGCGCCAACCAGCGTAAAGGTCGCTGCGGCCGGGTCGAACCGGGTATCTGCATTCGTTTGTACAGCGAAGAGGATTTCCTCGGGCGCCCGGAATTCACCGATCCGGAGATTCTGCGTACCAACCTTGCCGCCGTTATTTTGCAGATGCTGCATCTGCGCCTTGGCGAAATCACCGCGTTCCCGTTTATCGAGCCGCCGGACGGTAAGGCCATCAGCGACGGTTTCAACCTCCTGCAAGAACTCTCGGCGGTGGATCGCAACAGTCAGCTAACGCCGCTCGGTCGCCAATTGGCGCGCCTGCCGGTCGATCCGCGCATGGGCCGCATGCTGCTTGAAGCGGCCAAGCTCGGCAGCCTGCAGGAAGTGTTGATCGTCGCCAGTGCGATGTCGATTCAAGACCCGCGCGAGCGGCCGCCGGAGCGTCAACAAGCGGCCGATCAGGCGCATGCGCAATGGAAAGACGTTGATTCTGACTTCGCCGGATTGGTGAATCTGTGGCGTGGTTTCGAGGAACAGCGCCAAGCCTTGACCGCGAGCCCGCTGCGCAACTGGTGCCGGAAGAATTTCCTCAACTATCTGCGTCTACGCGAATGGCGTGATTCCCATCGCCAGTTGAGCCTGATCTGCCGCGACATGCAGCTGAGCCTTAACAAAGAGCCGGCGGATTACCCGAAACTGCACAAAGCGGTGCTGGTCGGACTGCTCAGCCAGATCGGCCAGAAAACCGAGGACGGTGATTACCTCGGCGCGCGTCAGCGACGTTTCTGGATTCATCCGTCGTCGGGCATCGGCAAGAAGCGCCCGCAATGGCTGATGACTGCCGAACTGGTGGAAACCACCAAGCTCTACGCGCGCATGGTCGCCAAGATCGACGCCGACTGGATCGAACCGCTGGCCGGGCACCTGATCAAAAAAAACCATTTCGAACCGCACTGGGAGAAGAAGCGCGGCCAGGTCGTGGCGTTTGAACAGATCACCCTGTTCGGCCTGATCGTGGTCGGTCGCCGCCCGGTGCATTACGGCCCGGTTGACCCGGTGGTTTCGCGTGAGCTGTTCATCCGCGAAGGTCTGGTGCGCGGCGAGATTCAATCCCGAGCCAAGTGCCTCACCGCCAATAAACAACTGCTGGAACAGCTCGACGAACTCGAAGCGAAGGCCCGTCGCCGCGACATTCTTGCCGACGAAGAAACCCTATACGCGTTCTACGACGCGCGCTTGCCGGCGGAGATTCACCAGACCGCGACCTTCGACAGCTGGTATCGGGTCAACAGCCAGAAAGACCCGCAACTGCTGATCATGCGCGAAGAAGACGTGCTGGCCCGTGAGGCCAGTGAGGTCACCGCGCTGCATTATCCGGACACGCTGCACATCGGCGATCTGGAGTTGGCGCTGACCTATCACTTCGAACCCAATCACCCGCGCGACGGCGTGACCCTGCGCGTGCCGGCGCCGCTGCTGCCGATGCTGCCGCCGGAGCGTCTGGAGTGGTTGGTGCCAGGGTTGATCGAAGCCAAGTGCATCGCCCTCGTGCGCAACCTGCCGAAAGCGCTGCGCAAGAACTTCGTGCCGGTGCCGGACTTCATCAAGGCTGCCTTGCAACGCATGACCTTTGCCGAAGGTTCGTTGCCGCAAGCGCTGGGCCGTGAATTGCTGCGCATGACCGGCGCGCGGGTCAGCGATGAAGCGTGGGCGGAAGCTGAGCAAGGGGTCGAAGGGCATCTGCGGATGAACCTGGAAATCGTCGATGGCCAAGGCAAGTTCCTTGGTGAAGGACGCGATCTGGCCGAGCTGACCGCGCGGTTTGCCGAAGCCAGTCAGGCCGCGTTGGCCGTGCCGCAAAGTGCGAAAAGCCAGCAGCCGGTCGAGGCGAAAGTCTTCGCGCCGGTCGCGGAAAAGACTCAGCAGAAGATCGCCGGGCTGTCGATGACGGTGTATCCGGCACTGGTCGAAGAGGGCGGTACGGTCAAGGAAGGGCGCTTCTCAACGCCGGCCGAAGCCGAGTTTCAGCACCGTCGCGCGTTGCAGCGGTTGTTGATGCAGCAACTCGCCGAGCCGGCCAAGTTCCTCCGTGGCAAGTTACCGGGGCAGACCGAATTGGGTCTGCTCTATCGCGAGTTGGGTCGGGTCGATGCGCTGGTCGAAGACATTCTGCTGGCCAGCCTCGACAGCTGCATTCTCGAAGGCGAAGACCCATTGCCGCGTGATGGTGCCGGGTTGGCGGCATTGGCCGAGCGCAAACGCGGCAGCTGGACCGAACACGCTGAACGCGTGGCGCGGTTGACGCTGGATATCCTGAAAATCTGGCACGGGCTGCAAAAGCGCTTCAAGGGCAAGATCGATCTGGCCCAGGCTGTGGCGCTGAATGACATCAAGCAGCAGATCAACAATCTGGTGTATCCGGGGTTTGTTCGCGAGACGCCGATGCAGTGGCTCAAGGAACTGCCGCGTTACCTGAAGGCGGTCGAGCAGCGTTTCGAAAAACTGGGTGCGCAGGTGCAGAAAGATCGCGTCTGGAGCGGCGAACTCGCTGGCCTCTGGGCGCAATACCAGGCCCGTGCCGCCAAACATGCGCAGGAAGGCAAGCGCGATCCGCAGCTCGAGTTGTACCGCTGGTGGCTGGAGGAATACCGGGTGTCGCTGTTCGCCCAGCAGTTGGGCACCAAAGCGCCGATCTCCGACAAACGCCTGAACAAACAGTGGAGCCAGGTAGAACCCTGAGCCTGCACCTCACAACGATGATCGTTCCCACGCTCTGCGTGGGAATGCCTCTGGGGACGCTCCGCGTCCAGTGACGCAGAGCGTCACGGGCTGCATTCCCACGCAGGAGCGTGGGAACGATCATCCGCGTTGATTTTGAGAAAGGGGCCAAAAGCCTGCGTTTATGGCAAACTTCGCGACCATAAACGCCGGTTTCGCGACCCAGAGCCTTCGGCCCTGTCGCGCAGCGGAATAAAGCGATGCCAGGTTTGCGTCCCCCGGATGGGAATAGACCCTTTGTGTGTTGGTACGACGGTTCCAGCACTTTCTGCCTGAACAGATTAGAGAAACGACCATGCATAACGTCGTCATCAGCGGCACCGGCCTGTATACCCCGGCCAACAGCATCTCCAACGAAGAGCTGGTGCAGTCTTTCAATACTTATGTCGCCCAGTTCAACGCCGACAACGCCGAGGCTATCGCCAGCGGCGAAATCCAGGCCCTGACCGAATCCAGCGCCGCGTTCATCGAAAAAGCCTCGGGCATCAAGAGCCGTTTTGTCATGGACAAGGACGGCATCCTCGACCCGCAACGCATGGCCCCGCGCCTGCCGGAGCGTTCCAACGACGAATGGTCGGTACTCTGCCAGATGGCCATCGGCGCCGCCGAACAGGCCCTGCAACGTGCCGGCAAAACTGCCGCTGACATCGACGGCGTGATCGTTGCCTGCTCCAACCTGCAACGCGCCTATCCGGCCATCGCCATCGAAGTCCAGGAAGCGCTGGGCATTCAAGGCTTCGGTTTCGACATGAACGTGGCCTGCTCTTCGGCCACCTTCGGCATTCAGACCGCCGCCAACAGCGTGCAGCTGGGTCAGGCCCGGGCGATCCTGATGGTCAACCCGGAAGTCTGCACCGGTCACCTGAACTTCCGTGACCGCGACAGCCACTTCATCTTCGGCGACGCCGCGACTGCGGTGATCATCGAGCGTGCTGACACCGCCACCTCCGAGCATCAGTTCGATGTGGTCAGCACCAAACTGCTGACCAAGTTTTCCAACAACATTCGCAACAACTTCGGTTTCCTCAACCGCGCGGCAGAAGAGGGCGTCGGTGCCCGCGACAAGCTGTTCGTGCAGGAAGGCCGCAAGGTGTTCAAGGATGTCTGCCCGATGGTCGCCGAGCTGATCAGCGCGCACCTTGAGGAGAACAAGCTCAACGTCGGCGACGTCAAGCGCTTCTGGCTGCACCAGGCCAACCTGAGCATGAACCACCTGATCGTGCGTAAATTGCTCGGTCGTGAAGCCACCGAAGAAGAAGCACCGGTGATTCTCGATACCTACGCCAATACCAGCTCCGCCGGTTCGGTGATTGCGTTCCACAAATATCAGGATGACCTGGCCGCCGGTTCGCTGGCCGTGCTGAGTTCGTTCGGTGCCGGCTACTCGATCGGCAGCGTCATCCTGCGCAAACGCTGATTGCGCCTTAAAGATCGCAACCTTCGGCAGCTCCTACACTGATCTTTGTAGGAGCTGCCGCAGGCTGCGATCTTTTGCTTTTAGAGAGGTAATGCATGGCCGCAACGGACGACTCACAACTGCTCGAACGCCTGCTGGCCGGTGAGCAAAAAGCTTTCAAGGAATTGGTCAGCACCTACCAGAGCGCCATGCGCGCTGTCGCGTATGCCATCGTCGGGCAACGTCACGTCGAAGAAGTGGTGCAGGATGCCTGGCTGTCTGTGGTGCGCCATATCGGCAGCTTCGAAGGCCGCTCCAGTCTCAAGACCTGGCTGCTGACCATTACCGCCAACGCCGCCAAAGGCCGTTACAAACAAAATCGCCGTGAAGTCTTGATGGACGATCTGCCGTCACCTCATGGCGGCATTGACGACGACCGCTTTTCCCCCGGCGATGGCCATTGGCTGATCGCCCCGTTCGCCTGGCATCAGGACACCCCCGAAGCGCTGCTCACCGAAAGCGAATTGCGTGAGTGTCTGGAGCACACGCTGCTCAGCCTGTCGGAACTGCAAAGCAGTGTTTTGCTGCTGCGTGAACGTCAGGGTCTGGAGCTGGAAGAGATCTGTAATCTTCTGGAGATCTCGCTCTCCAATGTCCGTGTGCTGCTGCATCGTGCGCGGCTGAAAGTCTTCGCCACGGTGGAGCATTTTGAGGAGACCGGCGAATGCTGACGTGTAAAGAACAAGTGGCGCGTTCCAGCGATTATCTCGATGGCCAGTTGAGCTTTCGGGAAAAACTGATGGTGCGTCATCACCTGATGTTCTGCCCCAATTGCCGACGTTTCATTCGTCAGATGAAATTGATGCAGGCCACGCTGAAGGCCATGCCGGAGAAACCGCAAGAGGGCGTCGACGCCCTGGCTGAACGCCTGGCCGAACAGCGCCGCAAAGACAACTCCCTGTAGGAGCTGCCGAAGGCTGCGATCTTTTGATCTTGCTTTTAAAAAGACAGATCAAAAGATCGCAGCCTTCGGCAGCTCCTACAGGGGGGATAGCGTGGCGCGGGGGGAACGAACGGATGATGGGGATCGTTCCGCCCACGCCTGGCTATGAGGGTAAAACGCTTAGAACTTGGCTTCCGCGTCCAGTTGCAGGGTGTTGATGTCCGAATCGGTCTTCTTCAGGCTGGCGTTGGTGTAGTCGGAGTTCGCCATGAAGTACGTCGCGCCGAGCGTGAAGTTCTTGTCCAGCTCATAGCTGACTTTCAACTTGCTGCCGCGCGAACCGGTGTAGCCGTTGGCGAAGTCGGAGTCGGTGAAGGCACCGACCACGGCGTTGCGCTGCACATCGCGGTAGTTATAGTCGACGTTGAAGCCGTACAGTTTCGATTTCACACCGGCCAGCCAGCCAGTGTCCTGATCGGTGCTGGCGTCGCTGTTATTCACGTACTGACCGTAGATCGCCAGAGGTACCGGCAGGTTGGCGAAGTCGATCTGGCCGAAACCTTCATACAGCTTGAAGGTTTCGTTCGGGCTGTTGCCGTTGACGGCCAGCGCGCAAGGTGCGGTGACGGTGCCCGAAGTCGGGCAGGCGCTGTCCTTGTCGTTGTCGTAGGAATAGATACTGCCGCCCAAGGTCATTTTCACGCTGTCGGTGATAGCGAAACGCGCACCCAATTGGCCGGTGTACAGACGCAGGTCGTGTTTGAACTGCACGCCTTCGCCGTCAACGTTGTCCTTGAGGGTGTAGTGACCGGCGCTACCGAACAGTTCGGTGCTGCCGCTCAGCGGATACTTGTAAGTGACCGCCAGACCTTCCGGGTTGATATCGCTGTCCCAGATGATGTCGCCCATGCTGACCCACGGCTGGGCCATTTTACCGGCGATCAGGTGCAGGTTCTTGACCGCGTCAGGGTGGTAGTCGACGTAACCGAGGTCGAGCCAGATCTGCTTCTTGTCGAAGTAGTTGTTGAGGTCCTGGTTGGTCGAACGGGCGTCGTCGCTGCTGCCGGTGGCGACACGAATGCCGGTGTCCACTTGCGGGTTGATTTCGCTGTAGGCGCCCAGACGTGCGCGGATGCGCTGACGGTCCTGGTCTTTGCTGTTGGGCACGCCATCGTTGTGCACGGTTTCTTCACGAAAGCGCACATCACCCTTGAACTGGGTCTTGGCAGCCCACGCCAGTTTCTGATCGAAAAGGCTTTGTTCGTCGTTCTTCTTCGCGACGGCCGCGACTTGTTGATTGGTCTCTTGCTGCGCCTGCTGCGCGATTTGCTGCTCCTTCTGATCCTTCGCCAGCTCGGTTTGCAGTTCTACGTACTGCGCCTGGGAAATGGAACCGTTAGCCTTGAGCATGTCGAGCAGTTTGGCGTCGACTGCGGCACTGGCCGGAACACTCATGGCCAGCAACAGGCCACCGCACAGGGCCGCCGCAGTTTTCGTGGAAGCAAGACGCATAGCAATCTCCGAAGATGAGAGGGGATGGCTGAACCATCCTGGGCACAACCGACGGTTTAACGTCGGAAAACAGTGTCCGGGTAGAACCCGGCGCTCTAAAAACAGGCGCCAGTATCGCGATGGTTTATGACAGCGCAGTGGCACAGTGATGGCAGGATGATGACGATGCAAAATGGCCGTGAACTATTGATCTAGAGCGCTGTCGCCCGAATGCGGGTGTGCAATGCAGCGCAATCGGCGATACTCGCCGAGCGCTGAAGTCCTGTTGTGGAGAGCCCGTCGATGCCGTTGCAACGCCTGCAAAATCTGTCAGAAATCGCCCCGGCCAGTTGGGATGCACTGGTGCCGGAGAACCAGCCGTTCCTGCGTCATGCGTTTCTCAGCGCGCTGGAGGACAGCGCAAGTGTTGGCCCCCACACCGGTTGGCAAGCGGAACATTTGCTGCACATCGAAGGCGATCGACTGATTGCCGCGTTACCCAGCTATCGCAAGTGGCATTCCTACGGCGAGTACGTGTTCGATCATGGCTGGGCCGATGCCTGCGCCCGTGCCGGTATCGATTACTACCCCAAACTCCTGACCGCCGTGCCCTTCAGCCCGGTCAGCGGTCCACGGCTGTTGGCGGCCAGCGTCGAGGATGGTTTCGAACTGCTCAAGAGCCTGCCGGGGTATCTGGAAATCGAAGGGCTTTCCAGCGCGCACATCAATTTTACCGACCCGTTCACCGATGCTGCGATGGCCGAGCAACCGGGCTGGTTGCAACGCATCGGCTGTCAGTACCACTGGCAGAATCGTGGTTATCGCGACTTTCAGGATTTTCTCGATGTGCTCAGTTCGCGCAAGCGCAAACAGATGCGCAAGGAACGCGAGCAGGTGGCAGGGCAGGGCTTCGAGTTTGAATGGCTGGAGGGGCGCGAACTGGACGAGGCGCAGTGGGATTTTGTCTACGCCTGCTACGCCAACACCTATGCGGTGCGCCGGCAAACGCCTTATCTGACGCGGGAGTTTTTCAGTTTGCTCGCCGAACGTATGCCGGAATCGATCCGCGTGGTGCTGGCCAGGCACGGCTCACGGCCGGTGGCGATGGCGTTCAGTCTGGTCGGTGGCGGCAGTTTCTACGGGCGTTATTGGGGCTGTCTGGCCGAGTTCGACCGGCTGCACTTTGAAACCTGTTTCTATCAGGGCATGGACTATGCGATTGCCCACGGCTTTCAGCGCTTCGACGCGGGTGCTCAGGGTGAGCACAAACTGATTCGCGGGTTTGAACCGGTGATCACGCATTCCTGGCACTATCTGCGTCATCCGGGATTGAAAGCTGCGGTCAAAGACTTCCTGCACCAGGAGCGTGCGGGTGTACTGGCGTATGCGCAGGAGGCCGTTGCGGCACTTCCTTACAAACAGGGTTAAGCACTGACGTCGCGCGCGACACCGCAAAATAGCTGCTGACAGCAAGGCCCGACGATTTGCTCGGGCCTTGCTTGTTCAACTATAAATACACTCGGTTACCAGCTTGCACCCGCTACGCAATTGGCTAACCCTTTCTGCGAGGATACCTTGTTGAAATCCCCAAGAGTGGTGATCGAAGAATAATAATAAATCATCAGATTTGGTTTTTTTGCGACCTGACAGGTATATACGAACTCTGGGCGGTCACATTGGATTTTCCCCATGTTAGCGTTGGCAGAACAATTTAGTTCGGGGCGAACTTCGGATAGTGCTTCGCCCATGTTGAACTGTATCGGCGAATCACTATTAACGGTTGGTGCGAGCATGGCCGAAGCAAAGCCCGAATAAGTTGCAATGATCAGTGCCGCGGTGATGAGACTTTTGGAATACTTCATTTTACTTACCACTCCCAGTGGGTGCCGTTATCTTCAAATACCCAAACCTTGCATTTCCTCAAGTCCAGTGCCTTGGCGGACTCGGTCTCCATGAACGCTTCGGCGGTAGGGGCGTTACTTTGGAAAGCTTTAAGTTTCCAGATGTGCATTTTGAAGTCTTCGCTGTATTGCATGCAGCGGTAAACATTAGTGCCGTTATCACCGGCAACAGCGTGGCTTTGCATCAGGCCGGTAGTCAGTGCAATAGCAATAATGCTGTTGATAAAAATGTTCATGTCTCAATCCTTGAGAGAGTTGGGTTTTAGGTGTTGAGGAAGTTGCTTCGGTTTGCGCGATTAAAGGTAATACGCCTAGAGCTTTCTGTCAGCGTTTTCGCTGTTTCAGGATATTTTTTTTGCGCTATGGGTAACATTGAAAGGCCGCATTGTTAGTTGCAGTAATGCGGCCTCTTTAGTTGCGCGATAATCAGTTTTTTTCCTCACCCAGCCATCGATAAATCCCGCCGCCGACGACTGCACCCAGCAATGGTGCGACCCAGAACATCCACAGTTGCGCAAGCGCCCAGCCGCCAACCATCAGCGCCGGTCCGGTGCTGCGCGCCGGGTTGACCGAGGTATTGGTGACGGGAATCGAGATCAGGTGAATCAGCGTCAATCCCAGCCCGATGGCGATAGGTGCCAGCCCTGGAGGCGCGCGTTTGTCGGTGGCACCGAGGATGATGATGACGAACATGGCGGTCATCACCAACTCGGTGACGAACCCCGCCGCCATCGAATATTTGCCCGGCGAGTGCTCGCCATAACCGTTGGAGGCGAGGCCGGCAGCGATATCGAAACCCTCCTTGCCGCTGGCGATGTGGGCGATCAGCGCTGCCGCGAGAATCGCCCCGAGAACTTGGGCAATGATGTAGGCAGGCAACTCCTTGGCCGGAAAGCGACCACCGACGAACAGACCGACCGAGACGGCCGGGTTGAGGTGACAGCCGCTGATGTGGCCGATGGCGAATGCCATGGTCAACACCGTCAGGCCAAACGCCAGGGCCACCCCCAGCACCCCGATTCCCAATGGCGAAGACGCGGCGATCACCGCACTGCCACAGCCACCCAAAACCAGCCAGAACGTACCCAACAACTCAGTAACTGAACGTTTGAACAGAGACATGAGAGAGTCCTTGATAGGCGTGCTATCGAGACTGCATCGAGTTGTGCGTCCTTGCAGACTTACGACAGGCTCCGTTCCGGAACCTTGGCTGAGTACAGCAGGGTTTTTACGGATTTCCAGCGCCCGTAAAAAAACCGCCAGCGCCCGTGGTTGGCGGGCTGTGGCGGTGATCGTTCCCACGCTCTGCGTGGGAACGCCTCAGGGGCCGCTCCGCGTCCAGTGACGCGGAGCGTCACGGCTGCATTCCCACGCAGAGCGTGGGAACGATCTTGGAGGGGTCAATCGATCCCGACGAACCCGCCGGTCTGGTGCGCCCACAGTCGCGAATACAGACCACCATGGGCGAGCAGTTCGGCGTGGCTGCCGCTCTCGGCGATCTTGCCGTTTTCCAGCACAACCAGCCGATCCATGCGCGCAATGGTCGAGAGCCGGTGCGCAATCGCGATCACGGTTTTGCCTTGCATCAGGGTTTCCAGGCTTTCCTGAATGGCCGCTTCGACCTCCGAATCCAGCGCCGAGGTCGCTTCGTCCATGATCAGGATTGGCGCGTCCTTGAGCAGTACCCGCGCGATAGCGATGCGCTGGCGCTGGCCGCCCGACAGCTTCACGCCGCGCTCGCCGACATGCGCGTCGAACCCGGTGCGTCCTTCGGCATCCGACAGGAGCGGAATGAACTCATCGGCGCGAGCCTTGTGCACCGCATCCCACAGCTGCGCATCAGTCGCATCCGGTTTGCCATACAACAAGTTGTCGCGGATCGAACGGTGCAGCAACGAAGTGTCCTGGGTGATCATGCCGATCCGCGCGCGCAGGCTCTCCTGACCGACTTCGGCAATGTTCTGCCCGTCGATCAGGATGCGTCCGCCCTCGACGTCGTACAGGCGCAGCAGCAGATTGACCAGGGTCGACTTACCGGCGCCGGACGGCCCGATCAAACCGATCTTTTCCCCCGGTTTGATGTTCAGATTGAGGTCGCCGATGATCCCACGCTTCTTGCCGTAGTGAAAATCCACGTGCTCGAAACGCACTTCGCCTCTGGCCACTTCCAGCGGTTTGGCGCCTTCACGATCGGTGACGCTGACCGGTTGCGCGATGGTCTGCAAACCGTCCTGCACCATGCCGATGTTTTCGAAGATGCCGGTGACCACCCACATGATCCAGCCGGACATGTTGACGATGCGAATCACCAGGCCGGTGGCCAGAGCAATCGCGCCGACGGTGATCAGCGACTGCGTCCACAACCATAGCGCCAGCGCCGTGGTGCCGACGATCAGCAAACCGTTCATGGTGGTAATTGCCACGTCCATGCTGGTGACGACGCGGCCGGCCATCTGCGCTTTGACCGTCTGCTCCTCGATGGCTTCCTTGGCGTAGTGCTGTTCGAAATTGGTGTGGGCGAACAGTTTCAGCGTGGCGATGTTGGTGTAGCCGTCGACGATGCGGCCCATCAGTTTCGAGCGCGCGTCGGAGGCTTCCACCGAGCGATCCTTGACCCGTGGCACGAAGTAGTAAAGCGCGCCGATGTAGGCGGCGATCCACGTCAGCAGTGGGATCATCAGGCGCCAGTCGGCCTCGGCGAACAACACCAGCGAGCTGATGGCATAGATCACCACGTGCCAAAGCGCATCCACCGCTTGCACCGCCGAGTCACGCAACGAGTTTCCGGTCTGCATGATGCGTTGGGCGATACGCCCGGCGAAGTCGTTCTGAAAGAAATTCAGACTCTGCTTGAGCACGTAGCTGTGGTTCTGCCAGCGAATCATGCTGGTCATGCCCGGGCTCAGCGTCTGATGCACCAGCAGGTCGTGCAGGCCGAAGAAGATCGGTCGCAGCACCAGCGCAACCACCACCATCCACGTCAATTCGAGGGCGTGGTCGCTGAAGAAATTCGGGTTGGGGGTGCCTTGGGCCAGGTCGATGATGCGGCTCAGGTAGCTGAACAGCGCCACTTCGATCAGCGCGGCGAACAGGCCTACGACGAGCAGGGCGGCGAAACTTGGCCAGACTTGCTTGAGGTAATAAACATAGAAAGGCCAGACCCGGTCTGGAGGGGACGCTGTCGGAGCGTCGCGGAATATGTCGATCAGTTGTTCGAAACGGCGATAGAGCATCAGATAACCACCCGGAGTACGGGCTCTCCTTTTATCAGTGTGAGCGGCGCGGGATCAGGCCGGCGCCGCTCGATATGCCCTGCAGTACTCAGTCGATGCGCTTGGCCGACTTGATGATCACAGGGTCGACAGGCACGTTTTGCATGCCGCTTTTGGTGGTGGTTTGCGAATTGACGATGATGTCTACGACATCCATGCCCTTGACCACTTTGGCGAACACCGCGTAACCAGCGTCGCGACCCGGATCGAGGAAAGCGTTGTCAGCCACGTTGATGAAGAACTGGCTGGTGGCCGAATCCGGGTTGGAGGTACGCGCCATCGACAGGGTGCCGCGAACGTTGTGCAGGCCATTGCTGGCTTCGTTCTTGATCGGGGCCTTGGTGTCTTTCTGTTGCATTTGTTGGGTGAAGCCGCCGCCCTGAACCATGAAGCCCGGGATCACGCGGTGGAAGATGGTGTTGGTGTAGAAACCGCTGTCGACGTACTCAAGGAAGTTCTTGGTACTGATCGGTGCCTTGACCGGGTCCAGTTCGATTTCGATCTGGCCGTTGGTGGTGTCCAGCAGCACGTGCGGTGCTTTGGCTGGCGTGGCAGCCATCAGGTTGGCGGCAAACAGCACGGTACCAGCGGCGAGGGCGAGTTTTTTCAGCATGGGTCAGTGATCCTGAGATTGATTTTCGGCTGTGGCGAGGAACTCCAGCAGCGTTTGATTGAAGCGTTCGGGTTGGTCGAGCGGGGTGGCGTGGCGCGAGTCGGCGATCACCACCAGCCGCGCATCGGGCAGCAGTTTTACATAGGTTTCTTTCAGTGCGACGGGGGTGTAGTCACGGTCGGCACTGACGATGAGGGTTGGACAGGTCACTCGGGAAAGTCGTTCCTGAACCCCCCAGCCAACAATCGCATCGAAGCTGGCGAGATAAGCACGTTTGTCGTTTCTTGCCCAGCGTTCGGACATTTTCTGCCGCAAATCGGCCTGTTCCGGTTTCGGAAAAAGTTTGCCGCCGAGGGCTTTGCCGATGGTCGCGAGGCTGAGCACGCGCATCAGGCTCCAGCGCTTGAACCATTGCCAATAATCGTCGCGGCTGCGGATTTTGACTTCAGGCGCACTGTTGACGATGGTCAGACTCTTGAGCCATTGCGGTTGATCGACTGCGAACTGGAAGCCGATCATGCCGCCCATCGACAGCCCGACGTAATGCACCGGGCCAAGCTTGAGGTGTTCGATCAGCGCGAACAAATCCGCGCTGAATCCGGCGATGCTGTAGCGCTCGCGGGGTTTGTCCGAGCGCCCATGGCCACGCACATCCGGGACGATCACCCGGTAATGCGCGGCCAGTGCCGGGATCTGCATTTCCCAGTCCAGTGTGCTCGAGCCGAGCCCGTGCACCAGCAGCAACGGCGTGCCGTGGCCATATTCCTCGTAGTGCAGGTTGCAACCTTCGTGCTCGAAATAGGCCATCGGTGAACTCCGTGTCAGGCTTGTTCAGGGGCGGCGTACGGCGCATCCAGCGGCAGGGTATCGAAGGTGCGCAGCAGTTCGATGAGGATTTGCGTGGCCGGGCCCAGGGGTTTGTCCTTGTTCGAATACAGATAGAAACTCGGGTTGCGGCTGCCGCCCTGATCCAACGGTAGCAGCTTGAGCGAACCTTCCTTCAATTCGCGTTCGATCATGTGCCGTGGCAGCCAAGCAAAACCCAGGCCGCTGCTGACAAATGTGGCGGCGGTGGCGAGGCTGCCTACGGTCCAGCGCTGTTCGGCGCCGAGCCAGCCGACGTCTCGTGGCTGTTGGCGGCCGGAATCACGGATCACCACCTGCATCTGGGTTTCCAGATCCTGAAAACTCAGCTCACGGTTGAGCCGGTGCAACGGGTGATCGGGGTGCGCCACGGCGACAAACTCGACGTCGCTCAATTCCGCCCCGAGGTAACCGGGAATGCTCAGGCCGGTGATCGCCAGATCGGCCACGCCTTCGAGCAGCACTTCTTCCACGCCCGACAACACTTCCTCACGCAGACGCACGCGGCAACCACGACTCTGCGGCATGAACGCGGTCAGTGCGCGCACGATCCGCGCGCTTGGATACGCGGCATCGACCACCAGGCGCACCTCGGCTTCCCAGCCTTGTTCCATATGGTGGGCGAGGTCTTCCAGTTGGCTGGCCTGTTTCACCAGTTGCCGCGAGCGGCGCAGCAACACGCCGCCCGCTTCAGTGAGCACCGCTTTGCGCCCGTCGATGCGCAGCAACGGCACGCCGAGCTGGTCCTGCATGCGGGCGACGGTGTAGCTCACCGACGATTGCGAACGGTGCAGGGCCTCGGCGGCCTGGGCAAAACCACCATGGTCGACCACGGCCTGCAATGTTCGCCATTGATCAAGGGTCACGCGGGGCGCTTTCATCAATAGCTCCTCTTGTCCTAAGCTGGCCGTCCCTCATGGAGACTGCCGAATGAAAAAATTCTGTTGTGTGGTGCTGGCGCTGCTTCCGCTGACTGCTTTTGCGTACCCGATCGATGTGCAGAAAAATCTCAACGGCATGAAAATCGACTACGAAACCTACGACACGGATAACGACATCGGCTCGATCCGGGTGGCCAACTACGGTGATGTCGATGCGACGTGCAAAGCGAAATTCAGCAACGGCCCGGAAGCACCGCGTATACGCAACATCGATGTACCGGCAGGCAAACACAAGAACGCCACGGCCAAGTTCACCCGCACCATCATCAAGCTGCGCATCGAACTGACCTGCATCCCGAAATAACAGTCGACCCCCTGTAGGAGTGAGCCTGCTCGCGATAGCGGTCTATCAGATGAATTAATGTTGGCTGACACGCCGCTATCGCGAGCAGGCTCACTCCTACAAGGGTATGTGTCAGCTTATAAACGAATTTATCGATGTGTTATAGCAATTATTTGCGCTTTTTCATCGATTCGACTCTGTTTAACCTTCACTCCATCGACCTACAACATTCTCGGATGGAGGCTACACAACATGTCCCGCGTTCTGATCATCGAAAGCAGCGCCCGCCAGCAAGACTCGGTATCCCGTCAACTGACCCAGACCTTCATCCGTCAGTGGAAAGCCGCGCACCCGGCCGATCAGATCACTGTGCGTGACCTCGCCGTCAATCCGGTGCCACACCTGGACAGCGACCTGTTGGGCGGCTGGATGAAAGCTGCCGAGCAACGCAACGCCAGCGAACAAGCGTCGCTGGATCGCTCCAACGAACTGACCGATGAGCTGGTGGCTGCCGACGTGCTGGTGATGGCCGCGCCGATGTACAACTTCGCCATCCCGAGCACCCTCAAAGCCTGGCTCGACCACGTGCTGCGTGCCGGCGTGACCTTCAAGTACACCGAAACCGGCCCGCAAGGCCTGCTCAGTGGCAAGCGTGCCTACGTGTTGACGGCTCGCGGCGGCATCTACGCCGGCGGCCCGGCAGATCATCAGGAACCGTACCTGCGTCAGGTAATGGGCTTCATCGGCATCCACGACGTGACGTTCATTCACGCCGAAGGCATGAACCTCGGCGGTGATTTCCAGGAGAAAGGCCTCAACCAGGCCAACGCCAAGCTGTCCCAGGTCGCTTGATATGTTAATCGCCAGATAATCGCCGATTGTTTAAGTGACCTGGCGCAACCCCTTCAAGGCTCTACGCGCATCGAACCTCCCTTTGCACTTTTTGCTCCTGAGTGCTGTAGCCCGATTGAACGCATTAGCGAGATCGGGCTTTTTTTTGCCCACGATTCTCCGATCCCCTGTAGGAGCTGCCGCAGGCTGCGATCTTTTGATCCTGGTTTTTAAAATCGACATCAAAAGATCGCAGCCTTCGGCAGCTCCTACACGGGGATTTTTGTTGGTTGCGGAATCGAAAACCCGCTATCGTCGCCGCCATTCGAATTAGGGGCGAGCATGGGCTATCTACTTTTTGTCACGCTGATCCAGGCGTTTTCCTTCAGCCTGATCGGCGAATACCTCGCTGGTCATGTCGACAGTTACTTCGCGGTGCTGGTGCGTGTCGTGCTGGCCGGGCTGGTGTTCATTCCGCTGACGCGCTGGCGCTCGGTCGAACCGTCGTTCATGCGCGGCATGCTGATGATCGGCGCCTTGCAGTTCGGCGTGACCTACGTCTGCCTGTACCTGAGCTTCCGCGTGCTGACGGTGCCTGAGGTGTTGCTGTTCACCATCCTCACGCCGCTGCACGTGACGTTGATCGAAGATGCCTTGAACCGCCGCTTCAACCCGTGGGCGCTGGTTGCCGCACTGGTGGCGGTGGGGGGTGCGGCGGTGATTCGCTTTGACAGCATCAACCCGGACTTCTTCATGGGTTTCCTGCTGCTGCAACTGGCCAACTTCACCTACGCCGCCGGGCAGGTGATGTACAAACATCTGGTGGCGAAGCATCCGAGTGATTTGCCGCATTACCGGCGTTTTGGCTTCTTCTACCTCGGTGCGCTGGCGGTGGTATTACCGGCTTTCCTGATGTTCGGCAAAGCCAACTTCCTGCCGGAAGCACCGCTGCAATGGGGCGTGCTGCTGTTCCTCGGCCTGGTCTCGACCGCGCTGGGCATGTACTGGTGGAACAAGGGTGCGTGCATGGTCAACGGCGGTACGCTGGCGGTGATGAACAATTTGCATGTGCCGGTGGGTTTGCTGCTGAATTTGCTGATCTGGAATCAGCATGAGGAGCTGGGGCGGTTGTTCCTCGGCGGTAGCGTCATCCTCGCCGCCGTGTGGATCAGCCGCCTCGGCATCAGACGCACCGCATAACCCCTGTAGGAGCTGCCGCAGGCTGCGATCTTTTGATCTTTAAAGTCAAAAGATCGCAGCCTGCGGCAGCTCCTACAGGGGAATTGTGTTTTACAGGAGGTGTTTTTGCGGCTCGGGGATGCTGGCCGCGCCGAGCACCGCTGGCAGCAGGCCAGAGCGCAAATCCCCGCCACTCGGCTGCTGATACAAACTCAGCCCGAACTCCGGCAGCACCGCCAGCAGATAATCAAAAATATCCCCCTGAATGCGCTCGTAGTCGGCCCACGCCGTGGTGCGGGTGAAACAGTAGATTTCCAGCGGAATGCCCTGCGCCGTGGTCTGCATCTGGCGGACCATGCAGGTCATGTTGGGCTGAATCTCCGGGTGACTCTTCAGATACGCCAACGCGTAAGCCCGGAAGGTGCCGATGTTGGTCATCCGGCGACGGTTCGCCGACATCGCCGCGACATTGCCCTGGGCTTCGTTCCAAGCCTTGAGCTCGGCTTTCTTGCGGCTCATGTAGTCGGTCAGCAGGTGCACCTGCGAGAGTTTCTCCTCCTCATCGTCGCGCATGAACCGTACACCGCTGGCGTCGATGAACAGGCTGCGTTTGATTCGACGTCCACCGGATTGCTGCATGCCGCGCCAGTTCTTGAACGACTCGGACATCAAGCGCCAGGTCGGAATCGAAACGATGGTCTTGTCGAAGTTCTGCACCTTGACCGTGTGCAAGGTGATGTCGACCACGTCGCCATCGGCGCCGACTTGCGGCATTTCGATCCAGTCGCCAACCCGCAGCATGTCGTTGCTGGTCAACTGCACACTGGCGACGAACGACAACAAAGTGTCCTTGTAGACCAACAGAATCACCGCCGACATCGCGCCCAGACCCGAAAGCAACAACAGCGGCGAGCGGTCGATCAATGTCGCGACGATGATGATCGCGCCGAACACGTACAAAACCATTTTCGCCAGTTGCACGTAGCCTTTGATCGAGCGTGTGCGTGCGTGCTCGGTGCGTGCATAGATGTCGAGCAGTGCATTGAGCAGGGCGCTGACCGACAGCAGCAGGAACAGAATGGTGAACGACAACGCCACGTTGCCGAGGAAGGTCATGGCGGTCTTGCTCAGTTCCGGCACCAGATGCAGGCCGAACTGGATCACCAGCGACGGAGTCATCTGCGCCAGGCGCTGAAACACCTTGTTGTGGCGAAAATCATTGATCCAGTGCAGCGCCGGCTGGCGACCGAGCATGCGGCTGGCGTGCAGGATCAGATAACGCGCCACTCGTCCGAGCAGTAACGCGATCACCAGCAACACCGTCAGAGCCAGACCGGCCTGCAAGAGCGGATGCTGTTCGAGAGTGCCCCAGAGGTCCTGGGCGTTGAGCCAGAGCTGTTTGAAATCCATATGAGCAACGATTCTTCTGTAAGACGCGATGGGCGATTAGAGCATTTAAGACGCGGTGTATTACCGTTGGAGACAAATCGAGCAACAAAAAAGCCACTGATTGCGTCCGTTTGCATAAAGAAACTCGGCCTGAGCGCTCGAAACCGGTAACCTATGCAGCTGTTTTTTTGCATATCTTCGAGGTAGCACCCGTGTTTTCCCAATTCGCCCTGCACGAACGCCTGCTTAAAGCTGTGGCCGAGCTGAAATTTGTCGAGCCAACGCCTGTGCAAGCCGCGGCCATTCCGCTGGCGCTCCAAGGGCGTGATTTGCGGGTGACTGCGCAAACCGGTAGCGGCAAGACCGCCGCTTTCGTTCTGCCGATTCTCAATCGCCTGATCGGCCCGGCCAAGGTCCGCGTCAGCATCAAGACGCTGATCCTGCTGCCGACTCGCGAGCTGGCCCAGCAGACTTTGAAGGAAGTTGAACGCTTCGCGCAGTTCACCTTCATCAAGTCCGGCCTGATCACCGGCGGTGAAGACTTCAAGGTTCAGGCCGCGATGCTGCGCAAAGTGCCGGACATCCTCATCGGCACCCCGGGCCGGATGATCGAGCAACTCAACGCCGGCAACCTCGACCTCAAAGAAGTCGAAGTGCTGGTGCTCGACGAAGCCGACCGCATGCTCGACATGGGTTTCTCCGAAGACGTTCAGCGTCTGGTCGATGAGTGCCCGAACCGTCAGCAGACCATGCTGTTCTCGGCCACTACCGGTGGTTCCGGCCTGCGCGAGATGATCGCCAAGGTGCTGAACAACCCTGAGCACTTGCAGCTCAACGCGGTCAGCCAGCTGAACTCGACCACCCGTCAGCAAATCATCACCGCCGACCACAATCAGCACAAAGAGCAGATTGTGAACTGGCTGCTGGCCAACGAGACGTATCAGAAGGCGATCATCTTCACCAACACCCGCGCCATGGCCGACCGCATCTACGGCCGCCTGGTGGCTCAGGAATACAAAGCGTTCGTGCTGCACGGCGAGAAAGACCAGAAGGATCGCAAACTGGCGATCGACCGTCTGAAGCAGGGCGGCGTGAAGATTCTCGTGGCCACCGACGTTGCCGCCCGTGGTCTGGACGTTGATGGTCTGGACATGGTGATCAACTTCGACATGCCACGCAGCGGCGACGAGTACGTGCACCGCATCGGTCGTACCGGTCGTGCCGGCAACGACGGCCTGGCGATCTCGCTGATCTGCCACGGCGACTGGAACCTGATGTCGAGCATCGAGCGCTACCTGAAGCAGAGCTTCGAGCGCCGCACCATCAAGGAAGTCAAAGGCGTCTACGGCGGGCCGAAGAAGGTCAAGGCCTCGGGCAAAGCCGTTGGCGTGAAGAAGAAAAAGACCGACGCCAAGGGCGACAAGAAGAAAACTGCCGCCAAGACGCCGACCAAGCGCAAGAGCGCCAACCGTCCGAAGCCGGACTCGTTGGTCAGCAGCGACGGCATGGCACCGCTCAAGCGCCGTAAGCCAGCAGAGCCTGCGGCTGAGTAAGGCGTTTCAAGCGTGCATAAAAAAACCCGGACAATGTCCGGGTTTTTTTTCCTCCATCAATTGCCGAGTTGACCGCTGGTGTCGGCGTCGAAGCGTCGCTTGGCCTGATCAGCTGCCGGTTTCAACGCCGCGAGCAATGCCGCTTCGCCGTGCAGCTGCATGACCCCGAATGCTTTCGGCGTCGGTTCGATCGGGATCAGCACATCCTCACCGTCGCCATGCAGCCAGATCGCGACAACGTGCAGCGCCGAGACGAACAGCACGCGCAGTTCGACGGTTTTGCCCTGGAGCTGCGGTGCTTGTTCCGCCAGTTTCAGCGCACCTACCGCAGCGGCGGCGTGATCGCCATGGTTCAACGAGGCGAACTCGACATGCCCGCGAACCTCGGCCAGTTGCGCATCGGCAATCGTTACGCCATCGGCAAACACCAAATAATGCCAGTCGCCGATTCGCGCATCCTTCAGACCTTTGCCATTGCTCAGGTCATCCAGACTGAGCGAATAGCCCCGATAAGCTTCGCTGAGGCTGATCTTCGCCGGCGCCGCATTGGCGAACTGCCGATTGGCACCAAAACCCTGGGTTTGCAGCGCGGCTTGCAGCGCCGGGCGCAAAGTCTGTACGCCGTTGGAAGGCGCCTTTGGATAAGTCAGTTGCATGATGTCGCCCTCCTAGTTTTTCACGGTGAAGTAGGTATGAGTCCAGTTGCCGCCGCCGTTGTAAGCACGGGGAAAGGCATTCAGCGCACGCGTCGAATAGCCGTAGATCGAGTCGGCGACCAAAACGTAATCGCCGTTGGTGCCGTAGATCGTCAGGAAATGCGCGCCGCCGCCGTACCAGGCGCAGCGCAGACCGACCGGGCGGCCCATGCTGATCTGGTTCTGGATGGCCGACATCTGCAGCGAACCCTGATTCATGCCGTTGTAGCTGCGGGTGGTTTGCAGAGCGGAATCCAGGTAGCCGTAGACGTTGCACGGCCCCGGCTGATTGCAGCAGTTACGGTCCAGCTGGGTGCTGGCGACACCGCACTGAGTCCAGTTGCCGGTGCCGTAATAGTTGCCGACCGAGGCGGAAACGGCGGCCCAGCACCAGTTGGTCTGAGTCTGTTGCTGCATGTTGAAGTTGAGACTGCCAGCGGCGAGAGCGCTGATTTTTTCAGCCGCTTCGACCTCGACCAGTTGCGGGTCGAGCAATCGGCCAAGCAGACATCCTGGCAGTGTCTCGGCGGTAAAGTGTGTTGCTTCAGTGGTTATCATTTTTCAATCCTCCATGAATGAAAACAAGCGTCCAGCTTGTGTGGGGGTTGCGGTATTACAGAGCGATCGGCGTTAAAGGGTTGCCATCTCCGATGGCGGGTGCCGATCTCCTTGCTCGATGTAACCCTAGTCATGGATATGCGTTTGTGCAAATAAATAAATGCATTTATGCATTTTCAAGGTCGAAAGATCGCAGCCTGCGGCAGCTCCTACGGGGTTTGTGCAGGCGCTGCGGCAGGCTGCGATCTTTTGATTTTGCTATTAGCCCTCGGTCTTCTTCTCGGCCGAATCCAGCTCTTTCAACCGCTGATCAATCAACTGGCACTTGTCCGGCAAATCCGCACTGGCGGTGCCCAGATCCATCTTCTGCAACTCGGCATTGATCTCCTTGGCCTTGGCCGGATTCTGTTCGGTGAGCTTGGCAACTTCCTTGGCCAGTTGTTCGCGTTTGGCGGTGGCCTCTTCCGGCGTACAGGCCCAGACGGGCAGGGCGCAGGCAAGAGTGGCGGCGAGAGTGAGCTTGATCAGGGTTTTCATGGGGAGGGCCTCAGTTCCGGTTAAGGCGGGTTAACCGGTTGATGGCTGAAGCTGACGAAAAGTTCAGAATCTGTGGGGGTGAGCTTCCTCGCGAAAGCGTCGTGTCAGGCGCTATCAATGTTGAATGAGGCGTCGTCTTCGCGAGCAAGCGCGCTCCCCCAAAAGGCACTCAGTTTGCGTGACAGCAACTGGACTTTGTCGCTCCCTCGTACCGATCATGATGCCGAACCCATTCCATGATCTCGTCTTCATTCCTGCCCTTGGGCGTGAGGTCGAGGTAGTTGTAGGCGCCGACCAGCATGTCGAGACCACGGGCATAGGTTGAATAGGTATGGAAGATGTCGCCATTTGCGTCGCGATAGAACACGCTCAGCCCGGGCATTTCTTCCTCGGCACTGTCAGTTTTTTCGTAGTTGTAGGTAGCCGTTCCCGCCGCGACATCGTCGGCACGGGCGCACACGCCGAAGTCATAGTTGAAGTCGCAGCCTTCTGACGACACCCAGTCGAATTTCCAGCCCATCCGTTGTTTGAACGCCTGAAACTCGTTGAATGGCGCATGGGATACAGCCACCAGCGCAATGTCGTGATGCGCCAGATGCTGGTTGGCGCCGTCGATGTGGTCGCTGAGGAACGAGCAGCCCTGACAGCCTTCCTCCCAGTCCTTGGCAAACATGAAGTGGTAAACCACCAATTGGCTGTGTTCACCGAACAGGTCCGCGAGTTTCAGTTCGCCGTTCGGACCCTGGAAATGGTAGTCCTTGTCGACTTTTACCCATGGCAACGCACGGCGTGCGGCGCTGAGGCGGTCGCGTTCCTTGGTGAAGGCTTTTTCGTCGGCGAGATGTTGTTTGCGGGCGGCGAGCCATTCTTCGCGCGATACCACCGGATGATTCTCAACGTTCATGATGATTTCTCCTGCGGGGTTGAAACCGTCTGTTTCAGATTAGTCGTTTAACCCTCCGGCAAATCGACAGACCGCCGGTCGGTCGTCGCGCAACATGCGGCTGAACGGCTGCGAGCAGCTCCGGTCACAACCTATGAACGCGCCATAAATCACGCGCACCGGAGGTTGAATCAGGATGACGACTTATAACTGGGATTTGATTGAGCGCTTGCTGCATGAAGTGCAAAACAGCGCCGGCCATAGTTTTGCCCCTCGTGCCTACGCCGAAGACTACGCCGCAGCGAAAGCCAGCGCCGGCGAGCCGATCGACAACCTTGACCATCTGAAAACGCTGGCCTGCGACTATGAACGCTTGCTGTTGTTGCGTGGCTACATCGCACCGCGTCCGGATGAAGAGGGCAGCACCGGCAACAATTTTGTCCTGACGCCACGCGGTTCGAGCCTGCTGAGCCTGATCGACAGCAGCATTCCCGGCAATGACCATCCGCGTCAGGTGCTGGATGAGCAGGAAGATGCGCTGGCCGAGGCGACATTTGACCAAGTGGCCTCAAAAGCCCAGATCGCCTGATCCTCCACAGGGCAAAAGATCGCAGCCTTCGGCAGCTCCTACAGAGATCGGTGTAGGAGCTGCCGAAGGCTGCGATCTTTTGATCTTCTAATTCTGCTTCGCGGCCTTGAGGCATTTGAGGTCATTGAAGTCCTTACGCACCCCCTCGATCTTCTTCAACAACCGCTGCCGCTGTTGCGGCGTACTCTCGGCCATTAAATCCACCGCCAGCGCGCGCGCCTGCGCTTCAGTATCGGCGTAGGCCTTGCGGTAATCGGCTGTCCACAAGCTTTCGCGATTGACCAGCAGCGTCTCGATTCTCTTTGGGAATTCGGGACTTTTGCGCTGCGCCACGGCGGCGCTGAATTGCTTCTGCCAATGCTCACGGTTGGCGATCCATTGGGTGTTCTGATCACCCAAAGCGGTCGACCAGGCCATCACTCGTTGTTCCTGAGTTGCGCTCAATGGTCCGAGCCAGTCGTTCAAGCGCTTGTCCATGCGTGCGCCGCGCTCGGCGATTTGTTGATTCAGCGGGGGCTTGAGGTATTCCTGCTGGCGTTTGCGCAAATCCTTGGCAAACGCATCATTCATTTCGGCCACCTGCTTGTCGTCCAGGCCTTGCAGCAATTCGATGGCCGACGGGGTGATTTCCTTCGCGGTTTCGGCGATGGCTTTTTTGGCCTCCGCCGTACGCGCCTGCAGTGCGGCGTCGGTGACCTGATTGCTCTCGACCATCGTTTGCAGGCGATCGAGCCAATCGAGATAGCCCGGCAGTTGCGTGGTGCAATGCCAAGTGAGGTGTTCCTTGAGACGCTCGTTGAACCAGTCTTTCTGCTCGCCGTTCATGTCCACGTAGTCGCTGAGCGTCCAGGGAATGATCACGTCGAGGTTGCGATAGGCGAGGCCGACACGGCTGCAGGCGCCGAGGGCGAGGGTAAAGGTCAGCAGAACGGCAATGTGTTTGAACCAGCGAGACATGGGCGAATCCTTGCGTTGGCCTGGCTTCGAAAGTCTGATTCTTATGTGATGCAGGATGCGCGCGGCAGTTCAGCCGATCAATAGAACGCGCGTTCGGCCTTGAGGGTGACGAGGCCGTCGCACTGGCTGTTGTGCCCGGAATAGGCCGAGCAATCGCTGCCGCTGAGGCTGGAGTTGCTGTAGATCAGGTCAAGGTCGACGCCCATGAACGGCCGCGACAGTTGTACTGACCAATCGGTGAAACTGCTGACATAACCACCGTCCACGGCGACTGGCGTGTTCAATTGGTGGGTGGTGTATTTCATGCTGACGCCAATGCCGAACGGCTGATTGCCGCCAAGGTCGGCAAACAGGGTGTTGTTCTGTTTATCCGGGTCGTTGCTCAAAGCCACGCCGAAACGACTGCCAAGCAGGGTCAGGCCACCGAACAGCTCCTGGCTGTCGAGGGTTTCCACGCTGGGATAGCTGTAGTGGATCATGCCGACTTCGTAGCCGAGGGTTTGATCGAAGGGTTGTTTAAAACCGACGTAGGAATCGATTTCGAGATTCTTGCCCGGCGTGATGCCCATGCTCGGTGCGTATTGGCCGACATAGAGGCCGCTGTCGTGGCTCAGATCGAGGCCGCCATGAAACGACCCGGCCGCCGAGGGTTTGACCAGGCCCTGGGCCATGCTGCGCGTTGGCGTGGTGCCGAGCTTGAGGTCGAAGTCGCCCATTTCACGCTGGAAAACCTGCGCGTGTGCGGTCGTACCGGCCAGCAGGCCAACGAGTAATAAACAGGATGTTTTGCGCATGCGTCACTCCATGAACAGCGAGCGCAGGACGGCGGGCCTGCTGAAACGCTTGATCCAGACGCGTGCAAGGATACCGGCGAATGTTCGGCATTGATGGCCGTTCGTCGATTTTCAGAATTTTTGGTATTTGATTTGTTTAAGCGGGGAGGGTGTTTCGCGGTGCCAGTCCAGGCGCTTCGAAGCTCAAAGCGCCTCTGGACGGGTGTAAAACCGGGTGTTACTTCTTGCCCAGGCTGATCTGCTTGGACGGGCCGAACGTCTGGCCACTGACGCCTTTGGCAATTTGCTGGATCTCGCCGCCGGACTTGAGGAACGCTGCGATCTGATCGTTGATCGATTCGCTGGTTTCAACGGCTGGAGCTGGCTTTGCTTTGCTGGTGGATGCTTTTACACGCATGGCGGCCATTAACCTGTAGAAAAGTAACTCGGCCAGGCATCGTACAGGAATAACTTGACAATTGCTTGGTAAATATCCCCCGGAATAACCAAGCGGCGTGCTGCATTATTCTCGATTAAATATTCGAAATAACCCGCTAACCTGCTGTTTTAAATAAGAACACTAATGAATCCTGGCGGTGTGGCAATCTGTCGCGAGGGCGCATAACCGACTGACGGGCGGCAGCGCCGTGATGGTGATCAAGGAAATTCAAGGCTTTGCGCGGATTTCCCGCAAAGCGCCGATCAGCCGGCGAACCTTGCAGGCAAAACCGGGTAGAATGCCGCCCACGCAATGAGGGTTCTGGAAATGGCTTTAGTCGGGCGTTACAACAGTTTGCAAGTGGTTAAACACACTAACTTCGGTTTATATCTGGACGGCGGTGCCGACGGCGAAATTCTTTTGCCCAACCGTTATATCCCTAAAGATATTCCCAGCGAAGATGAAGACTGGCTCAACGTATTTGTTTACCTGGACAGCGAAGACAAACTTCTCGCTACCACTGAAAAACCAAAAGTTCAGGTCGGTGAATTTGCCAGCCTGAAAGTTGTTGAAGTCAACAGCATCGGCGTGTTCCTCGATTGGGGTTTGCCGAAGGATCTGTTGCTGCCGTATTCCGAAGAGAAACGGCAGATGACCGCCGGCGAATACTGCGTGGTGCACGTCTATCTCGACAAGCACACCCGCCGCATTACCGCCACCGCGCGGCTGGATCGCTACCTCGACAAGACCCCGGCCAACTACAGCCAGGGCCAGGAAGTTGACCTGCTGGTTGCCGAAGCCACCGAGATGGGTTTCAAGGCGATCATCAACAACAAGCACTGGGGTTTGATCCACAAGAACGAAATCTTCAAGTTCATGCGCGCCGGCATGAGCGAGAAGGGCTACATCAAGGAAGTGCGTGCCGACGGCAAGATTGCCCTGAGCCTGCAACCGGTTGGCCAGGAAGCGGCCAGCAGCCTGAACTCGAAGATCCTCGCCAAGTTGCGTGACAACAGCGGCACCCTGCCGGTCAGCGACAAGAGCGATCCGGCGCTGATCAGCAGCCTGTTCGGCGTCAGCAAAGGCAACTTCAAGAAGGCCATCGGTGCGCTGTACAAGGAAGGCAAGATCGTCATCCACGCCGATCGCATTGAACTAACCTGAGCCACCGCTGGCCCGATGTAGGAGCTGCCGCAGGCTGCGATCTGTTGATCTTGTCTTTTAAAAGCAACATCAAAAGATCGCAGCCTGCGGCAGTTCCTACATGAGGAAGCTGCTATGAAGAAGGCACTGATTGCCTATGTTGCAACGCTGCTGACGTTTCTGCTGCTCGACGGCATCTGGCTCGGCCTGCTGATGGCGCCGACCTATCGCGAGCTGCTCGGTTCGCTGATGCTGGAAAAACCGCTGCTGGTGCCCGCAGCGGTTTTTTATTGCCTGTATGTTTCCGGTTGCGTGGTGTTTGTGGTGCTGCCGGCGCTGAGTTGGCAGCGGGCGGCGAAGATGGGCGCGTTGCTCGGGCTGGTGGCGTATGGCACGTACGACCTGACCAATTGGGCGACGCTGCGCGGCTGGTCAGTGCAGGTGACGTTGCTGGATTGGGCGTGGGGGACGTTTGCCACTGCGCTGGCCTGTACCGTCGGGTTTTTGTTGGCGAGGCGGTTTGCTGGAGCTGATCTAACCCGCGTCGATTGAACTGACGCCATCGCTGGCAAGCCAGCTCCCACAGGGTTTGGTGTTGAATAAACAATCAGTGAGCAACCCGTTCACTGTGGGAGCTGGCTTGCCAGCGATTGGCGGCGCAGCCGACAGCCATTCAACCCTGACGCCACTGAAGAACTGAATGTCTTTTTCAGACGGCTTTTTCCGTCTGACTGATTGATAATCCCCGCACTGTTATTGACCATTGGATGGCCTGCCATGTTGTGTGTGTTCGAGGTGTTGCGGTGAGTGTCGATCGGCGTAACGCCGACCGTTTTGCCTTGCAGGTGATGATCGGCTTGTGCCTGATCTGGGGCGTGCAGCAAGTGATGATCAAGTGGGCCGCGCCGGACATTGCACCCGTGATGCAGGCTGCCGCGCGTTCGGGGATTTCCGCGTTGCTGGTCGGGCTGTTGATCTGCTGGAAGGGCGGCTGGGATCAGGTCGGCAACACTTGGCGCGGTGGTTTGCTCGCCGGTGCGCTGTTCGGTCTGGAGTTCTTCTTCATTGCCGAAGGCCTGCAGCTGACCACTGCCGCGCATATGTCGGTGTTCCTCTACACCGCACCGATTTTTACCGCGTTGGGGGTGCACTTTCTGTTGGCCAGCGAGCGCCTGCGGCCGGTGCAATGGCTGGGCATTCTGCTGGCGTTCATCGGTATCGCGATAGCTTTCGCCGGCGGCGTGTCGTGGGACAACCTCGACCGGCGCATGCTGCTGGGCGACGCCTTCGGTGTATTGGCCGGTGCCTGTTGGGGCGCGACCACCGTGGTGGTGCGTGCCTCGCGGCTGTCGGAAGCGCCGGTGACATTGACCCTGTTCTATCAGTTGATCGTCGGCTTCGTCGGCCTGCTGTTGATCGCACTGTTCAGCGGTCAGATTACCCACGTCAGTCTGACGCCCGTGGCCGTGGCCAGTGTGCTGTTCCAGGGGCTGGTCGTATCGTTCTTCAGTTATCTGGTCTGGTTCTGGCTACTGCGGCGTTATCTGGCGGCCAACCTGGCGGTGTTTTCCTTCATGACGCCGTTGTTCGGCGTCACTTTCGGCGTGTTGCTGCTCGGCGAACAACTGACCCTGAACTTCGTCGTTGGCGCAGTGCTGGTGCTGCTCGGCATCACCTTTGTCAGCGCCGAGCAGTGGGTACGTCGGCGTTTGCGCAAAGCGCTCGGCCAGCACTGACCGATTGCATCGCCAGGCCGCCGGCAATCAGCAAACCGCTGCCGGCGATCACCAACGCCGGATGCAAACTGCCGCTGTAATGACTGCTCAGTGCCGCCAGTAAGGGGCCGCTGAGTTGACCGACGGCGAAGCAGGCGGTGAGCATGCCGGCATTGCGCTGGGTGGCGTGCGGCGCCAGCTCTCGCGAGCGCTGCATCACCAGTTGCATGCACGCAAGGAACGGCGTGCCGCAAAGAATTACGCCCAGTGCCAGACCGAGGCCACTGCCCAGCAGACAGGCAAACACCCCGGCGGCTTGTAGCCATAGTGTCGCCGTCAGCCAGTGCCGTGTGGTCTCAGGGTCATGTCGGCGCAAGCTCACCAGCAACACGCCGATCGCCGCACCCAAACCAAAGCACGGCCAGAACAGGTCGGCCTGCCATTGCCCGTGAAACTGCGCATTGGCCATTTGCGAAAGAAACGTCGCCGGGATGATGTAACCCACGCCATACAGCCCATAGATCAGTGCCAGACGGCCGATACCGCGATGCGACGGACTGACGTGAGCTGCGACGACTGATGCGGCGGCGACCGGTTGCGGAAGAATTCGCCACACCCCGAGCAGCATCAGCAATGCGGCCACGGCATAAATCAGCCACAACGTCGCCGAGGTCTGCTGCAGCAGATGTGAGACCAGCGCCAGCAAGCCTGTGAGAAAAATCCCCAGACCCGGTCCGGCAAATACCAGCGCACCCAGCCTCGGACGACCGGCTGCCGCCGCCAGCGGCTGACTCAACGATGTGATCATCACCAACACCCAGGCACTCGCCACCCCGGTGCCGAAGCGCAACACCAGGTGCGACCAGAACCCGTCAGCCCAGAACGATGCCAGCGTCAGCAGCACGCACAACCACAGCCCACCGTGCAGCCGACGCAGCACTTGCTGCGGGCGATGCGCGAACATTGCATCCACCGCGCCCAACAGGTAACCGAGGTAGTTGGCTGCGGCAATCAGACCGGCGGCAGTCAGGTCGAACTGGCCTTCGCTGAGCAGGTGCGGCATTTGCGGGGTGAGGGCGAAACGCCCGATGCCCATGGCCATCATCAGGGCGACGAAGCAGGCGCACAGGCGCGTCAGTGGTGACATGGTCGGATTTCCGTAGAAAGCTGTAATGACCGTCAGGCTAGGACTGATTGACTTTCTTTAAAATTGAATAATAGTGAGTAACTTGTTCTGTTTTGGAGAAAGTTGTGGAGTTCAGCCAACTGCGGATTTTTCAGGCCGTGGCCGAGGAGGGTTCGATTACCCGCGCCGCCGAACGCCTGCACCGGGTGCCGTCGAATCTGTCGACTCGGCTCAAACAGCTCGAAGAGCAACTCGGCGTCGAACTGTTCCTGCGCGAGCGTCAGCGCTTGCAGCTATCGCCGGCGGGCAAAGTCCTGCTGGACTACACCGGCAAACTGTTTGCATTACGCGATCAGGCCAGTGCGGCAGTGATGGGGGGACAGCCGGCGGGGGATTTTGTCCTTGGCACCATGTACAGCACGGCGGCGATTCATTTGCCGGCGTTGCTGGCGCGCTATCACAAGGCGTATCCGGCGGTGAATCTGCAAGTGCAGTCGGCGCCGAGCGGTGAGTTGCTCGAAGGTCTGCTCACCGGGCGGCTGGATGCGGCGCTGGTGGATGGCCCGCTGGAATTGGCCGGCCTCGATGGCGTGTCGTTGTGCGAGGAGCGGCTGGTGCTGATCACTGAAATCGATCATCCGCCAGTCACGAGTGCCCGGGATGTGGAGGGGCGTTCGGTGTTCACCTTTCGTCGCGGCTGCTCCTACCGCATGCGCCTGGAAGCGTGGTTTGCGCATTACCACGCGTCGATGGGCCGGGCGATGGAGATCGAGTCGTATCAGGGCATGCTCGCCTGCGTGATTGCCGGCAGTGGCGTGGCGCTGATGTCGGAGTCGATGCTCGCCAGTCTGCCGGGGCGCGATAGCGTCGCGGTGCATCCGTTGGCCGAGCCATTCGTGGGTGCGACAACGTGGCTCATGTGGCGCAAGGGCATGGTCGGCGCCAACCTGAACGCCTGGGTTGAGGTGCAGCAAGCGGTCTATCCTGCGGCTCAGATCGAAACCCGCGAAACAGCGTGAACCAATGCCAGCGGACTCTGTTCAATTCAGTAACAGATCATTGCGGATTTGGCCGAGCATTGCGTAGGACTTCGGACTATTATCAGTGCGAAGCGGCCTCAGAATTCCGGCCGCTCAGCACCACCCTGAAGGGGGCATGACGATGAAAGAGAAAATTCAAAACTGGCTGCATGATTTGGGTGTTGCCCTCGGCTTGATCGAACCGCCTCTGCAACCTGTACCGATCCGCACGGACGACGAACAGCGTCGGCGCCAGCCTCGTCGGCGGTAGTGCATAAATAAAAGATCAAAAGATCGCAGCCTGCGGCGGCTCCTACACGGATCAATGTAGGAGCTGCCGCAGGTTGCGATCTTTTGCTTTCAGTGCCGACCAATCTCAAGCAAGAACCTGCTCAAGTCATTCGCGGTCCTCGCGGTCTTGAGCATGCGGTCTTCCTCGGCGGTGAACGCCGTCAGTCCGAATTCATCTTCCAGATGAAAGATCAGATCCTCGATATCGGCTTTCTCCAGACCCAATTGCACCAGGCTGGTGTGGTCATTGAATTCGCGGTTTTCCAGCAGGCGGCGGATGAACCGGTGCACGGCGGCACGCACGGCAGCTCTTCTCATGGCAGATATTTCTGATAGTTGTTCTGCTTGAGTGAAGCAGGCCTCAGGCGTGCCCGCGCAACCATTCGTCAATCATCGAGCGCAAACGCTCTCCGGCAAAACTGCCGAAATGCCCGCCATGCACGGTGCGGATCGGCAACGCCTGCAAACGTCGCAGACTGGTGGCGTAATCCTGCAGATTGGAATGGTAGGCGTCTTCGATCAGCGGCCCGTCGTAGATGATGTCGCCGCTGAACAGGGTTGCAGTCGCCGCCTCGTACAGGCTGATCCCGCCCGGCGAGTGCCCCGGCGTGTGCAGCACTTGCAGCGTGCGATTGCCCAGATCGAGCACATCGCCGTCCTCGACAAACCCGGTCGCGGGCGCGGCTCTGACCCGGTATTCGGCGTAGCACAACGGGCAATCCGGATGCGCCTCGAACATGTCGTCACCGACGAAGGCGCGGCTCAGATCATTCTCGCCATCCGGCGCCGCAAGGATGTCCGCTTCGGCGCGATGCACCAGCCGCTCGTCAAACTCATGATGCCCGGCGATGTGGTCGAAGTGGCAATGGCTGGCGACTGCCACCAATGGCCGTTCGGTAATCCACGGCAACTGCTCGCGCAGGCTGACCAGCCCCGAACCGCTATCCAGCAAAAGGTCTTTGTCGCGGCCTTGAATGTGCCAGAGGTTGCAACGGTAGAACGGGCGGATATACGGCTCGTGAATCAGCCGAATGCCATCGCCCAAACTCTGCACTTCAAACCACTGATCGCGCGAAACGATCTTCATATTCACTTTTCTCCAGACGAAAAAAACGGGTGTGGCAACCGACGCCACACCCGTCGAAGAAAGCATCAAGTCGTTACATCAAAGCTTAGATCGCACTCGCCACTGTCGCCGGGCGCGGGGAGATCAGGCTGACCACCACGAAACTCACCAGACCCACAGCGAGGCTGTAGTAGATCGGCGTGTTCGCATCCAGACCGTCCTTGAACATGAACAGCAACGCCGTGGCAAAGCCCAGACCCATGCTGGCGATGGCGCCGGCCGTGGTCGCGCGTTTCCAGAAGATCGCCCCCATCAGCGGGATCAGCATGCCGCCCACCAACAGGTTGTAGGCGAGGGTCAGGGCGCTGATCACATCGTTCACCACCAGCGCGATACCCAGCACGACCACACCGGTGAGCAGGGTGAACAGGCGGTTGATGCGCAGGCTCGACGGTTTGCCGCCACGCAGTTTCGGCAGCAGGTCTTCAGTCAGGGTGGTGGCCGCAGCGAGCAGGCCGGCGCTGGCGGTGGACATCATCGCCGCGAGTGCGGCAGCGATCACCAGACCACGGATGCCGTCCGGCAGCGACAGTTTGACGATGGCGGCGAAGGCGTTGTTGACGTTGTCCAGATCCGGGATCAGCACGTGAGCGGCCATGCCGATCAGCGCGCAGGCGAGACCGTAGACGATGCAGTAGACGCCCGCGATGCTGCCAGCGTACTGCGCGATTTTGGCGGTTTTGACGGTGAACACCCGTTGCCAGATGTCCTGACCGATCAGGATGCCGAAGAAGTAGATCATGAAGTAGGTGATGATCGTGTCCCAGCCGATGGTGGTGAAGCTGAAGGCAGTCGCCGGCAGTTTCAGCACCAGTTCGTCCCAACCGCCAACGCGGTACAGGCAGATCGGCAACAGGATGAACATCAGGCCCACGGTCTTGATGATGAACTGGACGATGTCGGTCAGGGTCAGCGACCACATGCCGCCGATTGCCGAGTACACCACCACCACGCCACCGCCGAGCAATACCGAGATCCAGAACGGCAGGCCGAACAGCACTTGCAGCACGGTGCCGATGGCCAGAATCGAGGTCACGCCGATCATCAGCGCGTAGGCCAGCATGATTGCCGCGCTCGCCGAGCGGGCCATCGGGTTGTAGCGTTTTTCGAGGACCTGGGTAACGGTGTAGATCTTCAGTTTCAGCAGCGGTTTGGCGAGGAACAGGTTCAGCGCGACGATGCCGCAACCGAGTGCCGCGCACAGCCAGAAACCGGAAATGCCATGCACGTAACCCAGGCGCACGGTGCCGACGGTGGACGCGCCACCGAGTACGGTCGCGGCCATGGTGCCCATGTACAGGCTTGGGCCAAGGTTACGACCGGCAACGAGAAAGTCCTCGTTGGTCTTGGCCTTGCGCATGCCGAAATAGCCGAGCAAAAGCATGCCGGCGGCGTAGATGAGGACGACGAATAAATCCAAAGCCATGATGGCGTGTCTCCGATTGTCTTTTTTATGTGGAACGCTGAATCGAATGTCTCTCTGTGGCGAGGGAGCTTGCTCCCGCTGGGCTGCGAAGCGGCCCCAAACCCTGCAACCGAGTTTCTTCAGTGAAACTCAACCGCTGATTTGCGACTGCTGCGCAGTCGAGCGGGAGCAAGCTCCCTCGCCACAAAAACTCCAATCCTTCAAATTTCTGTGCAGATCAGGCGGCCTGACGCAGTTCAGGTTTTTCTATGACTTGGCTGCGCACATCCTTCGGGCCGAACACTTCCCGGGGTTCCGGGAACAGGCTCAGCAGCGTCAGGTACACCACCGAAGCCAGGCCCAAGGTCACCGGCAAGCTGATGTCGATGCCGCCGGCCATTTCACCCAGCGGGCCAACGAACTGCCCCGGCAAGTTGACGAAGCACAAGCCAACCGCCGCGCTCGGGATCCACGCACCCAGACCGCGCCAGTTCCAGCCGTGGCTGAACCAGTAGCGTCCGCCCTGTTCGCCGCGCGTGAACACTTGCAGGTCATCCGGGCAATAGAAGCCGCGACGCACCAGCAGACCGATGATCATGATCACCATCCATGGCGTGGTGCAGGTGATGATCAGCACGGCGAAGGTCGACACGCTCTGCACCAGGTTCGCGGCAAATCGGCCGATGAAGATGAAGGCAATCGACAGCACGCCGATCAGCAACGTCGCTTTCACTCGCGAGAGAACACGCGGGAACACGCTGGACATGTCCAGCCCGGTGCCATACAGCGACGTGGTGCCGGTGGACATGCCGCCGATCACCGCAATCAGGCACACCGGCAGGAAGAACCAGCTCGGCGACACCGCCAGCAAACCGCCGACATAGTTGTTCGCCGCGATGTAGTCCGGCGCCTTGATCGCGACGATGGTCGCGGTGGTCAGGCCGAACAGGAACGGGATGAACGTGGCGATCTGCGACAGCACCACCGCTGCCATGATCCGCTGCTTGGAGGTGTCACGCGGGATGTAGCGTGACCAGTCACCGAGGAACGCACCGAAGGAAATCGGGTTGCTCATCGCCACCAGCGCAGCGCCGATGAACGCGGCCCAGAAGCCCGGCTGACCGAGGTTCACCGTACCGGCGTAGTTCACATCGAAAGGACCGGCGAAGGCGAAGATGCCCAGCAGGAATAACAGGCTGGCGCTCCACACCGCGATCTTGTTCACCCACAGCAAAAAGCGGAAGCCGTAGATGCACACGGTCAGCACCAGGATCGCGAACAGACCGTAGGCCAGGCCCAGGGTCAGGTCGGTTTCCGGCAGACCGATCAGGCGTTTTGCACCACCGATCAGCGCATCCCCCGAACTCCACACCGAGAGCGAGAAAAACGCGATAGCGGTCAACAGCGACAGGAACGAACCGACGATTCGCCCGTGCACGCCGAAGTGCGCACCCGACGACACGGCATTGTTGGTGCCATTGAGCGGGCCGAACAGGCCCATCGGTGCGAGGATCAGCGAGCCGAGCAGCACGCCCGACACAATCGCCCAGACGCCGGCCTGAAAAGACAGACCGAACAGCACCGGGAAACTGCCGAGCACGGCGGTGGCAAAGGTATTCGAACCGCCGAAGATCATCCGGAACAAGTCCGTCGGGCCTGCGCTGCGTTCGTGGTCCGGGATCTGTTCGACCCCGTGGGTTTCAATTTGCGTAAGGCTTTGGTCGTTGTTGTTGTTATTCATGATCTGCTCCGATCATAAAGGCGCGCTCATCGTGCGTGAGCGTCACCTGTCTTGGCTAAGGGGATGGCAGCCCTTCCGGCATTGCGGACAAATGTTCGTGGCAGGCCAGCCAATGGCCTTGTTGTTCTAGGCTCGACGCTTGTTTCTTGAAAACAATCGTCTCGCGCTCCTGGCTGAAGTGTTGCTCCCCTTGCATGCGCAGCTCGGTGGCCACGTCATGGATGAAAATCGCCACGTCACCTTGCAGG
Source organism: Pseudomonas helmanticensis (assembly GCF_900182985.1). Lineage (NCBI taxonomy): Bacteria > Pseudomonadati > Pseudomonadota > Gammaproteobacteria > Pseudomonadales > Pseudomonadaceae > Pseudomonas > Pseudomonas helmanticensis. Next base: position 2,653,539 of record NZ_FXUY01000001.1, on the reverse strand, counting down.
CTGACGAAGGCGTTTCTCGAGGTGCACGCAAGCACCTCGAAGCCATCCTCGGCGCGCCAGCTGTCCCACAAGGCCTGATAGGCATCGCGCGACAGCAGCGGCTGTTCGAGGGTGTAGAAGACGAAACTTGCATCGGCGCTGAACGCGCCGAAATAAGCTTCGCGATCGTTACGGGCAAACGCGGACACCAGTTCGGCGGCCGCTTGCAAAACCTGATCACGTTCGTTCATGACCCGACCCTCAGCGATGGACCACGCCAGGCAGTACGCAGAGCATTTCGTACAGCAGGTTGGCGGCCAGCAGCGAGGTGTTGCCGGAGGTGTCGTAAGCGGGCGAGACTTCTACCAGATCGCAACCGATCAGGTCGAGGCCTTGGCAGCCACGAACGATTTCAATTGCCTGAATGGTCGTCAGACCACCGATTTCCGGGGTGCCGGTGCCCGGTGCCCAAGCCGGATCGATGCCGTCGATGTCGAAGCTCAGATACACCGGACCGCCGCCGACTTTCTCGCGAACTTCAGCCATCAGCGGCGCCAGCGACTTGTGCCAGCACTCTTCGGCTTGTACGACGCGGAAGCCCTGATCGCGGCTCCAGTTGAAGTCATCAGCGGTGTAACCCTGGGCGCGCAGACCGATCTGCACGACGCGATCGCAATCGAGCAGACCTTCTTCAACCGCGCGACGGAAGGTCGTACCGTGGGCGATTTTCTCGCCGAACATGTGATCGTTGACGTCAGCGTGGGCATCGATGTGCACCAGACCGACCTTGCCGTGTTTCTTGTGAATCGCCCGCAGGATCGGCAGGGTGATGGTGTGGTCGCCACCCAGGGTCATCGGGATCACGTTGTGCTCGAGGATGTTGTCGTAGGCTTCTTCGATGATGCGCACGGCGTCGAGCAGGTTGAAGGTGTTGATCGCCACGTCACCGATGTCGGCCACGGCCAGCGAGTCGAACGGCGCAGCGCCGGTCGCCATGTTGTACGGGCGGATCATCACCGATTCGGCGCGGATGTCGCGTGGCCCGAAGCGGGTGCCGGGGCGCAGCGAAGTCCCGATGTCCAGTGGCACGCCTACGAAGGCAGCGTCCAGGCCGGCAGCGGTCGGTACATGGGGGAGTCGGAGCATGGTGGCGATGCCGCCGAAGCGCGGCATTTCGTTGCCGCCCAGTGGTTGGTGAAGAATCTTGTCCACGGGTAAGGCCTCATCGTCTTTGTTTTATTTATGTCGGCGCGCCGTACAGCACAGGTTCGGGCGCCGCTGTGGGGCCGATGATGCGAAATGTAGTGCGGGGAAAGAATCGCTACGGGCAAAAACTTAGTTCAGATTTTTCTAAACTAATGCCAGACTTCTACACCTGCTCGTTCCCATGCTCCGCGTGGGAATGCATCCACGGACGCTCCGCGTCCAGCCGTACTCGCAGGTGACGCAGAGCGTCACGGGCTGCATTCCCACGCAGAGCGTGGGAACGATCCTTGGAGTAGACATGGCCAACGCTTTACCCGACCTGAAACTGTTGCGCATCTTCGTCAGCGTCGTGCGTCATCAGGGTTTCGCCAACGCCCAGCAGGAACTCAACCTGTCGACCTCGGCGATCAGCACCTACATGAGCCAGCTCGAAGCCGCGCTCGGCCTGGTGCTGTGTCATCGCGGGCGCGGCGGGTTCAGCCTGACCAGCAAGGGTGAGCTGTTCCATCAGGAAACCCTGCGCCTGCTCGCTGAACTCGAAGGTTTCGAGCAATACGCCGCCGCGCTCAAGGGCGAACTGCGCGGCACGCTCAACCTCGGGGTGATCGACTCCACGGTCAGCGACAAGGCTCTGCCGTTCGCCGAAGCCATCGGCGGTTACAGCCAGGAACACCCGGCGGTGCATTTGCATTTGTCGGTGATGAGCCCGTACGAACTGCAACTCGGCGTGCAGGACAACCGCCTCGATCTGGCCATCGGCGCGTTTTCCACGCGCATGAGCGGTCTGGTGTACATGCCGCTGTACCGCGAACAACACTGGTTGTATTGCAGCAGCCGGCATCCGTTGTTCAACGAGCGGCGTATTCCCGAGCAGGTCATCACCCAGCAACGCATGGTCGGGCGCGGTTACTGGAGTCAGGCGGAACTGGCCCGGCACGGCTTCAAACACAGCGCCGCGACGGTGGAGAGTATGGAGGCGCAGCTGATTCTGGTGCTGTCCGGCGCCTACATCGGTTATTTGCCGGAGCATTACGCTCAGGCGTGGGCCGACAAGGGCGACTTGCGTGTGTTGCTGCCGGCGACCTTCGGCTATCAGGCGCCATTCTCGATGATCATGCGCCGTGGTCGCAGCCGCGAACCGCTGATCCAGACGTTCCGTGATTTGCTCAAAGCTCAGCTCAATCAGGCTTAGCGTGTAGGAAAAAGAAGTATGTCCAGACCGCAATGCCCGCGCTGCCTGCGCCCACAAACCCATTGCCTGTGCCCGCTGATCCCGCGCCTCGACAGCCGCACGCGGGTGTTGCTGTTGCAGCATCCGAGTGAGGTCAATCATGCGCTGAATACTGCGCGGTTGGCGGCGCTCGGGTTGAGTAATGCCGAGCTTATTGTCGGTGAAGTATTCGAAGATTTGCCGGCGCTGCTCAATCAGCCAGGGTATCGCGCGCGGTTGTTGTTTCCCGCCGATGATGCGCAGCCGATGCAGACTTATGGCGAATCAGATGAGCCGCTGTTGCTGGTGGTGCCGGACGGCACGTGGCGCAAGGCGCGCAAGATGCTCCACCTCAATCCGCTGCTGGCGGCGTTGCCACGGGTGACGCTGGCCGAAGGTGGCGTGTCGCGCTATCGCTTGCGCAAGGCACCGGGGCCGGGCGCGTTGTCGACGATTGAAGCGATTGTGCAGGCGTTGCAGGAATTGGAAGCGCCGGCGTCATTCGAGCCGTTGCTCAAGCCGTTCGAGGCGTTGATCGAGGGGCAGATTGCGGCGATGGGGGAGGAGACCTTCCAGCGTAATCATGGCGACAGATGATCGTTCCCACGCTCTGCGTGGGAATGCATCCAGTGACGCTCTGCGTCACTGTCGCGAAGGGACGCGGAGCGTCCCGGGCGGCGTTCCTGCGCGGAGCGTGGGAACGATCATTCGCTAGCGCTCGCGCATCGCCTCGGTCCGCGCTTTCAGCACGGGTTTGAGCAGGTAATCCAGCACGCTCTTCTCCCCGGTAATAATGTCCACCGTCGCCACCATCCCCGGAATGATCAGCAGTGGTTTCACATCCCCGCCCAAATGGTTTTTATCGGTGCGCACCTGAATCAGGTAAAAACTGTTGCCCTTGTCATCGGTGATCGTGTCAGCCCCGATCAGCTCAAGCTTGGCGCTCAGTCCGCCATAAATCGTGTAGTCATAAGCGCTGAACTTGACCATGGCTTTCTGGCCCGGATGCAGGAACGCGACGTCCTGCGGACGCACCTTGGCCTCGATCAACAGATTGTCTTCCAGCGGCACGATTTCGACCATGTCGCTGCCTGGCTGCACCACACCACCGATGGTGTTGACCTTCAATTGCTTGATCACGCCATGCACCGGCGAGGTCACGGTGGTACGACTGACGCGGTCGTCGATGGCGATGCTGGAGGCGGTGATCTTCGACAGGTCGGTGCGTTTCTGATTGAGGTCCTTGGCCGCGTCGGAGCGGAAGGTCTGTTCCGATTCGTCGATCTTGCTCTTGATCTCGTTGATCGCCGATTCCGCCCGGGGGATCGCCAGCGTCGTCGCGTTCAGCGAGCCACGAATCTCCACTGCGCTGCGCTTGAGCCGCAGGATTTCCACTGGCGATACCGCGCCGGTGCCAACCAGCGGCGCCGACATGTTCATCTCTTGTTGCAGCAACGCGAGGCTGGAGCTGAACTGGCCTTGCTTGGAGCGAAATTCGGCCAGCTCCTGAGTTTTCTGCCGTAGCTGTTCGGTGAGGGTGCGTTGCTCACTGGCCAGTCGGCGCTGGCGCTGGTCGTACAGCGAACGTTCGTCCTCGGCGACTTGTGGGGCCTTGGCGATTACCTCGTCGGAGAGCTTGAATGGTCGCCCTTCGGCCTCTGCCGAGAGCCGTTCAACCTGCGCGGTCAGCGCATAGCGATCGGCCTCGCTTTCACCCTTGTTCGACAGAAAACGCGTGTCATCCAGACGCAACAGCTTGTCGCCCTTGTTCACCATTTGCCCTTCACGCACGAAGATTTCGGTAACGATGCCGCCCTCAAGGTTCTGGATCACCTGAACCTTGCTCGACGGAATCGCCTTGCCTTCGCCCATGGTCACTTCTTCGAGCACGGCGAACTTGGCCCAGACCAACGCGCTGATCAACAGCGCCGCCGCCAGCCACACGGTAATCCGCGACCAGCGCGGCGAGTCCTGCAACGAGGCGCCGGCAGTTTCCGGCATGAATTCGGCTTCGGCGCTTTTGCCGAAACTGTCGAAGTAGCCGCGTGATTTGCTATCGGAGGAAGCAGGCATGGGGCAACTCCTAGACCGCCGCCGAGCCGACGCGGCCCTTGCGCAGTGCATCGATGACCGCTTCTTTCGGACCATCGGCGACGACCCGGCCGTTGTCCAGCACCAGCAAACGATCCACCAGACTCAGCATCGAGGTGCGATGGGTGACCAGCAGCAGCGTCTTGCCTTGCACCCAGCCATGCAGCCTCTGCCGCAGTTGGTCTTCGCTGCTGTTGTCCATGGCGCTGGTGGGTTCGTCGAGCAGCATGATCGGCGGATCGAGCAACAAGGATCGTGCGAGCAACACCGCTTGACGCTGGCCACCGGAGAGCAATTGCCCACGCTCGCCAACCGGCCGGTCAAAGCCTTGCGGATGCTGGCGGGCAAGTTCGGTGACGCCGGTCAGCTCGGCCACTTCCAGCATCCGCGAATCGCTGACGTAGCGGGCACCGAGCGTGAGGTTGTCACGCAGGCTGCCGGCCAGCAGCGGCAGGTCGTGGGCGACATAACCGATCTGTTGGCGCAGGTCGGCGACATCCAGTTGCCGCAAGTCGAGGCCGTCGAGCAGCAACTGGCCTTCTTCCGGTTCGTAAAAACCCATGACCAGGCGCGCCAGGGTGCTTTTGCCGGAACCGCTGCGGCCAATGATGCCGACCCGTTCGCCGGCTTTCAGGCTGAACGTGACATTGCTCAGGGCCGGTGCATTCTGGCCGTTGTAATGGAAGGTCACGCCGTTGACGTCCAGCGCCCCCTGCAACTGCGTGCGCTCCAATGGCCGTTGTTTGCCGTCACGCTCCTGCGGCAGGGACATCAGCGCATCGGTACTTTTCATGGTCAGTTGCGCTTGCTGATAACGAGTGATCAGCCCGGCGATCTGCCCGAGTGGCGCGAGCACGCGGCTGCCGAGCATGTAACTGGCGACCAGCGCGCCGACGCTGAGGTTGCCGGCGATGATGCTGTAGACCCCGGCAACGATCGTCGCCATCCCCGAAAACTGCTGGATGAACAGCGTGCCGTTGGTGGCCAGCGCCGAGAGGTTGCGCGCATGGCTGTCGAGACGGGTGAGGGCGCCGTGGGTGCTTTCCCATTTGTGCTGGCGCTCGCTTTCAGCGCTGCAGGCCTTGAGGGTTTCCAGGCCGCCGAGGGTTTCGATCAGCACGGCCTGGCGTTCGGCACCGAGGCTCAGGCTTTTTTGCACGGTATCGCGCAGGCGCACCTGAATCACCAGGGCGAAGATGATCGTCAGCGGAAACGCCAGCAGCGGAATCACCACCAGCCAGCCACCGAGCAGGCCGATCACCACCAGCATCAGCACCACGAAAGGCAGGTCAATCAGGCTGGTCAGGGTCACTGCGGTGAGAAACTCACGCAGGCCCTGAAAATCATGAATGCTCTGGGCGAATCCGCCGATGGTCGCCGGCCGCGCCTTCATCGACATGCCGGTGATGCGCTCGAACAAAGTCGCGGAAAGGATCACATCGGTTTTCTTGCCAGCGGTGTCCAGCAGATGCGCGCGCACCACCCGCAGTACCAGTTCGAAACCAGTGCCGATCAGCAGCCCGATCGACAGCACCCACAGGGTCGAGGTGGCCTGGTTTGGCACCACGCGGTCGTAGGTCTGCATGACGAACAGCGGCACCATCAACCCTAAAAGGTTGATCAGGAAACTGGCGAGGATGGCATCGCTGTAGAGCCATTTCGACAGCTTCAGGGTGTCGCGAAACCACGCATGCACACGCGGCACCAGCGGCGAGCGCAGGTCTTCGAGTTCATGGCGCGGACGGGCAAACAAGGCTTGGCCGCTGTAGTGCTCAGTGAGTTCTTCGCGGCTGACCCATTGCTCGCCGCCATCGGCTTCGCTGGGCAGGATCAGTGCTTTGCCGTCGTCGCCAAAACGCCGCAACACCGCAGTGCGGCCGTCGTTGAGCAGCAACAGGATTGGTAGGTTGAGCGGCGAAATATCCTTCAGATCACGGCGCAAAATGCGCGCCTGCAACCCGGCCCGGGCGGCTGCGCGCGGCAGCAGATCCAGGCTCAGGCGTTGCTTGTTCAGGGGCAGCCCGGCACTCAGGCTGGCGCGACTGACGATCGCGCCATGCAGTTTGCAGAGGATCAACAGACCGTCAAGTAACGGATCATCGAAGCTCAGCCGCGGATCGATCCCGGCGTTACCGGGTTCCATGCTGGTCATATTGATCGCCTGTGGCGAGGGAGCTTGCTCCCGCTTGAGTGCGCAGCACTCACACTGTTGATCGTTCCCACGCTCTGCGTGGGAATGCCTCTAGGGACGCTCTGCGTCCAGTGACGCGGAGCGTCACGGGCTGCGTTCCCACGCAGAGCGTGGGAACGATCAAGATCGCTACTTCAGTTCAGGAAGGCGCGCTTCGTTTTTGACTTCGCTCGAGGCGATCGCATCGGCCGGCAGCACCACCCGTTGTTTGCTCAGCAACTGGCCCATGTTCGCCAGCACGCGGTACATCGAATATTCCTCGGTGTAGCGGATTTCGGTGTAGCGACGGTTGGCGTTGTAGAGCTCGTTTTCACTGTCGAGCAAGTCGAGCAGGGTGCGTTGGCCAAGGCCGAACTGATCCTGATACGCGGCGCGTACCCGCTTGGTGGTTTCAGCGTATTCGCGGGCGGTCGGGGTCTGCTTCTTCGCGTTGACCATGGCGTTCCACGCCAGGTGAATGTTCTCGTTGAGCTGGCGCAGGGCGTTGTTGCGGATGTCCATGGCCTGGTTGATCTGGTGCGCATCGGAGGCCAATCGCGCCTTGTCACTGCCGCCGCGGAACAGGTTGTAGTTCATGATCACGCCGACACGCCATTCGTTGTCGTGGCCTTCATCGCCTTGCACGTTGTTGTTCGCACCGACGGCCGCTTCGGCATCGAAGCGTGGATAGAACGGCGACTTGGCCACTTCGTACTGGCTCTCGGCCGACTGCACGTCAGCCTGCGCGGATTTCAGATACGGGTTGTTCTCGACCATGCTCTGCTGTGCTTCCGGCAGGCTGGTTGGCAATTCGCCACGGGTCGAGGCCGGTGCTTCCAGCTCGTCGGGCAGACGTCCGACCACGCTGTAGAAGTTCGACTCGGCGTCGGCCAGATCGACTTCGGCGGTGTCGAGGTTGTTCTGTGCCAGCGCTTTACGGGCGACCGATTGATCGGAGTCCGCCGTGCTGCCAATGCCGCGTTCGGTACGCAGACCGATCTGATCGTTGACGCGCAAATGCGCCTGCAGGTTGTTCTTCGCCAGGGTCACCAGTTCACGGCGCTTGAGCACTTCGAGATAGACCTCGATGGTGCGCAGGGCCAGATCCTGGGCGGTACCTTGCGCATAATAGGCGCGCGAATTGGACACGCCTTTGGTGCGCTCGACCTCGTTGGCGGTGTTGAAACCGTCGAACAGCATTTGCCGCAGCCGCAGTTCGGACTGGGTGTAGTTGAGAATTCGGGTGTCGTGGTTACCGAAGGCCCGGGTGTTGGTGTTATCGCTGTAGCCACGGCCATAAGCGGCGTTCAAATCGACGGACGGATAGAAGCCGCCCTTGGCGACTTTCACTTGTTCATCAGCCGACAGGCGGGCGTCCACGCGCGAAGCAAGTTCCGGGTGGGTGGCAATGGTGCTCTGGATGGCTTCGGTGAGGTTCATGGCCTGGGCTTGAGAAGTGCAAGCCATGGCCAGCAAAACCGCGCTGCAGAGGGGGGTTAGAACGCGCATGGGTGCATCTCCCTGAGTCCTGATGGTGCGTTACTGTCGCCAAATATTTGACGGAATTTTTAGGTGTAGGCGTTTCACTCTTGTAACAACAGAGCTAAGAACATCCTAGAGCGTAGCTAAGAAAAATTTTTCATAAGGCTTATGCCGAAAAAAACTTATGCGCTTTGTAAAATCCGGCACATTGTTCAGCACGAAAGCCTTTGTTTCATGCGCTTTAGGGAGCTCAAAAAGGCTTGAGGAAAGTTCCACTCACTTTGCGACATACGGCGAAGTACTGCTGAAGGGGAGGGACGCGTAGCGGTCGATGAGCGACAGATTTTTGTCACTCGGGTGATTCACCACCGTTACGTAGCGCTAGCAGGCGGGTTGTCTTGATCAGGGTTCACAAGTGCTTGATCGCACTTGAGTTTCCTTATCGGACAGACACTGCGAAACGAACTGTCGAGGGTGCGAGCGTCACCTCCGGCAACCCGATTGAGCCATGGGCTGCTTCGCTTACCAGTGCCGACGGTGGTCGGCAGCGGAGGATTTCACATGGCAACGCTCATCGGCACCGTCACTAAAGTCATTGGTCAGGTTTTCGCGCAGGCAGCTGACGGTACTCGTCGCGCTCTGGTTGAGGGGGATCGCCTGTTTGCCGGCGATCAACTGATCACTGGGGCCGAAGGCGCCGTCGCCGTCCATCTGCAAAACGGCCAGGAGCTTACCCTCGGTCGCGACAGCAGCCTGACGATGACCGGCCAGTTGCTCGCCGATCAGGCGGGCCACGTGAATGCGCCAGAGGTGGTGACGCCGAGCGAAGCGCAGATGACCGACGTCGAGCAGATCCAGAAAGCCATCGCCGCCGGTGACGACCCGACCAAAACCGCTGAAGCCACTGCCGCCGGTCCCAACGCGCCGGGCGGCGTGCCAGGCGAGGCTGGTGGCGGACACAGTTTCGTGCTGCTGACGGAAGTCGGCGGACGCGTCGATCCGCGTATCGGCTTTCCCACTGCCGGGTTTGGCGGTATTCCCGAGTTTCCTGAAGAGCGCCACAACGTGGTCATCGACAACGGCGATAACACGCCGGCGCCGGTGATTCCGCCGCCGGTCAACAACATCGTCACCCTCAGCGGCCTCGCCGTGCCCGGGGGCGAACTGACCCTCAATGAAGCCAATCTGCCTACCGGTTCGGCAGCCAATCCTGGCGCGCTGACCCAGAGCGGCAGCTTTACCGTGACGGCACCGGATGGTCTGAACAGCCTCAATATCGGCGGCATCAACGTGATCAGCGGCGGCGTGACCGCAGGTTTTCCGCAGTCGGTGACCACGCAATTGGGCAACACCCTGACCATCACCGGTTATAACGCGAGCACTGGCGTGGTCAGCTATAGCTACACGCTCAACGGCAACGACGCGCATCCGGCCGGTGACGGCAGCAACAGCCTCAGCGAACATTTCACTGTGACGGCCGGCGACAGCAATGGCGACAGCGCCACCGGTTCGCTCGACGTCAACATCATCGACGACGTGCCCAGAGCGGTGAACGACAGCAACAGCGCAACGGCGTCGGAGACCTTGCTGACCTTGACCGGCAATGTCCTCAGCAATGACGTGCAGGGTGCCGACCGTGTGCCGAGCGGGCCAGTTACCGCCGGTACTTTCACCGGGACTTACGGCACGTTGGTGCTCAATGCCAACGGCACATACACCTACACCCTGAACACCAGTGATGCAGATTTCAAAGCCCTGCACGGTGGCGGCAATGGAACTGAAACCTTCAGCTACACCCTCACCGATTCCGATGGCGATAAAAGCACAGCGAACCTGGTTCTGCAGATCCACAACAACGACGATCCGGTGATCATCAACGGCTTGAACGTCGAGGGTGGTGAGCTCACGGTTTTCGAGAAAAACCTGGCACTGGGCAGCGCTCCTGATTCGGCGGCGCTGACGCAAAACGGTACGTTCACCATCACCGCGCTGGACGGCGTGACCACGCTGACTATCGGCGGCATTGCCGTAGTCACCAATGGTGTGGCCGCAGGTTTCCCGCAATCGGTGACGACACCGTTGGGCAGCACGCTGACCATCACCGGCTTCAACGCCACCACTGGCGTCGTCAGCTACAGCTACACCCTCGATCACAACGACGCGCATCCGACCGCCAACGGCGCGAACAATCTGCCTGAGCAGTTCGCCGTCACTGTGGTCGATGACAACGGCACCACCGCCAACGCGACCCTCGATGTGAACATCATCGACGACCTGCCAAAAGGCGTGAACGACAGCAACACCGGCACTGCATCGGAAACGCAACTCACGCTAGTCGGCAACGTCCTCGACAACGATGTGCAAGGTGCTGACCGCGTACCGACCGGCCCCAATGCCGGGCCGATCACCGCCGGTACTTTCACCGGGACTTACGGCACGCTGGTGCTCAACGCCAACGGCACTTACACCTACACCGTGAACCCGAACGATGCCGACTTCAAAGGTCTGCATGGCGGTGGCAACGGCACTGAAACTTTCACCTACACCATCACCGATTCCGATGGCGACACCAGCACCGCCAACCTGGTTCTGCAGATCCACAACAACGACGATCCGGTGGTCATCAGCGGCCTCGATGTGAATGGCGGCGAACTCACCGTCTACGAGAAAAACCTCAGCACCGGCAGCACGCCGGATGCCACCGCGCTGACGCAAAGCGGTACGTTCACCATCACCGCGCTGGACGGCGTGACCACGCTGACTATCGGCGGCATTGCCGTAGTCACCAATGGTGTGGCCGCAGGTTTCCCGCAATCGGTGACGACACCGCTGGGCAGCACGCTGACCATCACCGGCTTCAACGCCACCACTGGCGTCGTCAGCTACAGCTACACCCTCGATCACAACGACGCGCATCCGACCGCCAACGGCGCGAACAATCTGCCTGAGCAGTTCGCCGTCACTGTGGTCGATGACAACGGCACCACCGCCAACGCGACCCTCGATGTGAACATCATCGACGACCTGCCAAAAGGCGTGAACGACAGCAACACCGGCACTGCATCGGAAACGCAACTCACGCTAGTCGGCAACGTCCTCGACAACGATGTGCAAGGTGCTGACCGCGTACCGACCGGCCCCAATGCCGGGCCGATCACCGCCGGTACTTTCACCGGGACTTACGGCACGCTGGTGCTCAACGCCAACGGCACTTACACCTACACCGTGAACCCGAACGATGCCGACTTCAAAGGTCTGCATGGCGGTGGCAACGGCACTGAAACTTTCACCTACACCATCACCGATTCCGATGGCGACACCAGCACCGCCAACCTCGTCTTGCAGATCCACAACAACGACGATCCGGTGGTCATCAGCGGCCTCGATGTGAATGGCGGCGAACTCACCGTCTACGAGAAAAATCTCAGCGACGGCACCAGCCCCGACGTTCCGGCGCTGACCCAGAGCGGCACCTTCACCGTCACCGCATTCGACGGCCTGCAAACCCTGACCGTGGGCGGCATCAACGTGGTCACCGGTGGCGTGGCCGCAGGCTTCCCGCAGTCGATTGTCACGCCACTTGGCAGCACGTTGACCATCACCGGCTACGACCCCACCACCGGGGTCGTCAGCTACAGCTACACCCTTGACCATAACGATGCGCACCCAACCGGCAACGGCGCCAACAGCATCACCGAGAACTTCAACGTCGTCGCCACCGACACCGATGGCAGCACCGCCAGCGGGCAGATCAACGTCAACATCGTCGATGACTTGCCGAGCGCCCATGCCGACGCGGCGTCGGTGGTGGAGGGCGGCACCGTCAGCGGCAATGTGCTGGATAACGACATCGGCGGCGCTGACGGGCCGGCCGTCACCGGCGCGGTGGTCGGCGTGCGCGCAGGTGCCGACACCTCGACATCGGCCATCGGTGGCCTCAACAGCAACATCAACGGCACCTACGGCTACCTGACGCTGGACGCCAACGGCAACGCCGTCTACCACAGCAATCCCAATGCGGTGAGCGGCCCGGGCGCGGTGGATGTGTTCACCTACACCGTGCGCGATTCCGATGGTGACGAAAGCACTACCACCATCACCATCGATGTCTCCAACAGCAAGCTGAGTGCGACCAGCGACACCGATGTCACGGTGTATGAGAAAGCCCTCGACCTGACCAAGGACGGCGCCGACCTGGCGCCGGGCACGGTCATCGGCAGCGACCCGACCAGCACCGGCGAAACCGCGTCCGGCACGCTGGTCGGTTCGGTCACTGGTGCGGTCGGTGCGATCAGCTATGCGCTGGTCGGCAGTGCCACCGGCAACTACGGGCAGATCGTCCTCAATCCCAACGGCACTTACACCTACACGTTGACGTCGCCAGCGACCACCACGCCGCACGCCGACGACGGTGCCAACACGCTGACTGAAACCTTCACCTATCAGGCCACCGATTCGCTGGGCAACGTCGTCACCAGCAGCATCGTCGTCAGCATCGTCGATGACGTGCCCAAAGCCGTGAACGACAGCAACGCCAACAGCGCCTCGGAAAGCCAGTTGACCCTGACCGGCAACGTGCTGACCAACGACGTGCAAGGCGCGGATGTGGTGGCGACCGGACCGAATGCCGGGCCGATCACCGCCGGTACGTTCACCGGGACCTACGGCACGCTGGTGCTCAACGCCAACGGGACTTACACCTACACGCTGAATCCCAACGATGCCGACTTCAAGAACCTGCACGGCGGCGGCAACGGCACCGAGACGTTCACCTACACCCTGACCGATGCCGATGGCGACACCAGCACCGCCAACCTGGTGCTGAACATCCACAACAACGACGATCCGGTGGTGCTCAACGGCCTCGACGTCAACGGCGGCGAACTCACCGTCTACGAGAAAAACCTCAGCGACGGCACCAGCCCCGATACGCCGGCGCTGACCCAGAGCGGCACCTTTACCGTCACCGCCCTCGATGGTCTGCAAAGTCTTACCGTCGGCGGTATCGCCGTGGTCACCAACGGTGTCGCGGCAGGGTTCCCGCAATCCGTTACCTCGCCGCTGGGCAGCACGTTCACCGTCACCGGCTACAACGCGACGACCGGCGTGGTGAGCTACAGCTACACCTTGGTCGACAATGAAGCGCACCCGACCGGCAACGGCGCGAATAGCCTCACCGAGAACTTCAACGTGGTGGCGACAGACACCGATGGCAGCACTGCCAGCGGCCAGATCAACGTCAACATCATCGATGACTTGCCGACGGCCAAAGCGGATACCGGGTCGGTGGCTGAAGGCGGTACGGTCAACATCAGCGTGCTGGGCAACGACGTTACCGGTGCGGATGGCGCGGCGGCGGGCGGCGCGGTGGTGGGCGTGCGCGCCGGCAGCAACACCGGCACTTCGGCGATCGGCGGCCTCAACAGCAACATCAACGGTAACTTCGGCTATCTGACCCTTGATGCCTTGGGCAACGCTGTCTATCACAGCAACCCGAACTCGGTGAGCCCACCGGGCGCCACCGATACCTTCACCTACACCATTCGCGACAGCGACGGCGATGAAAGCACCACGACCATCACCATCAACGTCGCTGACAGCAAACTGGTGGCCTCGGTCGATCAGGACGTGACGGTTTACGAGAAAGCCCTCGACCTGACCAAGGACGGCCAGGATCTGGCCCCCGGTACGGTCACCGGCAGCGATCCGACCAATACCGGTGAAACCGCGACCGGCACGCTGGTCGGCGCCGTCACCGGCGGCAGTGGGGCGATCACCTACACCCTGGTCGGCAGCGCCACCGGCACCTATGGGCAGATCCAGCTCAACGCCGACGGCACCTACACCTACACGCTGACCTCTGCGCCGAAAACCACGCCGAACGCCAACGACGGGGCGAACACCCTGAGCGAAAGTTTCACCTACAAAGCCACTGATGCGCTGGGCAACAGCACCACCAGCACCCTCGTCGTCAACATCGTCGACGATGTGCCAAAAGCGGTGGCGTCGGATCGTTCGGTGGCGGCGGTGGAGATCGACTCCAACATCCTCATCGTTCTCGACATTTCCGGCAGTATGGCCGACGCCTCGGGTGTGCCGGGCCTGTCTCGGCTGGATCTGGCCAAGCAGGCGATCAGCGCCTTGCTCGACAAGTACGATGATCTGGGCGATGTCAAAGTGCAGTTGGTCACCTTCAGCAGCAACGCCACCGACCGCACCTCGGTATGGGTCGATGTCGCCACTGCCAAGACGCTGCTCGCCGGCCTGAATGCCGGTGGCGGCACCAACTACGACGCCGCCGTGGCCGCGCTGCAAACCGCGTTCAATACCTCTGGCAAACTCACCGGGGCGCAGAACGTCGGCTACTTCTTCTCCGATGGCAAACCCACCACCGGTCAAGACATCGGCACCAGCGATGAAGCCGCGCTGAAAAACTTCCTCGATGCCAACAACATCAAGAACTACGCGATCGGCCTCGGCAGCGGCGTCAGCAACGCCAACCTCGACCCGCTGGCCTATGACGGCATCAGCCACACCAACACCAATGCGGTGGTGGTCACCGACCTCAATCAGCTCAACTCGGTGCTCTCGGGCACCGTGCAGGGCGCGCCGGTCACCGGCTCGTTGCTGGGCGAAGGCGGTACGTTCGGCGCCGATGGCGGTTTCATCAAATCCATCGTCGTCGACGGCACCACCTACACCTACGATCCGAAAGCCCTGAGCGGCCAAGGCTCGCTGACCGCAACCGGTGGCGCCAATCACGGCACCTTCAACACCGTGAACAACACGGTGAGCATTGCCACCAACAACAGCGGCACCCTGGTGATCAACCTCGACACCGGCGACTACACCTACACCTCGCAGAAAACCACCGCCGTGGTCATCACCGAGAACATCGGCTTCACCGTCAGCGACAACGACGGCGACCTCGCCAGTTCGACGCTGACCGTGAAAGTGATCCCCAATGCGCCGCCAGTGGCAGTCGACGATCACGTCATCACCAACGTGCTGTCGAGCAATGTCGTGGTGCCGGGCGAGTTGCTGCTGGCCAACGACACCGACCCCAATGGCGATACGCTCAACGCCTCACCGACCACGTTCAACACCGGTTGGGCGGCGAAGGGCGCGGACTTCACCGGCACCGGTGCGATCAGCTTCGCCGGCACCGGCAACACCGCCGCCAATCAGAGCCTGGCAGACGTGCGCAGTTCGTTTGCGGCCAATACGGCGGCACTGACCGCCATGCTGGTGGTCAGCGGCTACCTCGGCGCGGTGACCACCGCCAATGCCAACGATGAAGACCTGATCACCGTCAAACTGAAACAGGGCGAGACCCTCAACCTCGACCACAACCTGGCGGCCGGGCACATCACCATGGAGTATTCGCTCAACGGTGGTGCGTTCGTGACGATTGCCGACGGCGGCACTATCACGGCCAGCGCCGATGGCACCTATCAGATCCACATCACCAACATCACCAATACCAGTGGCAGCAACACCGGCGCGGCGGAAAATTATCAACTGACCATGACGGTCAACTACGCCGGAGCGCACGATGTCACGCCGGATTACCACGGCACCTACACCGCCAACGACAACCACGGTGGCAGCGACACCGCCAACGTGACCATCACGTATCAGGACGGCCATACCCTCACCGGTACCTCCGGCGATGACGTTCTGGTGGCAGGGACGGGGGACAACATCCTCAATGGCGGCGACGGCAACGATGTGCTCACCGCAGGCTCAGGCAACAACGAACTGCATGGCGGCGCCGGCAATGACTTGCTCTACAGCGGCCCGGGCAATGACCTGCTCGACGGCGGCACCGGCATCGACACCGCGAGCTACGCCCACGCCACGGCCGGGGTCACCGTCAATCTCGGTCTGCTCGGTGCGCAAAACACCCTTGGCGCTGGCACCGATACCCTCACCGGTATCGAAAACCTTGTCGGCTCCAACTTCAACGACACGTTGACCGGCGACAACAATAACAACGTGATCAACGGCGGCCTCGGCAACGACATCCTCAACGGTGGCGGCGGCGACGACCTGCTGATCGGCGGCATGGGCAACAACACCCTGACCGGCGGGCCAGGTGCCGATACCTTCCAGTACCTGAAGGGCAACAGTGGCCACGACACCATCACCGACTTCACCCCCGGCACCGACAAGCTCGACCTGTCGCAACTGCTGCAAGGTGAAAACGGCACCACCGCGTCGCTCGACGACTACCTGCACTTCACCGTTAGCGGCAGCGGCGCCTCGGTGATGACCAGCATCGACGTCAGCGCCATGGCCGGCGCCACGCCGAACCAGACCATCGACCTCGCCGGCGTCAACCTCGCCAGCCACTACGGTGTGACTCCGGGGGCGGGCGGGATGATCGCCAGCGGGCACGACACGGCGACGATCATCAGCGGGATGCTGAATGATCATTCGTTGAAAGTGGATACGGTGTAAGCGACGCCTGAAACGACAAAACCCGCCACCCCGGTTGATGGGGCGGCGGGTTTTTTCTGTCTGATGGTAGGGCGTTGCTCATTTTGGCCCCTTCGCGAGCAGGCTCGCTCCCACACTGGAGTGCGGTTAACTGTGGGAGCGAGCCTGCTCGCGAAAGCGCCAGATCTGACGCCGAATAACTCAGCGGTTGATCACGCCTGCATCAACCCGGCAACTCCAGATTATCCAGCACCCGATTCACCGCCAGTTCCCCGAGCATGATCAACTGCGCAAGCCCCAACAGCGTCCGGCGCTGTGACGCCGGCAACAGGGCGGCGGCGTCATGGGCGATGGTCTTCGCCGAAGCCAGCGTTTCACAGGCATTGGCCAGCAGTTCCTCGTTTTTGGTGTCGGCGGTTACACCCGGGCGGGCGGAGATAGTGATCGAGCGCGCGGTCGGCGGCTTCGTGGAGTTTTTTTGAGTTGAGGGATTCGTACGGGGAGGTCGGGTCGGTTTCGGGCGGGTTTGGCGTTGGTTTTATCATCGGTGAAGCCTCTAGAGTAATGAAGCAGCCACCGTTCGCTGCTAACGAGGGAGGTGGCGGCTGTACGCGGGTTAGCAGACCAGGACTCTAGAACCCGGCGCACCGAAGTGCCCCACGCAAAGCCGCCATAACGGCAACGGACCTTGTGCGTCTAGAGTAAATCCAGGCTGCTAAACCCGATCGCCGAACAATCAGCGACCGACCCACAATAGATCCCGCCCTCAAGGCGCACAAGCCGGCGGATTCTGGCGTAGCTGTAGGCAAAGGCGCAAGGATGTGTAGCTTGCGAGGCGTGTCTGGAGGTGTTTTTTAAACGCCTTGTTTTGAAAGGATCCTACCTTTCTGCAGCTCCACCCATTCAGTCAGGAACTGTTGAAAGGAGTTGATCTAATGATCATTCGTAGAAGGTGGATACGGTTTGATCGAGGGCAACGACAAAACCCGCCGAACCGAATGATCGGGTGGGCGGGATTTTCATATCAACCGGTGCCCCCGATTGCTCTGGATAACGGATTTTTATGCCGACCGCCGATCCATGTAGGAGCTGCCGCAGGCTGCGATCTTTTGATGTTGCTTTTAAAAGACAAGATCACGGGATCGCCGCCTGCGGCAGCTCCTGCAGGAGCGTGCTGTTTTGCTGTGGCATGCTCTTCAGGCGCTAGACATCGAGTAACTGCAATGCCAGATTGTCCACCTGATAATCGTTGCCGACCCCCGAATCGACATGACTGACAATGGCCAGAGTCATCTCGCTGGCGCTGGCGACGAAGTTGCCTGACAAGGTTGTCCAGGCCAGGTCATTGAGGGTCACCGGCCCGGCAATGGCAACGCCCCCGGCACTCAGCGACAGCGACGGTGCAGCATATTCACCGCGAAAACGGATGCAGTTGATCGTCAACGAATACCGGCTACCGGGCTTCAGATTGGCGAATTGTTTCTGCAGCACAACGCCCGCCGAGTTGTTGCTGTAGGTGTAGTTTTGCGCCCTGTAGTTGCCTTGTTCGAACACGATGGTCCAGTCATTCGGCAGTGTTGCCGGACCCCGACGCCAGCCATTCCAGCCGTATTGGTCAAAATTCGTCAGGTCGTATTCCAGCGGCGGCTCGCTGGCCTTGCCGATCCGCAGTTCCAGCAGCGGTGATTGCACCGGCGCGCGCCCAGGGTTGGTCACCTTGTAGTGCACCGTCAGAGGACTGCCGGCGAAAGGTGCGATGTAACGGCTGCCTGCATCAAAGCTCAGCGGCAGGTCGAGGTCAGTAATGGTGCGCCCGAAAATATAGCGAAGCGTGACCCCGAGTGGATCGGTGACCTGCCAATACAGCTGCACCGACGCACCGGTTTTCAAGGCCCAGTAATCGGGAATGAACACCTTCGCCATGCTGATGTTGGCAGGCAGTTCGTCTTCCACAACCTGTTCGATCATCGGTGGACGTAGCGTAAAGGCGCCGCCCTGGATGGTGATATTGGTCGGTTTGGACAGTTGCGGTGCGCCAGTGCCTCCTGCGCTGAGGGTGTAAGTCAGTCGCAGGGAACCCCGGATGAGCGCCAGCACGCGCTCATTCTCGATTTCAAAATAAATCACGCTGCTCATCCCGTCCAGGGACCGGGTGTACGTGAACGTGACCGCTTCGCCCGTTTCCGTGAGGCCCTGCAGAGTCAGTTGCAACTGGTCATTCTTTGCATAATTGCTGAGGAAAATCACGACCCGCGCCGGTCCACCAAAGAGCAGGTCATGATTGAGTATGTTGCCCGGTGTCCTTTCGACTGCCGGAGCTGGCAGCAATGTGATTCCCGGTTTGCTTTGCAGGATTAGTGCGTCCGACCAGCCGCTCTGATTGTGCACTTTGTCGGTCAACTGATAGCGCACCACCAGCGAATCGCTTGGCGGCAATTTGGCGAGTTGTTCCGGTGTCAGTTCAAAAACGATATCTGCCGTCGCATTGGTGACTTTGAACACCATCGTCAATGTCCCGAAGGCGAGGCTCACCAGATCCTCCAGTGCTTGATGCTGGTAGCTTTTGATCGTCACGGTCATGCCGGTATCGATCACGCTCTGGTCAATGATCGTTTCCGAAACGATGGGCAGCGGCAACCCCTGGTTGAATGGCTTGCCACCATCGGTGTCCGGGTTGCCCGGCGGAAAACTTTTGTAGTACAGCTGATAGGGCGTTGAGCTTTCGGTGTTATCGCTGATGCGCTTCACAGTGAAAAAGAACGGTTGATTTCCCGGCTGCGAATACTTGGACAACATGACACTGGCCGGGATGTAGAAAGGCACATCTCGGGCCACAACACCGTCGGCATCGAAATGTTCGGCGGTTATAAAAAACGAGGCCACGGGGATTAACTTATCGCCGAGAAAAACATCGATATGGTCACCGACAGCCATCTGCAAATAGCTGAGGATGTACACCAGCAAGCCCTGAACATCGCTGTGTACCATGCTGTAGTTGACCCCCTGCGCACCATCGCTCAGCGGCTTGTAACCGATGACATACGGCGGTGGTACCGCTAGCACGCCGACGTCGCCCGACGGTGGTGGAAAGATGACGACCTGTTCTTCTGAAGCATTGGCGCTGCTGGTTGTCTGGCTCATGAGCAATAACCCATCGTCGGGGAGGCGGATGCCCTGGGGGGGCGCACTGATCTCCATCGATTAGAACCGCACTGACCGGCACCGCCTACTGTCAGATCTGACAGGTAAGCAAACGTTTAAGACGAATGGTCAAGCGGGTGGGAGCGGTTATGGATTTCCCAAACTTGAAACCGCCCCCTGTAGGAGCTGCCGCAGGCTGCGATCTGTTGATCTTGTTTTGAAGAGCAACATCAAAAGATCGCAGCCTGCGGCAGCTTCTGCAGGGTGTCTTTTAAAACAGTTCTGTTTGAAGACAAGGAGGAATCAGGATTTGCGCAAAGTCTTCTGCCGAAGGATATAGATCGTCACCAACACCGCACTCGTCAACATGAACCCCCGTGCCCACGGCAGCGGCACCAGGTAACACGAGAACAGAATGCTCGCCCACATCAGCCCGATCGCGTAGACCTTGCCCTTGAGCGGAATGCCGTTGCCATCGAGGTAATCGCGGATCCATGGCCCCAGTCGTGGATGTTCGACCAGCCATTGATAGAAACGCGGAGAGCTGCGCGCGAAGCAGGCCGCGGCGAGCAGAAGGAAAGGGGTGGTGGGCAGGACAGGCAGGAAGATCCCGATCACCCCCAATGCCACGCTGAGCCAGCCGATGGCCAGCAGCAAGTAGCGCAACATCAGAGAGCGGTTGCCTATGGGGTTGTCCATAGGCCGGATCTTAGTGGTGACGTGGCTTGAGGATCGCCGGTTTTTCGTCGGGTGCCTGGCACAGCAGGTACAGCGCGGTCAGGGCTTCCGGGATCTGCACGATCATGTCGTCCATCAGGTTGGCGTCCTTGGCGATGTCTTCGAACTCTGGCTGTTCGTCGAACAGGCCCGAACCGACCATGATCGGCAGGAGCATTTCGCTGACTTCTTCTTCAGCGGTTTCGAACCAGGCTGCTTCGCGCAGGAACACGCCCTCCATGAAACCGATGCACCAGCCGCGCAGTTCGGAGTCGTCCGGCTCTTCGCCGAGATCGAGGTCACATGGCAGCTCGAATTCTTCATCCGAGGCCAGTTGACGGGCGATGTGCGCCTTGAGGCCGATCAGCGTGGCTTCAATTTCTGCGCGCTGGGCGTCGCTGCTGTAATGCGGCTCTTCAGAGAACAGGGCGTCGATCCACTCACGCTCCGGTACGTCTTCGGCGCAGATCGACAGCGCGGTCAGATAACCGTGCGCGGCCACGTAATCCAGCGCCTCGTCGTGCAGCTCGTCGGCATCGAGGAAGACTTGCAGGCGGGTCAGTTGCTCAGCGAAGGACATTACGGGGCTACCTTGGGGGAATAAACAATGCGGGAATTCTAGGCCTTCTTGAGCGCTCAAGCCAGCCGCACGGCAGATTCACCCTACATCTTTGTAGGAGCTGCCGCAGGCTGCGATCTTTTGATGTTGTTTTTTAAAGATCAAAAGATCGCAGCCTGCGGCAGCTCCTACAGGGGCGCATCTTAGATTGTATCGACGGGTGTCGCCCTGTGCAGGGGAGGCCTCGGGTATACTGCCGCGTTTTGCGCTCCCTGCCTGTATTGCGGCTGTCATGCAATGCGTTCTTACGATTCTGCGGTGCAGCCTTGCCCGTCATGAACCAGCCTTGCAGGGATGTTTTTGTGATTTTTGGAGTTTTTATGCTCGAACAGGCTCAACGCGTCCTCAAGGACATCTTCGGCTACGACAGTTTCCGTGGCCGTCAGGGTGCAATCATTGAGCGCGTGGCCAGCGGCGGGGATGCGCTGGTCTTGATGCCTACCGGTGGCGGCAAGTCGCTGTGCTTCCAGGTCCCGGCGCTGTTGCGCGAAGGCCTGGCGGTGGTGGTGTCGCCGTTGATCGCCTTGATGGACGATCAGGTCGCCACCCTCGAAGAGCTGGGTGTGGCGGCAGCGGCGTTGAACTCCACACTGAGTGCCGAGCAGCAGCGCGATCTCGCCACGCGGATCAAACGCGGTGAAGTGAAGATGTTGTACTTGGCGCCCGAGCGTCTGGTGCAGCCGCGCATGCTGTCGTTCCTGCAAGGGCTGAATATCGCTTTGTTCGCCATCGACGAAGCGCACTGCGTATCGCAATGGGGCCACGACTTCCGTCCGGAATACCTGCAACTGGGCCAGTTGGCGGAGCTGTTCCCCGACGTGCCGCGCATCGCCCTGACCGCGACGGCCGACAAGCGCACCCGCGAAGAAATCGTCACCCGCCTGCATCTGCAGAACGCCGAGCGCTTTCTGTCGAGCTTCGACCGCCCAAACATCTTTTACCGCATCGTTCCTAAAGAGCAGCCACGCAAGCAGTTGCTGGCGTTCCTCGCCGAGCGGCGCAGTGATGCCGGCATCGTCTATTGCCTGTCGCGCAAGAAAGTCGAGGAGGTGGCGACGTTCCTCAGCGAACAGGGTTTTCCGGCGTTGCCGTACCACGCCGGTCTGCCCAACGATCTGCGGGCGTTCAACCAGAAGCGCTTCCTCAACGAGGAAGGCCTGATCATGGTCGCCACCGTGGCGTTCGGCATGGGCATCGACAAACCCAACGTACGTTTTGTCGCCCACCTTGATCTGCCGAAGTCGCTTGAAGCGTATTACCAGGAAACCGGTCGTGGTGGCCGCGATGGCCTGCCGGCGGATGCGTGGATGGCTTACGGTCTGCAAGACGTGGTGATGCTCAAGCAGATGCTGCAGAACTCTGAAGGCGACGAGCGGCACAAGCGTCTGGAGCAGCACAAGCTCGACGCGATGCTCTCGCTCTGCGAAGAAACCCGCTGCCGTCGACAGACCCTGCTGGCGTATTTCGATGAAGACATGCCCGAGCCGTGTGGCCATTGCGACAACTGTGTCGATGGCGTGCAGACCTGGGATGCCACCGAGCCTGCACGTCAGGCGTTGTCAGCGATTTTCCGTACTGGCCAGCGATATGGCGTCGGCCATCTGGTTGATGTGCTGCTGGGCAAGGACAACGAAAAGATCCGCAGCTTCGGCCATCAGCACCTGTCGGTGTGGGGCGTGGGCAAAGCGCTGAGCGAGAGCGAATGGCGCTCGCTGTTCCGCCAGTTGGTGGCGCGTGGTCTGGCCGATGTCGATCACGAAGGCTACGGCGGTCTGCGTCTCAACGACAGTTGCCGGCCATTGCTCAAGGGCGAAGTGAGCCTGGAGCTGCGCCGCGATCTGAAGCCGCAAGTCGCCGCCAAGAGCAACAGCAAGAGCCCGGCCAGCCAACTGGTGCGCGGCGAAGAGCGCGAACAGTGGGAAGCGCTGCGTGCGCTGCGGCGCAAACTCGCCGAAGAACACGGCGTACCACCGTACGTCATCTTCCCCGACTCGACGCTGCTGGAAATGCTCCGCAGTCAGCCGACCTCGCTGGCGGAAATGGCCACGGTCAGCGGCGTCGGCGCACGCAAACTGGAGCGCTACGGCGAGGCCTTCCTCGAAGTGCTTGGCGGCGCAGTCGAGGCGCCGAAAGCGGTGGCCGACGTACGCCACGAACTGATCACGCTGGCCCGCGCCGGCATGACGCCGCTGCAAATCGCCGGTCAGTTGCAGTGCTCGGAAAAGAACGTCTACACCATGCTCGCCGAAGCCATCGGCAAGCAGCAATTGTCGCTGGAACAGGCGCTGGACTTGCCTGAAGAACTGATGGGCGAAGTGCAGGACGCGTTCCTCGATGGCGAAGGCGAGTTGCCGTCGGTCGCCGAAATTGCCGAGTTGTTCGCCGGCCGGGTTCCAGAGGGCGTGCTTTACTGCGTGCGGGCTGCGCTGCAATCGGAATTCGAGATGTAGGTTGGCCGCCAGCCCTCACCCCAGCCCTCTCCCCGAGGGAGAGGGGGCCGACCGAGGTGTCTGGGGTTTGACATCGACCTGAAAGAACCAGTCGATTATGGATTCGGTAAAGCAGGATCAGATCGGCGTAACCCTGAAGCATCCCCCATTCAGCCCCCTCTCCTTTTGGGAGAGGGGGCCGACCGAGGTGTCTGGGGTTTGACATCGACCTGAAAGAACCAGTCGATTATGGATTCGGTAAAGCAGGATCAGGTCGGCGTAACCCTGAAGCATCCCCCATTCAGTCCCCTCTCCTTTTGGGAGAGGGGGCCGACCGAGGTGTCTGGGGTTTGACATCGACCTGAAAGAACCAGTCGATTATGGATTCGGTAAAGCAGGATCAGGTCGGCGTAACCCTGACGCATCCCCCATTCAGTCCCCTCTCCTTTTGGGAGAGGGCTAGGGTGAGGGGCTTTCAAGATGTAACGATTCAGTACAGACCGCCACTTGCCTATAACTGCAGCTCATGCTTAGCTGGCTAATAATTAGAAATTCTTTATTTTTCAGTCTAACCGTGAGTGTTTTATGCCGTTAACCGATCAACACCGCTTTGGCATGCAACTGGCCCAGATGTCCCGTGGCTGGCGTGCCGAACTGGACCGCCGGCTGGCCGGCCTGGGGCTGTCCCAGGCGCGCTGGCTGGTGCTGCTGCATCTGGCGCGCTTTGAAGAGGCGCCGACCCAACGGGAGCTGGCGCAGAGCGTCGGTGTCGAAGGTCCGACCCTTGCACGCTTGCTTGATAGTCTGGAAAGCCAGGGCCTGGTGCAACGCCAGTCCGTGATGGAAGACCGTCGGGCGAAAAAAATCGTTCTCTGTGCGCCGGCCCTGCCGCTGATCGAACAAATCGAAACGATTGCCACGCAGCTGCGTCACGAATTGTTCGAAGGCGTCGACGAGGCGGATTTAAAGGTCTGCATGCGGGTTCACGGGCATATTCTGGGTAATCTGGAAAAATCTTGAGGCACAACCCGCTGCCGTTTTTTTGAGAGATCGCGCTGAGCAGACTATAAGAACTACTGGGCAATATCGTGTTCGTACCGGATGTGCGAACGCATAGAAGTCGGTTTTGCTTATTTAAGGGATGCTCATGCTCGCAAGTCGGCACGTGGTACTGCGCGGTGGCGCCAAATGGTTGCTGATCGCTGGCGTATTCAGCTATTCGACCTGGTCGATGGCGTTGGGGCTGGGTGACATCACTGTTCATTCCGCCCTCAATCAGCCGCTCAAGGCCGACATCGCGTTGGTCGATGTTGGCGGGCTGACACAAAACGATCTCTCCGTGAGCCTGGCCACGGCCGACGAATTCGGCCAGGCCGGGGTTGAGCGAGTGTTCTTCCTCAATGACCTCAAGTTCACGCCGATCCTGCACGGCAATCGGCAGATGATCCGGGTGACCTCGAGTAAACCGGTCAACGAACCCTATTTGAATTTCCTCGTACAGCTCAGTCAGCCCAACGGCCGCTTGCTGCGCGAATACACCGTGCTGATCGATCCACCGGGTTCCCCCGGTATCGTGCCGGCCACCGATGAGCCGGATCCGCGCCCGCAGTCTTCCGGCTTTCCCACGGTTGAACCGGCTGCGCCCGCGCAGGCCGCGCAAGGCAAGCGTGACACCGCGCCTGTTGCCCCGGCACCGGCACCCGTCAACGATGCACTGGCCGAGCAGTTGGCCGCGAGCGTGTTGCAGAACCAGCAACTGCAAAAAATCCTCGACGAGCAGAATCTGAAAATCCAGGCGCAGGACGTGCTGATTGCCGATGGCAAGAAGCAGATCAGCGATCTGCAAACCCGCTTGGTCGAACTGCAAAAGGCGCCGCCAGCGCCTGTCATAACGCCAATCCCGGCACCGGTCGCCGCACCGGTCGAACCCGCCGATGACGGCTTTAACTGGCCGTTGCTAGGCGGTTTGTTGCTGCTGCTCGGGGCGTTGGCCGCACTGTTTATTCACCGTCGACGGCAACAACAGGCGTCCAGCGCCGAACCGCTGCCATTCGCGGCGCTGCCTGGCGAACCTGACGTTGATGCGAGCGCAAGCGCGGAGCCGGTCAGGACGCACGCCTCTGCAGATCATCGAGAAGAGCCGGCGGCGGGCGATGTGCTGGAGGCAGTGGGAATCTATCTGGCTTATGGCCGGCTCGGCGAAGCAACCGGGCTGTTACGCGATGCCTTGCAAAAGGAACCGGAGCGGGTTGATCTTGGCCTGCAATTGCTCGAAGTGCTGGGGCGCCAGGGCGATAGCACAGCCTTTGAATTGCAGGAAAACCATATGCGCCAGCTCGGGGTTGATGAGCAGCGGTTACAGGAAATTCGCCAGCGTCATCCAAAATTGACCAGTGCGGTTTCGTTGGCGCCGATCGTACCGGCGGTCGCCAGCGCAGCGCCTGTCGTTGCCGCCGCGCCCGAACCTGCACCAGCGGAAGATGACTTCGAACTGAACCTCGACGCCTTGTCGATGGATTCCACCTGGGATCTGGAAGAAAGCCGTCCGGCCACCGCGCCAGCGCCGACAGACGCGTCCGCCTTCGGTGCCAGCCTGCAAGTGCTGCCGCAGGATTTTGCCCTGCCGGAAACAGCGGACAGTGAGGACGCTGAGCTTGAGTGGATCGCCGAGGCGGATGCCCAGCCGCTGGACGATGACTTCCTCAATGAATTTGCTGATTCGCCGTCACTGGCACTGGAACCGCTGGATTTGCAAGCGCAGGAGGAGCTGCACAGCGGCGGATCCGGAAAGCTCGAACAGGCGCAAACCTGCATTGATGACGGCGACCTCGACAGCGCGATTGCACTGCTCAACGAGCTGCTCAAGGAAGGCGATGAGCCGCTGAAACAAACGGCACGCACTTTATTGGCGGGGATTCGCTGAGTTTTATGCGCTCCCCCATTGGCACTGTGGCTACAGCTCCTACACGGGTCAGAAGGTTTGGCCGAGGTTCAGGTACACCGCCTGCTCATTTGCATCATTCAGTCCATAACTGAAATTCAACGGCCCCAACGGCGTATCGAAGCCAATAAACACGCTCGCCGCATTGATGTAGCCGCTGTCGAACTCATTGTCATTGTTCCACGCCCGCCCGCGTTCCAGCGAAGCACCGGCGTACAGCGGGAAATCCAGTGGCAGGTACGAGCGCGGCGTCAGCCTGCGGTAATACACCGCGCGCATCAGGCTGACATTCTGCCCCGACACCGAATCCTCGCGGAAACCCGACAACTGCCGTGCGCCGCCTAGCAGGAAGCTCGACGTCACCACGTTGGCATTGTCCAGCGTGCGTCCATAACGACCGCCGAGAATCAGCGTGTCCGGCCCACGACTCATGGCTTTGTCGAGTTTGAACTCCCACTGCCGATAGCGCGTGTCCGAGCCCAGGCTTGGTTCGAACTGCATCAGCGTCAGGCTGATGTCCTTGCCTTCGTGAGGGTAGTAAACGTTGTCCAGCGAATCGTAGGAGTACTTTAGCGAGTAGAAGCCTTCGGTGAAGCTTTCGCTTGGCAGATCCTGATCGCCAATGCGCACGTCAGCCTTGCCCCAGGCTTCACCGACACCGAAACGTATTTCACCGTTGTTGCCGATCTGTCGACCGAGGTTGAGGCCGAACCCGTAGCGCTCGACGCGGTATTGCGCGACCGGATCGTTATCGAGCACCGAATCGACGTTCTGTGCCTCGAACGACGCATACGGCGCAACGAAATAACGCGAACCGACGTCCAGCGGCTGATAGAACTCGCTGTACAACTCTTGTTTGTCGCCGATCTGCGCGCGGGTCAGCCATTCTGCGCCGAGGCGGTTGATGCCGTTGATACGGTAACTGGCGCCGAGGTTGAAGGCGCTGTCGCCGCGCATGTCGTCCGACAGGTTAAGGCCCACGCGCAGATAATCGGTGCCGCTGCGCTTGCCGCGGGCGCTGATCACAAGGGTGTGATCTTGCCCCTTGTGCACCACGCGGTACTGCACTTGCTCGAAATAGTCGAGGCCGTACAGGGTGCCCATGTCCGAATGCAGGCGACCCAGATCCAACGGCTCGCCGATGTGCTGGCGTATGTAATAGCGGATCACATCGTCATCGACTTTCGAGTCGTTCTCGACCTTGATCGCGGTGATGATCGGTGTGCGCTGACCCGGCGAGCGTGCGGCGTTGAGTTCGGCATCCTGGGACTCGGCAGGTTTCAGTCGGGCGAGGCGTGCATCGAGGATTTTCGTCGCGCGGTAACCGGCGTCGATCATTTCCTGGGCTTTGCCGAAATCGGTGACGCCGAACGCCGCCAGCGCCGGTTGAATCAACACGTCCGAAGGTTTCAGCGCGGCCAGTTGTTCTTCCGAGTTACTGCGGGTCATCAGGGTGATCGACTGATTCAACACGTCGACCACCGTGGTCAGTTGTTTGCGGTTGCGCAGCGGCGTGCCGATATCGACCACGATGGCGACGTCGACGCCCATCGCCCGCACGACATCGAGAGGGATGTTGTCGGTCATGCCGCCGTCCACCAGCAGCCGGCCATCAAGTTCGACCGGGGCGAACACCGCCGGGATCGACATGCTGGCGCGGATCACCTGAGGCAAGTGACCTTTGCGGAACACCACTTTTTCACCGTTGGCGATGTCGGTGGCGACGGCGCGGAAGGGGATCGGCAGTTTGTCGAAGTCGCGGGTGTCACTGGTGTGGGCCAGCAGGCTTTCCAGCAGCAACGCGAGGTTCTGGCCCTGAATCACCCCCAGCGGCAGGCCGAGACTGCCATCGTCACGGAAGCTGAGTTTTTGCTTCACCAGAAAGTCGCGGTCGTCCTGTTTGCGCCGGAACGGTACGTCCTCACGCGGCGGGGCGTCGGACAGCGCGGCTTGCCAGTCGATGTTCAGCGCGAGTTTTTCCAGCTCATCGATCTTGTAGCCTGACGCATACAGGCCACCGACCACGGCGCCCATGCTGGTTCCGGCAATCGCATCGATCTTGATGCCTTGCTCTTCCAGGGCCTTGAGCACGCCGATATGCGCCAACCCGCGCGCGGCGCCGCCGGACAGCACCAGGCCGACTTTCGGGCGCGTCGCGTCACTGGCATCGACGCCGGCATGAGCGAACAAAGGGAGGAATCCAAGCAGCAGGCAGAACAGCAGACGGCGCATTGTGAGTCTCGGGGCAAGCGATAAAGCCGGCTATTATAGCGGCGCCCTCTGTCTCAGGAGTTTCAGCGAACATGACTGTCGCCAAAGCCGAAGTTGTCATCACTTATTGCACCCAATGCCAGTGGCTGCTGCGCGCCGCGTGGCTGGCGCAGGAACTGCTCAGCACGTTTGCCGATGATCTCGGCAAAGTCTCACTGGTGCCGGGCACCGGCGGGGTGTTTCACATTACCTGCGCAGGCGTGCAGATCTGGGAGCGCAAGGCCGATGGCGGGTTTCCGGAGGCCAAGGTGTTGAAACAGCGGGTGCGCGATCAGATCGATCCTGACCGCGACCTCGGCCACAACGACCGCACTCAGTGAGACGCAGCCTCGGCGGCGACGGTTTTTCTGTCGGCATGGCCTGACATCCGCGCCGACACGACGATGGCGACGATGATCAGCGCGCCGCCGATCAACATCTTCGGCGTCGGGTTTTCATTGAACAGCAGCCAGGCCACGGTGATGCCGTAAACCGGCTCCATCGCAAACACCACCGCCGCCGTGCGCGCCTTGATCACCGCCAGGCTGGCGACGAACAGGCTGTGGGCGACACCGGTGCAGAACACCCCGAGCAGGGCGATCCACAACCAGTCCAGCGCGCGCACTGCGTTCAGTTGCGGTGCCGCGACCGGCAGCAAACACAGGGCCACCACCACGTTTTGACACAGCGCCGCCTGCACGGCCGGGATGCGTCCGGAGCTGGCGCGGTTGGTCAGCGACAGTAGAGAAAACAGCAATCCCGACAGCACCGACCAGAGTAAACCGACGGTGGCACCGCTGCCCAGATCGAAGGCCGGGGTCACCAGAATCAGGCCGATGCTGACCAGTACCACCAGCAGAATTTCATTGGCGCGAATGCGTTCGCGGAAGATCAGCCCTTCGAGAATCACCGTGAAGGCCGGAAAACTGGCAAAACCCAAAGTGGCGATAGCGACGCCGGCGACTTTCACCGAAATGAAGAAACTCACCCAGTGCCCGGCCAGCAACACTCCGCTGAGGGCGAGGCGTCGATAGTCCAGCGCCTGCAGTTTTTGCCAGCCGTTCTGGCTGGCAAAACGCACGAAAAACGCCAGGACCAGCACCGCAAAAGCCGCGCGGCCGAAAACAATCACGGCAGGCGAGGCGGCAGCGAGTTTGCCGAACACACCGGTCAGGCCAAACATCAAAGCACCAATGTGCAAAGCGCCGAGGGCGGTACGCGGAGTCATTGCAATCCTTAATCCAGACACGATTCGTTGTGATGCATTGATCGTTCCCACGCTCTGCGTGGGAATGCCTCCAGGGACGCTCCGCGTTGATCGTTCCCACGCTCTGCGTGGGAATGCCTCTGGGGACGCTCTGCGTCCAGTGACGCGGAGCGTCACGGCCTGCATTCCCACGCAGAGCGTGGGAACGATCAACGTGGGAACGATCAACGTGGGAACGATCATGAATGGTTGAGGGCCAAGAGTCTGTCGGCAGGCTATTGTCTTTTGTCGCGAGAATCGCGCCGAAGCTGGCCGGGTGATGCGCCGAACTCGCGCAGGACGGCGGCCGAGAACGCACTCTGCGAGTTGTAACCGACGCGGCTGGCAATTTCACCCATGGGCAAAACCGTATCGCGCAGCAGTTGCACCGCCAGATGCAAGCGCCGACTGCGCATGTAATCCATCGGCGTCTGCCCGCATTCCGCCATGAACCGTGCATGCAGACGCGCGCTGGATAACCCGGCAACGCGTGCCAGATCGGCGACTTGCAGCGGATACCCGGCGTTTTGCTCGATGTACGCATCCAGTGCCGCGTAGGGCAGACGGCGGGCGGCGAGTTCGGCAGGTTGCGCATGATTGAGGCTGGCCAGCAGCAACACCGCGCCTTGCTGCGCGATCAGCGGATCGCTGACCGGGCTGTTCGCCAGCCAGTTGACCAATTGGCTCTGCCCCGAATCCAGCGACAAACGCGCCGGTCGTTCGAGCAAGCGGCGACTGGCATCGGCATGTTCGCCCAGCGAATGGACCAGCCATTGGCCGTCAGGGATGTCCATCACCAGGCAACGACTACCGTCGGGACTGCCGCAGGCGTGATGGGCGCCGGACGGGATGACCACGAAACTTTGCTGGCGCACCTGGCTGCCACAGCCTTCGACCTCGAAGTCCAGCGCGCCGGACAGCCCGAACACCAATTGGGCGTGCTCGTGGCTGTGGACGATCAGGTCGCGGGTGTACTGACGCAGGGTAAGAATCGGGCGCATGAACAGGTCTCCGGGCAGGCCAGCAGTCTACACCGAGCGGCACGGACTGCGCTGTCACAGGACTGACTCGCGCCTGTCATGGACGATTAACCGGACGGGCGCACTCTGGCGAAAACATCGCAGAGGGTTGCCCATGACCAGCGCCGAGCTCGCCAAACCCAGCCGCAAACAACGGGTGCGAACCCTGTGGATCTCCGACGTGCACCTGGGCACGCGCGATTGCCAGGCGGAACACTTGTCGCAGTTTCTCAAGGGCTACCACGCCGACAAGATCTACCTGGTGGGCGACATCATCGATGGCTGGAAACTGCGCGGCGGCATGTACTGGCCGCAGGCGCACACCAATGTGATTCGCCGCTTGCTGACCATGAGCAAACGCGGCACCGAGGTGATTTACGTCACCGGCAATCACGATGAATTCCTGCGCCGTTACTCAAAGCTGATCCTCGGCAACATTCAATTGGTCGACGAAGCGGTGCACGTCACCGCAGACGGCCGGCATCTGCTGGTGATTCACGGCGATCAGTTTGATGTGATCACCCGTTATCACCGCTGGCTGGCGTTTCTCGGCGATTCGGCCTACGAATTCACCCTGACCCTCAATCGCTGGCTCAACCACTGGCGCGCCCGGTATGGCTACGGTTACTGGTCGCTGTCGGCGTACCTCAAACACAAGGTGAAAACCGCGGTGAGTTTCATCAGCGACTTTGAGGAAGCCATCGCCCATGAGTGCGTGAAGCGCGGATTGCAGGGTGTGGTCTGCGGGCACATTCACCATGCCGAGATCCGCAAGGTCGGCGAGGTCGATTACCTCAATTGCGGCGATTGGGTGGAGTCGTGTACGGCGTTGATCGAGCACTGGGATGGCTCGATCGAGTTGTATCGGTTAGCGGATGCGCAGGCACGGGAGGCGGAGCTCAAGGCCGCCAAAGTCGCCGAACTCGCTTAGAAGCAAAAGATCGCAGCCTTCGGCAGCTCCTACATGGAGCCTGTGTAGGAGCTGCCGAAGGCTGCGATCTGTTGATCTTAGGCCGTGGTGTGTTCTTCCATCGCCGCCTTGTAAATCGAGTTCTTCGGCTGCGCAAACAAGCGCTCCATCATCGGCTCAAAGAAGCTCAGCGGCAGCGTGTCATAGCCCGGATCAAACGCCGCCGCATCATATTTGGCACAAAACTCGGCGGTCGCCTGAAACTGTGGATGCGCCTTGAATTGCTCGCGCAGGTGCCGATCCATGCCCAGGTGATGAAAGAAGTAATAGCCCTGAAACACCCCGTGCTTTTCGACCATCCACAGATTCTCGGCACTGACGAACGGCTTGAGAATCGCCGCAGCAATGTCCGGATGGTTATACGAGCCCAAGGTGTCGCCAATGTCATGCAGCAACGCGCAAACCACGTATTCCTCATCGCGCCCGTCACGAAAGGCGCGGGTCGCGGTTTGCAGTGAGTGGGTCAGGCGGTCCACCGGGAAACCGCCGAAGTCACCTTCGAGCAGTTTCAGGTGCGTCACAATTCGCGACGACAGCTGTTTGGCGTAGGCACTGAAGTCGGCGGCGATGATCGCCCAGTCCTCTTGTGTGCCGTCCTGCATATGGGTGAAGCGGGCATTGGCGTTCATCGGCCATCCTCGTTGTTTCTTGTTATCTAGAACGCCACGCGACCGAGGATCATGTCGCGATACATGACAAAGTCGCCGAGCAGGCTGTACAGCGGATGCTGGAAAGTCGCCGGTCGGTTCTTTTCAAAGAAGAAGTGGCCGACCCAGGCAAAGCTGTAACCGGCCAGCGGCACCGCCAATAACAACAGCCAGGCGCCTTTGGCGAGGGTCATCGCCAGAATGAAAATCACCAGGGTCGTGCCGATGAAGTGCAGGCGGCGGCAGGTGCTGTTGTTGTGTTCGCTGAGGTAATACGGGTAGAACTCAGCGAAGCTGTTGAAATGCTTGATGTTTTCCACGACCGCGTTCTCTGTGGTTATTGTTCTGGCGACGAGTTGTTCTGCGGGTAGCTTATTTGAGTCTAGAGTGATCATTGGCGTGGGCCAGTGACAATCGGCGCCACTTTAGTATCCTTCGCAAATCAGGCCGTAATATGCGGCCCCTCATGTAAAAGAAAAACGCCATGAGCGAACGAACGACTTCTGCAAGCTGGGCGATGGGGATTGTCAAAGCATTGGAGATGGACGGCCTGGATTGCCGGGTTCTGTTCAAACAACTGGGGCTCGATTACACGGCTCTGGATGATCCGGATGCACGCTTCCCGCAAGATTCCATGACCCGACTCTGGCAACGGGCGGTCGAGCTGTCCGGCAATCCGGCGATCGGCCTGAACATGGGCAAAGTGGTGCGCCCGGCGTCGTTTCATGTCGCCGGCTATGCGTTGATGTCGAGTAATACTCTGGCCGAAGGCTTTCAACGGCTGGTGCGTTATCAGCGCATCATCGCCGAAAGTGCCGACCTGAGTTTTCGTCTGCTCGAAGAAGGCTATGCGCTGATCCTGACTGTGCATGGCGATCACTTGCCGCCGACCCGGCAAAGTGCCGAAGCCTCGCTGGCTTGCGCATTGGGCCTGTGCGGCTGGCTGAGCGGGCGTACGTTGCACCCGGTCAAAGTGCTGGTGCAGGGCGCGGAACCGGAAGATCTGGAACCCTACAAGCAAGCCTTCCACGCACCGCTGATGTTCAACGCGCCGTACGATGCGTTGATCTTTGAACGGGCTGACATGGAAGCGCCACTGCCCACCGCCAACGAGGCGATGGCGCTGCTGCACGATCGGTTTGCCGGGGAGTATCTGGCGCGGTTTTCCGAAAGTCGCGTGACGCACAAGGCGCGGCAGGTGTTGTGCCGGTTGCTGCCGCAAGGCGAACCGAAGCGCGATACCGTGGCGCAGACCCTGCATTTGTCGCAACGCACCTTGCAGCGCCGCTTGCAGGAGGAGGGCACGAGTTTTCAGCAACTGCTCGATGACACCCGTCGCGAGCTGGCCGAACAGTATCTGGCGCAGCCGAGCATGACCTTGCTGGAGATCGCTTACCTGTTGGGTTTCGCCGATCCGAGCAACTTCTTTCGTGCGTTCCGCCGCTGGTTCGACACCACGCCCGGCGATTACCGGACGCGGTTGTTGCAGGCGCCCAACGCCATCAGTGACGCCAGAATGCCGGAATACACAGCACAAACACCGTAATGATCTCCAGTCGGCCGAGCAGCATGCCGAACGACAGGATCCACTTGGCGGCATCCGGCAGGGTGGCGAAATTGCCCGCCGGGCCGATGGTTTCGCCCAGCCCCGGGCCGACGCCGGAGACGGTGCTGGCGGCGCCGGTCAGCGCAGTCATCCAGTCGACGCCGAGCAGCGACAGCAGCAGCGCGATCACGCAGATGGTGATGGCGAAGAAGAACGAAAAAGTCAGGATCGAACGGACGATTTCTTCGTCGAGGCGGTGACCGTTGTACTTCTGCTTGATCACTGCACGTGGGTGAATCAGCTGATTAAGGTTGGCCTTGAGCAGGATGTAGGCGACCTGGAAACGAAAAATCTTGATCCCGCCCGCTGTCGACCCGGAACAGCCGCCGACAAAGCCCAGATAGAAAAACAGCATCAGCGAGAAGTTGCCCCACAGGCTGTAGTCGCCGAGGGCAAAACCGGTGGTGGTGACCACCGATGTCACGTTCAACGCGACGTGGCGCAAGGCGTCCAGCCAGTGCAGATTGGTTGTCCACCAGTACCAGGTGCCGAGCACCAGCCAGGTCACCAGCAGCATGCCGAGCAAACCCTGCACTTGCTGATCCTTGATCAACGCTTTGCGGTTGCCGCGCAACGTCGCCACGTACAGGGTGAACGGCAGGCTGCCGAGAATCATGATCACCACCGCAACCCAGTGCACCGCCGGTTGCGTCCACTTGGCCAGTGACTGGTCGGACGTCGAGAAACCGCCGGTGGAGATCGCTGACATCGCGTGGTTGATCGCATCGAACGGGCTCATCCCGGCCCACCAGAACGCCAGGCTGCCGAGAATGGTGATGCCGACGTAGGCCGCCACGATCAGCCGCGCCACCATGTGCGAGCGCGGCATGACCTTTTCCGAACGATCCGAGGATTCCGTCTGGAACAGACGCATGCCACCGATGCGCAACAGCGGCAGAATCGCCACCGCCATGCCGATAAAACCGATACCACCGAGCCAGTGCAGCAGCGAACGCCACATCAGAATGCCGGGGGACATATTGTCGAGACCGCTGAGCACGGTCGAACCGGTCGCGGTGATGCCCGACATGCTTTCGAAGAACGAGTCGGTGTAACTGATGTGCTGGGTCAGCAGAAACGGCAGCGCGGCGAAGATGCACACCACCAGCCAACTGCTGACGGTCAGCAGATACATGTCGCGGGGGCGCAGGTGAATGTGTTCCGGGCGGCCGGGAATCACCAGGGCGAGGCCGGCGACGAAGGTGATCATGCTCGCCCAGAGGAACGACGGCAGATCGCTGGTGCGCTCGAAAATCACCAGGGTGGCCATTGGCACGACCATGGCGACAGCCAGGGTGATCAGGAAGATGCCGATGATGAAACCAATGATCCGTAAGGTCGGCAACGCCATGAAGTCCGCTCGGGCTGATGTGGGAAGGGCGCCATTCTACCCGTGGGACAGGGCATGTAAACCGGCATCCGGTTGGCAGTTAAAGCTAGAATAGCCGCACATATTTTTCAGGAGGTGGCCGATGCAGGCTCTCGACGCTTTGCTCAACCGTGTTTCCGTTCCACGACTGGTCGAACCGGCCCCCACTGCCGAGCAGCGCGAAGCCCTGTTTGGCGCCGCCTTGCGCGCGCCGGATCACGGGCACTTGCAGCCATATCGCTTTCTGACCGTCGAAGGCGCCGCGCGCGAGCAGATGGGTGAGTTGCTGGCTGAAGCTGCACAACAGCAGGACGGTGAAGTCACCGAGGCGATGATCGACAAGGCGCGCAACGGTCCACTGCGCGCGCCGCTGGTGGTTGTGGTCATCGCCAAATTGCAGGATCACCTCAAGTACCCGAAGGCCGAGCAGTTGCTCGCGGCCGGGTGTGCGGCGCACGGGATTTTGCTGGCGGCGTATGCGCAGGGGATTGGTGCGGTGTGGCGCACGGGTGATCTGGCGTATTCCAGTCACGTGGCCAAAGGTTTGGGGCTGGCTGAGGGGGAGGAGGTGATTGCGTTCCTGTACCTCGGCACTCCGCAGAAAGAACCGCGTGTGGCGGAGAAGGTTGATCTGGCCGAGTTCGTCAGCGCCTGGCCCGGTAAGGCGTAAAGCGAAGAGCCCCTCACCCTAGCCCTCTCCCAAAGGGAGAGGGGACTGATTGGGGGATGCTGTAGAGATACGCCGACCTGAAAGTGCTCGGCTGAATCCAGAATCGATAACGGTTCCGATGCATTTCGAGCCCGGAGTCGGCGACGATTCACGTGCCTTCCGAACCCATAATCAACTCGGTGTTTCAGGTCGATGTCTGACGCCAGACACCTCGGTCGGCTCCCTCTCCCAAAGGGAGAGGGGACTGATTGGGGGATGCTGTAGAGATACGCCGACCTGAAAGTGCTCGGCTGAATCCAGAATCGATAACGGTTCCGATGCATTTCGAGCCCGGAGTCGGCGACGATTCACGTGCCTTCCGAACCCATAATCAACTCGGTGTTTCAGGTCAATGTCTGACGCCAGACACCTCGGTCGGCTCCCTCTCCCAAAGGGAGAGGGGACTGATTGGGGGATGCTCTAGAGATACGCCGACCTGAAAGTGCTCGGCTGAATCCAGAATCGATAACGGTTCCGATGCATTTCGAGCCCGGAGTCGGCGACGATTCACGTGCCTTCCGAACCCATAATCAACTCGGTGTTTCAGGTCAATGTCTGACGCCAGACACCTCGGTCGGCTCCCTCTCCCAAAGGGAGAGGGCTGGGGTGAGGGGCTTTTCTGGGGTGAGGGCGGCTTTCAGGGTTGCACCACCGCACCCGGCACCAGCGGCAATTCCAGACTGGCAATAAAGCCACCCTGCGGATGATTGGCCAGGGTTAAACTCCCACCATGCCGCTCCGCCGCCCGGCGTGCAATCGCCAGGCCCAGACCATGCCCCGCCGCCGTCTGCCCCGGCGCCCGGTAAAACGGCTCACCCAACTGACTCAAATGCTCGGCCTGCACGCCCGGCCCATGGTCGCGCACGCTGACGATAATTTTTTCGCCCAGACGCGATGCCTGCATTTCAATGGCCTGACCTTCGGGATTGAAACGCTGGGCATTGCGCAGCAGGTTATCGACGGCGCGCTCGATCATGGTCGGCCAGCCCTTGAGGTTCAGCTGCGGTTCGGCATCGAGACGCACCAACTGCTCGGGTGAGG
This sequence comes from Pseudomonas helmanticensis, assembly GCF_900182985.1. Classification (NCBI taxonomy): domain Bacteria; kingdom Pseudomonadati; phylum Pseudomonadota; class Gammaproteobacteria; order Pseudomonadales; family Pseudomonadaceae; genus Pseudomonas; species Pseudomonas helmanticensis. The sequence goes on along the minus strand of NZ_FXUY01000001.1, from coordinate 2,616,255 downwards.
CAAGCTTCGCGTCTTTCTGCAGCGTGCCGAGCAGCGCGTTCAGATCCACCTCTTCGGCACTGGCATTGTCGGCATCGACCCGCGCCAGTACCAGAATCTCACTGATCAACGCTTCCAGCCGATCGCACTCGCGGGTCAACCGTGGCCAGAGTTTCTCGCGTTCTTCAGGGTTGGCCCGTTCGGCCAGTGCCAAAGCAATGCGCAGGCGTGCCAGCGGTGAACGCAGTTCGTGAGATACGTCGCGCAGCAACTGACGCTGGCTGCCAATCAGACTTTGCAGGCGCGCACCCATGCGGTTGAAATCGGTGGCGAGTACGCCGAATTCATCGCGGCGGTTGGCCAGTTTCGCCAAGCTGTTTTGCTGATAAGTCGTCTGCCCCAGATCATGCACCGCGCCGCGCAGACGGCTGAGCGGTCGAGTGATGGAGAAGGTCACGAGCAGACTGAACAGGGTCAGCACCACCAGCGCGATCCCCAGCGCACTCAGTGGCCAGAGCAGGCTTTCGCGGTGCCAGGCGTCGAGTTCCGGGTGCGGGATGCGGTAGATGAACAGGTAAGTGTCACCGGTTTTGTCACTGGTGAATTCGTCGGTCAGGCGCCGCCATGGCAGGCGTCGGTCATCGTTGTTCTGCCGCGCTTCGAAGGCGGCGGCGCGGCGCGGAAAGGTGCCACGGACCACCGGGTCGCCGGATTCGTTAAGTACCTGGACGTCGATGTGATACTGGCGTTTGCGCTGTTCGAGGATGTCCTGGGCGGCGTCTTCGCCCTGGGCTTCATAGGTTTGCGTCCACTCGCCGGCCAGGGTGTTGAGGCCCGGATGGCGGCTGAGGATCCATGCGTCCTGATTGAGCATGTGCCCGAGCAGAATCGACAGGCCAGCCACCAGAGCGATGGCCAGCCAGAAGCTCGCGAGAATACGCCAGAACAGTGAACGCACAGAAAACCCTCAGAACACACAAAGCCCCTGTAGGAGCTGCCGCAGGCTGCGATCTTTTGACTGTGGGACGCAGAGCGTCCCCGGCTGCATTCCCACGCAGAGCGTGGGAACGATCAGATCGCAGCCTGCGGCAGCTCCTACAGGGGGCAGATAAAAATAGGCCCGACGGGGTTGGCCGTCGGGTCCGGGTCAGTACATTATTGCGCTTTTTGCGGCTGTTGCGCTTTCCACGCCTTGAACTCGGCCCATTCAGCGCGACGCTCGGCCTGTTTCTTCTGGATCTCGTCGAATTTCTTCTGTTGATCCGGTTTCAGCACGGCGCGGACATCGGACTCGGCTTTCTTGTGGTTGGCCGCCATCTCGTCCTTCAGGGCTTTCTGGTCAGCCGGCGAGAGTTTTTCCAGGTACTTGTCGACCACTTGCTTACGCTCGTGCATCTGCTCGCCCATGATCTTGCGGATCTGCTCGCGCTGTTCGCGGGACAGGTCGAGTTGGCTGTACGGGCCTTTGCCGTGCATGCCGTGCATCTGACCGCCGTGGCGAGCGCCATCCATCGGGCCACCCATCGGGCCGCCATCTTGCGGCATGGCCATGGCGACGGTTGGCAGAGCGGCAGCGAACATCAGAGCGATAAGAGTCTTGCGCATGGTGTATCTCCTTGTCTCGTTCCCGGTACGTTCCGGATGAGTTCAGATTACGGAGATCAAGGTCAGCGGCGGTCAGCGCTGCGTAAAGCTTGGGTAAAGACGTTTCGTCATCAACCTTACACATATCCCTGTAGGAGCTGCGGCACGCTGCGATCTTTTGATCTGTCTTTTAAAAACAAGATCAAAAGATCGCAGCCTGCGGCAGCTCCTACAGGGGAGGCGTCGGTTACCGTTGGCCGGGGGATGTGTGCGGTTCAGAGGCTGTAGTAGTAACCACGGCTGCGCAGGGCAACGATGCGCGGGCGGCCGTCGGGGTGCGGGCCGATCTTTTTGCGCAGGTTGCTGACGTGCATGTCGAGGCTGCGGTCATACAAGGTCAGCTTGCGGCCGAGGGCGATCTGCGCCAGTTCCTGCTTGTCCAGCGGCTCGCCGGGCTGCTTGAGCAGCGCTTCGAGCAGGCGGCTTTCGGAAACGGTGAGGGTCAGTTCTTTCTCGTCGATGCTGACCACGCCACGCACCGGGCTGAAACTCAGGTCGCCCAGCTCCAGTTGCGTCGACACGGCGGCCGGATGACTGCGGCGCAACACGGCGCGCAGGCGTGCAGTCAGTTCGCGTGGGTCGCAAGGCTTGGCCAGGTAATCGTCGGCGCCGAGTTCCAGGCCGAGGATACGATCCAGTGGCTCACCCCGGGCCGACAGCATCAGCACCGGCAGATCAGCGTGATCGTTGCGCAGTTGCTTGAGCAGTTCCAGACCGCTGCCGTCGGGCAGCATCACGTCCAGCACCACCGCCGCAGGAGCGGATTCGGCCAGCGCCTTGCGGGCGCTCTGGCCATCGTGGCAGGCACGCACCTGAAAGCCTTCCTGGCTCAGCCAGCTACTCAGGAGTTCGCACAACTCCTGGTCATCATCAATCAATAACAGCTCGCTCATGACTCACTCAATTTAGCCATTGCCGACGTTTTCGGCTTGCTCCACTGGCAAAGATACCGCAGAGCAGCGCCAATAGCGCTACTCCGGCTCCGGTGACGAACCACTGTTGCTGGTCGGTCAACAGGCGCGGCTGCGGGCTGGCCTGGGCTTCCTTGAGTTGCAGCTTGAGGCGCTGGTTCTCTTGGCGCAACCGGGCGAGCTGGGCGCTTTCGCGTTGGTTATCGGCATTCTGCAGTTGTTTGTTCAGTTCTTCCCGCTGCTGCTCGCTGGCCTTGAGGCGCTGTTGCAACTCGGTGATCTGGCTGCCGGCACTCAACGACAATGGCGTGGAAGTGCCGCCTTCGGTGGTTTCCTCACCATGGGCGGGCGCCATGATCGACAACGTGACCAACATCAGACACAACGGACCCTTGCGCATCGCGATACCTGCTTCCAAATGGATATTGGGCAGGTTGTCGGCAGGCAAACGAGAATAATGAGCGATTGAGATGGGTGAGAAGCGAGAAGGTTCAGTGCGCGGGAAGGGATGTTGGTGGCTGATGGGATTTTTGTGGCAGAGGAGGGTTTTGTGGCAGAGCAGGGTTTTGTGCCAGATGAGTATTTGTGGCGAGGGGATTTAGCGAAACGTCGCACCGCCCCGTTCGGCTGCGCAGCAGTCGTGAATCATTGAATGCGGTGTGTCAGGCACACCGCATTGGATGGCTTTGGGGCGGCTTCGCCACCCAGCGGGGATAAATCCCCTCGCCACATAAACCCCTCGTCACACTGCAAATCTGTTTAAGGGAGGACTTGTTTAAACGGCTTGACGACCACGTTGGCGTACACACCAGCGGCAATGTACGGATCAGCGTCAGCCCACGCTTGTGCAGCACTCAGGGAGTCGAATTCGGCGACGATCAGGCTGCCGGTGAACCCCGCTGCGCCCGGATCATTGCTGTCGACGGCCGGGTGCGGGCCGGCCAATACGATGCGGCCTTCGCCCTTGAGCACTTGCAGGCGATCCAGATGCGCAGGGCGCGCGGCCAGGCGTGCTTCCAGTGAGTTGGCGACGTCGGTGGCAATGATTGCGTAGAGCATGTCAGTCCTCGGTTTTTGGTGTTGTGGTATCGGTGTCGTGCAGGTGACGCGACAGGTAAATGCCCTGTGCGACCAGGAACAATACGGTCATGCCCAGGCTGCCGAACACCTTGAAGTCGACCCAGTAGCTCTGGAAGGTGAAGGCGACGAACAGGTTGGCGGCTCCGCAAAACAGGAAAAAGCCGATCCAGGCAATGTTCAGGCGAGTCCAGACCGGATCCGGCAGGGTCAGCGCATGGCCCATGATGCGTTTGATCAGCAGGCGGTCACCGATGAAGTGGCTGCCGATGAACGCGACGGCGAACAGCCAGTTGACCACCGGGGCTTTCCATTTCAGGAAGGTTTCGCTGTGGAACGCCAGCGTCAGGCTACCGAAGACGAGGCAGGCGATCAGGGTCAGCCATTGGCTCTTTTCCAGCTTGCGCTGCTTGATGAACAACGCGCCGTACACCACCAGCGAACTGATGATCAACATCGCGGTGGCGCTGTAAATACCGCCTACAGTCACTTCATGGCCAGCGATGTCGACGACCCGTGGATCAAGTTTGTAAACGATGAAGAACAGCAGAAGCGGGATGAAATCGATGAATTGTTTCACAGTGAGAGCCAGAAGCTGGATGTGGCGGCATAATAACAAACATATGGGCGCGCGATAGCGCCAGCTGATTTGAGGTTACAACTCTCCGTGAATGTAGATTTGCACTGCCATAGCACGGCCTCCGATGGCGCCCTGGCGCCTGCGGTTCTGGTTGCGCGTGCGTTCGAGAACGGCGTGCGAGTCCTGTCGTTGACCGATCACGACACCCTCGAAGGCCTCGCCGAAGCGCGCACGGCCGCCAACGAATTGGGTATGCAACTGGTCAACGGTGTCGAATTGTCCTGCACCTGGGGCGGCGCGACCATTCATGTGCTGGGCTACGGTTTCGACGTCAATGCCACACCGTTGGTCGAAGCCATCGCCAAATTGCACGATGGCCGCTGGCTGCGGTCGGAAGAAATAAGCCGCAAGCTCGCGCTCAAAGGCATGCCCGGCGCCCTCGAAGGCGCGCGCAGGGTCCAGCAGGAGCTGGGCGACAGCGGCAACGCGCCGGCCCGTCCGCATTTCGCTGACTGGATGGTTCGTGAGGGTTTTGTCAAGGATCGCGCCGAAGCCTTCCGCAAATGGCTCGGCGCCGGCAAGCTCGGTGACGTCAAATTGCACTGGCCGACGCTCGAAGACACCGTCGGCACACTGCGCGCCGCCAATGCCTGGGTCAGCCTGGCGCATCCGTGGCATTACGATTTCACCCGCAGCAAGCGCCGAAAGCTGATTGCCGACTATATTCAAGCGGGCGGGCATGCGATTGAAGTGGTCAATGGCCATCAGCCTGCGGAACAGGTCGGCAGCCTGGCAATTCTTGCCCGCGAGTTCGGTCTGCTGGTCAGCGCCGGCAGTGACTTCCATGGCCCTGGCGGCTGGTCCGAGATCGGCCAGTACCGGCCGGTTCCCGAGGACCTTCCACCCCTGTGGTGTCGGTTCAAACATGACACAGTTATTGCCGCCGTCTGAACAGGTAGAAAATGTGAGTCAATTTTTCCAGATACATCCGGAAAACCCACAAGCGCGCCTGATAAAACAGGCGGTCGAGATCATCCGCAAGGGCGGAGTGGTGGTTTATCCCACGGACTCTTCCTATGCGATCGGTTGCCAGATCGGCGACAAGAACGCCATCGAGCGCGTGCGGCGTCTGCGTCAGCTCGATGACAAGCATAACTTCGCGCTGATCTGCAGTGACCTGTCGCAACTGGGCAACTACGCCAAGATCGACACCGGCACCTTTCGTATCCTGAAAGCGCATCTGCCGGGGCCGTACACCTTTATTCTCAACGCCACCCGCGAAGTGCCACGGCTGTTGCTGCATCCGAAGAAACGCACCATCGGCCTGCGCGTGCCAAGCCAGCCGATCGCCCTGGCGCTGCTGGCCGAGCTTGGCGAGCCGTTGATGAGCGTGACCCTGATCATGCCCGGCGAAGAAGACCCGCTGAGCGATCCGCACGAAATGCGCCAATTGCTTGAACACCAGGTGGACCTGATCATCGATGGCGGCTTCGGCGGTATCAAGGCGTCCACCGTGATCGACCTGACCGGTGATGATCCGGAAGTCGTCCGCGTCGGTTGCGGCGATCCGACGCCGTTCATGGTCGAGGCCTGAATGTCCGCAGTGGAAACCGTTGTCGATCCCCAGGCCGGCGCTCAGCAGGAACTGCCGTTTGCCATGGTCTATGGCCAGGCGGTCATGGAAATGCCGCTCGACCTGTACATCCCGCCGGATGCGCTGGAAGTCTTTCTTGACGCCTTCGAAGGCCCGCTCGACCTGCTGCTGTACCTGATCCGCAAACAGAACATCAACATCCTCGACATCCCGGTGGCGGAAATCACCCGCCAATACATGGGCTATGTCGAGTTGATGCAGTCGGTGCGCCTGGAACTCGCCGCCGAGTATCTGGTGATGGCTGCGATGCTGGCCGAGATCAAATCGCGCATGCTCCTGCCGCGCGCCGAAACCATCGAAGACGAAGAAGATGACCCGCGCGCTGAACTGATCCGCCGCTTGCAGGAATACGAGCGTTTCAAGGCTGCCGCCGAAGGCATTGATGGCCTGAGCCGGGTGGGTCGCGATGTCATCGTGCCCAAGCTCGACGCCCCGGAAGCCCGGGCGCGCAAGCTGTTGCCGGATGTCGCGCTGGAAGAGATTTTGATGTGCATGGCCGAAGTACTGCGCCGTGGCGACATGTTTGAAAGCCACCAGGTCAGCCGCGAGGCACTGTCCACTCGCGAGCGCATGAGCGATGTGCTGGAACGGCTCAAGGGCGGCGGTTTTGTGCCGTTCGTCGAGCTGTTTACTGCCGAAGAGGGCAGGCTGGGTGTGGTGGTGACCTTTATGGCGATCCTTGAACTGGTCAAGGAATCCTTGGTCGAGCTGGTGCAGAATGAGCCGTTCGCCGCGATCCACGTGCGAGCCCGAGCCGAATAACGAGTCGAAACATGAACCTGACTGAACCCCGCGAGCTGGCGCCCCTGCTTGAAGCCTTTCTGTTGGCCTCGGGAAAGCCGCAATCCCTTGAGCGCCTGTTTGAGTTATTCGAAGAGGGTGAACGCCCCGAGCCTGCGGTCTTCAAGAAAGCCCTGACCCTGCTGGGCAAGTCCTGCGAGGGCCGCGCGTTCGAGCTGAAGGAAGTCTCCTCTGGCTATCGCTTGCAGATCCGCGAGAAGTTTTCGCCGTGGGTCGGACGTTTATGGGAAGAACGTCCGCAGCGTTATTCCCGTGCCCTGCTGGAAACCATCGCGCTGATCGCCTATCGCCAGCCGATCACCCGTGGCGAGATCGAAGACGTGCGCGGTGTGGCGGTGAACAGCAACATTGTCAAAACCTTGCTGGAACGTGAGTGGATTCGTGTCGTCGGTTACCGCGATGTACCGGGCAAACCGGCGATGTTTGCCACCACCAAGATGTTTCTCGATCACTTCAACCTGAAGAACCTCGAAGACCTGCCGCCGCTGGCCGAACTGCGCGAGATGGAAACCGACCCGGTGCTCGATTTCGACGACGCGCCGGTGCCGCAAGGCTTGCAGGAGTTGGCCGACGCCAGCGCCGAGCCGGAGGAGGAGAAAGAGGAAACCAGTTTTCATACGTTGTTGCTGGAACTGGACAGCATGGAGGAGGGGATCAAGACCGACTTCGACGATTTGCTGCGTGATGCGGCGGACGGTGAAGCGCCGACGGTTGATGGTGAAACCGAGACTGAGCCTGAGTCACAGATCGCCGAACCAACCATCGCAGTTGAACTTGAAGCCGAGCCCGAAGCCGAACCACAAGAGGACATTCTTGGCGTCGCCCAAGCCCGCGAAAAGCTGTTGGCCGCCGTCGCCGCCCTCGAACAATCGGCGCCAGCCCTGGAACCGGAGCTGAGCGAAGAAGAAGCCGAAGCCCGCGCCCTGGCCGAAGCCATCGAAGCCGAACGCCGCGAATTCGAAGACTGAGTGACGCCGAAAAGATCGCAGCCTTCGGCAGCTCCTACAGGGGCCGCATTCCAATGTAGGAGCTGCCGAAGGCTGCGATCTTTTGATCTCTCAAAGGTATCCAAATGAGTTCGACAAAAGACCCGTGCATCAGCGTCTGCAAGTTCAGCGACGACATCTGCCTCGGCTGCGGCCGCAGCAAGCGCGAAATCAAAGCCTGGAAGAAACTCGACAAGGACGACAAGCGCACGGTACTCGCTGAAGCTGCACTGCGCCTTATCAAGCTCGGCAACGCCGGTCGGCGGAAAAAGAAATAACCTTGGCCTGATCGACTAGTCTCTGATGCGCGACGGCCGACATCCGCGTATGATTCGCGACCCTTCGCCGATCCCTTCGGCCAAGAACCCAGATTTCAATGCTTCAGGCGCTCAATTCAGAGCGCTTGAACAGACCACACCGGGAGGTGCCCAGATGAGTGACATCAATCAGAAAGACGACCAGGAAATCGGCCCAGCAGGCGAAAAACTGCAGAAAGTCCTCGCCCGTATCGGCGTCGGCTCGCGCCGTGACGTGGAATCCTGGATCAGCCAGGGCCGGATCAAGGTCAATGGTAAAGACGCCACCCTCGGTCTGCGCGTCGACATGCACGACGCCATCACCATTGATGGCAAGGTGATCAAGCGCGAAGAGGCGGCCGAATCGGTACGCCGCGTGATCATGTACAACAAACCCGATGGCGAGATCTGCACCCGTGACGACCCGGAAGGCCGTCCGACCGTGTTCGACAAGCTGCCGCGTCCGAAAGAAGGTCGCTGGATCAACATCGGTCGTCTCGACATCAACACCACCGGTCTGCTGATGTTCACCACCGACGGTGAACTGGCTAACCGGCTGATGCACCCGTCCTACGAGATGGACCGTGAGTACGCCGTGCGTGTACGCGGTGAAGTCGACGACGAAATGATCGAGCGCCTGAAGGCCGGCGTGGTGCTGGAAGACGGCCCGGCGAAGTTCACCGACATCAAGCAGGCCCCGGGTGGCGAAGGCTTCAACCACTGGTATCACTGCGTGGTGATGGAAGGCCGTAACCGTGAGGTTCGTCGTCTGTGGGAATCGCAAGGTCTGGTGGTCAGCCGTCTGAAGCGCGTGCGTTTCGGTCCGGTGTTCCTCAACTCCGACCTGCCGATGGGCCGCTGGCGCGAAATGAGCCAGTACGAAGTCGACATTCTCAGTGCTGAAGTCGGCCTGACCCCAGTGGCGATGCCGCAACTGAACGCCAAGAGCAAAGACAAGCTTGAGCGTATGCAGCGCAAATCGTCGCGCCCGATGGGCAAGACCGAGCGCGTGCGCACGCTGCGTCCAGCCGCTGGCGCGCCGACCGGCCCACGTCCAAGCCGCGAGCCGCAGATCGAAGGTGAGCGTCCAGGTCGCAAGCCAGTCGCCCGTGACGGCGAGCGCGCTCCGCGTCCGGCCAATGGTCGCACTGAACGTGGCGAGCGTGGTGCACCTGCCGGTCGTGGTACGCCAGTGGCGGATCGTCCAGCGGACACCACCAACAAGCGTCCGGCCAAGCCTGCGCCGAAGCGTCCGGGAATCAAGCTGGTCGATGGCGACAAGCCGTCGGGCAAGCGTCGTGGTGCACCGGCGGGTTCCGGTCAGCGCCCGGGTTTCGGGCGTCGCAAGCCGGAATAAGGCTGCTGTGAGCTTCTAGCGGCAAGCTTCAAGCCCAAACAAAAACGCCAACCTCAGGGTTGGCGTTTTTTTTCGTCTGACGAAAACGGAAGTGTTGTGGTGGGTGAGAAATGGCTATCGCGAGCAGGCTCACTCCTACAATGTGAAAAGCGTTCCCCTGTAGGAGTGAGCCTGCTCGCGATAGCGTCAGTCGCCTAAAACACAAAGCGCCCATCAAACACCGGCTTGTCATCCAGCGCCAAGACGCCGCCCGAGAAAATCAGGTCCAGGTGATGACTGCCTTTCGCGCCACCGCCTAGCCCAAGATGCAGCCCGCAATGCCGCTCCTCAAACCCGGCATTGCGCGCATACAAATCCTTCACGCCTTCATTGGTACCGATCCCCAATTCCTCGATCCGCCGGTTCGACGGATTGGCGTCCAGGTATTTGTTGAAATCATGCTCCAGCCCCGGCACCTCGGTGGCGATGCGGCTGATGGTCGAGTTCTCGATCCACAGCTCCAGCGGTGACTCCAGCACGCCATATTTGCGCGCAAACGGAATGGTGCTGAGAAACGTGCCCTTGAACTTGACGTGACCGTTGATGGCTTCGCTGTGCGTGGCGATTTCACCGGGCGCGAGGTCGAAGTTGCCGATGCCGTTGATGTCGGTCCATTTCTTGATGCTGCTCAGCGGCGTTTCAAACCATGAGCCTTCATCGTCCTTGAAACTCAGCGTCGTCGCCCGGGACATGCGCTGGATCAAATGGCTGTTCAAGCCGGCAATGCGCTGCGGGGTAACGCTGAACGTGTCGTAGAAATACTCGCCGTAATCCTTGAACAGCAGCGATTTCTTCCAGTTTTCCGCCATCACGCCTTGCAGGGCGCGGACGAACTCCGGGCCGTCGGGGCGCGGGTTGGGCAGGGTGGAAGAGTCGTAGAAGAAAATGTACAGATCGCTGTCGGTAATCGCCGAGCTCAGCGCTGCGGTGCTTTCCAGATCCAGGCGTCGGGCGCTGAATTTGAAGCGAGGATGATTGCCAGCCTGTTCGGCGATTGTGCCGGTCAGCGCTTCGTAGTCAGCCGTGTGGCCGAGCAATACCTTCGCCGAGTCGAGGCCGGCAAGGGCAGGGTGATGTTCGAGGTAGTAAAGGAAATGCGAGATCGCGCGGGGCTTATCCATGAGTCCTCTCTGACTGACCGTGAAAAAAACGGCAGGCACGACCGGCCGGATCGTGCCTGCCCGGGATGCCTTACAGAGGCCACATCGCCGTGCCGAACGGCACGACCGCATCGGCTTGCATCATTTCCACAGCGGCTTCATGGGTCGGCGCTTCAAACCATTCGTCCAGCTGCAGTTCGGTATCCAAGTCTTTTTCCAGTGCTTGCATGGTCGATCTCCTAGATGACTTTCACGGTTGTGACTGGCCGGTCGAGGTGTCCGGCGAGACGTGAAGAACCTAGTTCAGAGACTTTTGTAATGCAAAAAATTATTTATTTAATTTTTAAATAAACTTTTTATTCTGTTTTGCAGATTGAAATTTCTCGTTTTAAAACAAAAAACTAAACGGGACTTTTAGTTAGTGAGCTAGCTACCGTCAATTTGCAGACGTCCTACAGACATTTCTCGATCGGCAAGTTTGCGTTACACATTGTAAGGAAATATTTACGAAAACCACGCTAAAACGCCATGGATTGATCGACTCTCGGATGTTGTAAGGAAAAGCTGCCGCAAGCCGTAGGGCCGAGGGAGATGCAAAGCTCTGGCGCGCTTGTTTCGAGGGCGTTTGCAGGGTGAGATGCGCCCCATGCCTGTCGTGCAGGTGCATAACAAGAAGGAGGCGCAATGAACGCCGTGACTGATCTCCACCTCTCTCCGTGGGACGGTTTTTTCCTCGTCCACGTCGATGGCCTGCAAAGGCCTGACTCAATTTTTGCAGCCGCCCGGGTCTCTCGTGGTGGACACTCGCAATCCCGGCAACCGCCACGCTGATCCAGCGGGGTCTGGCAGCAGGGGGTTAGCGGTGTACAATGCGCCGCGTTTTAACTGTGACCCTCTGCGTAATCGCGCAAATCTCAAGGCTACCCGCCTTGTTCACTCCGCCGCGTCACAAGCGTGTCGGGTTCGATTTCGTCACAGATAAAAACAAACAGGTGACGCATGACCGTTGTAAATAAGCTGAACTCCTGGTGCCTGCGCTGGGGTTTGATCGGGGCTGCCTGAAATCGCAACCTTGCAGCAACGTCTACTGAACATCATCAAACCTTGCGTGAGACCTTTTGCATGAGCGGACAACCCTCGCAATCAGGCGAGCTGAAACGCGGCCTGAAAAATCGCCATATTCAACTGATCGCCCTCGGTGGCGCGATCGGTACCGGATTGTTCCTCGGCTCGGCCGGGGTGCTGAAATCCGCTGGCCCGTCGATGATCCTCGGCTATGCCATCTGCGGCTTCATCGCCTTCATGATCATGCGCCAGTTGGGTGAAATGATTGTCGAAGAGCCGGTGGCCGGTTCCTTCAGCCATTTCGCACACAAGTACTGGGGCGGCTTTGCCGGCTTCCTGTCGGGCTGGAACTGCTGGATCCTGTACATTCTGGTGGGCATGTCAGAGCTGACCGCGGTTGGCAAGTACATCCACTACTGGGCGCCGGACATTCCGACCTGGGTCTCGGCTGCCGCCTTCTTCGTGCTGATCAACGCAATCAACCTGGCCAACGTCAAAGTCTTCGGTGAAGCCGAATTCTGGTTCGCGATCATCAAGGTCGTGGCGATTGTCGGCATGATCGCGCTCGGCAGTTATCTGCTGGTCAGCGGCAACGGCGGCCCGCAGGCCTCGGTCAGCAACCTTTGGGCACACGGTGGGTTCTTCCCCAATGGCGTCAGCGGTCTGGTGATGGCCATGGCGATCATCATGTTCTCCTTCGGCGGTCTGGAGATGCTCGGTTTCACCGCTGCTGAAGCCGACAAGCCGAAAACCGTGATCCCGAAAGCGATCAATCAGGTGATCTACCGGATCCTGATTTTCTACATCGGTGCGCTGGTGATCCTGCTGTCGCTGACCCCATGGGACAGTTTGCTGGAAACCCTGAATGCCTCCGGCGATTCGTACAGCGGTAGCCCGTTCGTGCAAGTGTTCTCGATGCTCGGCAGCAACACCGCTGCGCACATTCTGAACTTCGTGGTCCTGACCGCGGCACTGTCGGTGTACAACAGCGGCACCTACTGCAACAGCCGTATGCTGCTGGGTATGGCCGAGCAGGGCGATGCGCCGAAAGGTCTGGCGAAGATCGACAAGCGCGGTGTGCCGGTGCGTTCGATCCTGGCCTCGGCAGCGGTGACGCTGATTGCCGTGCTGCTGAACTACCTGATCCCGCACAGCGCGCTGGAACTGTTGATGTCGCTGGTGGTTGCCACGCTGGTGATCAACTGGGCGATGATCAGCTTCTCGCACTTCAAGTTCCGCCAGCACATGAACAAGACCAGGCAGACGCCGCTGTTCAAGGCGCTGTGGTATCCGTACGGCAACTACATCTGCCTGGCGTTCGTCGCGTTCATTCTCGGCGTGATGCTGCTGATCCCGGGTATCAAGATTTCCGTTTACGCGATTCCGGTGTGGGTCGTGTTCATGTGGGTCTGCTACGTGATCAAGAACAAGCGCAGTGCCCAGACTGTGGTGCCTGCGACCGCGAAGTAACCGCGCGAGCAGAAACGACAAACCCGGCCAAGTGCCGGGTTTGTCATTTCTGCACATTCCCCTGTAGGAGCTGCCGCAGGCTGCGATCTTTTGATCTTTTAACCAGCAAGATCAAAAGATCGCAGCCTGCGGCAGTTCCTACAGGGTTCATGGCGTATCCTGCACGCTCTGAATACGGACGCTTTTCCATGCTGGTGATTTCCAACAACGTGCATCTGCCGGATGCCGAGATCGAATTGACGGCCATCCGCGCCCAGGGCGCCGGTGGGCAGAACGTCAACAAGGTCTCCAGTGCCATGCACCTGCGCTTCGACATTCCGGCCTCGTCCTTGCCCGAGTTCTACAAGGAACGGCTGCTGGCGCTGCGCGACAGTCGCATCACCAGCGATGGCGTGTTGATCATCAAAGCCCAGCAATATCGCACGCAGGAAGCCAACCGTGCCGATGCGCTGGAGCGTCTGGTCGAGCTGATCCTCAGCGCCACCAAAGTCGAAAAGAAGCGTCGCCCGACCAAACCGACCCTCGGCTCAAAGAAGCGCCGGCTCGAATCGAAGACCAAGCGCGGCAGCATCAAGGCCGGGCGCGGCAAGGTGGATTTCTAGTCTTCCCGGTATTTCGCGCTGTGCTTGTACAGATAGACGCTCAACGCCAATCCGCTCAGCGCGGCGATGGCGGCGAAGAGGAAGATCGAGGCAAAACCGAAGCCTGCCGCAATCGCCCCGGCCAATGGCCCGGTGATCCCCAGCGACAAATCGATGAACAGCGAATAGGCGCCGACCGCTGCGCCACGGCTGGAGGCCGGCACCAGATTCACCGCTTCCACGCCCAGCGCCGGGAACACCAGCGAGAAACCGAAACCGCTCAATGCCGCGCCAGCCAAGGCCCAATGCGCGTCCGGTGCCAGCCATAAAAGCAGCAAGCCCAGCGTCTCCACCGACAGACAGACAATCGCCACACGGAAGCCGCCGAGACGGTTGATCAGGTTGCCGAACAGCAGTCGCGCGCCGATGAAGCTGGCGCCGAACAGGCTCAGGCACAGCACCGCATTGTCCCAATGCTGGGTCGCGTAATACAGGGTGATGAAGGTGGCGATGGTGCCAAAACCGATCGAGCCCAACGCCAGACCGCAGCCGTGCGGGAACACGCGCCCGAGTACGTGCATGAACGGCAGGCGTTCGCCGACGACGATTGGCGCGGCGGTTTTCGGCCAGGCCAGCAACAAGCCGATAATGGCCAGCAGGATGATGCTGACGCCCATGCTCCACAAACCCAACTGACCGACCAGCCACACGCCAAACGGTGCGCCGATCGCCAGCGCGCCATAGCTGGCAATGCCGTTCCAGGAAATCACCTTGGCGGTGTTTGCCGCGCCAACGCGACCGATGCCCCAGCCAATCGAACCGGAACCGACAAGGCTTTCGGCGCTGCCCAGTACCAGTCGACCGATCAGCAAACTGATCAGACTGAGCATCGGCATGTGCGGTGTCCACGCTGAAATCAACATGAACACGCCACTCAAACCGCAACCGGCGAGGCCGTACATCACCGCCAGCTTGCTGCCCTTGTTATCGATGATCTTGCCGGCGTACGGGCGGCTGAGCAGGGTGGCGAGGTATTGCACGCTGATCACCAGCCCGGCGATGACGGCGCCAAAACCCAGATCGCTGTGGACATAACCCGGCAGCACCGCGAGCGGAATGCCGATGTTCAGATAACCGATAAAGGTGAAGAGGACGATGGAGACGACTTGCAGCGTGACCGCCAGGGGGCGCTGGGGCTCTGACTTGGAGAACGACATGGGTAACGATCCACGGGAGCGGCAGATTAGATAGGCTGCTTATGATACCGGCGTGGAAGCGCCTGCGGCGGGAAAAGTAAAACTATTTGCCCGCTGACGGCATCAGGTCTTGGCCGGTGCAACCAGCTGTGTGGTGACCAGAGCGGCAAGGGCATTTTCTTCGCTGCCGAAGCGAGCGAGCAGGGCGGCTTGTTTCTCGGGGGAGAGGCGGTTCCAGATCTCGATCATTTTCTCGGTGGCGCCGATCAGTACGGCAGCTTGGTTTTCAGAGAATTCGTCGGTCATGGCGGGGCTCGGGGTCAGGCGGTGTGGAAAGCGCATGTTAGCGCTTTCCACACGGTCTGTACGACGGGGTCTTACTCTTCGTTGTCGGCCGGACGGCTCTCAACGGCTTCTTTCGGTTCGGGCTGCCCCGCACCGGCTTGTTGCGTGGTCGTCTGCTCAGGTTCGTGCAGGCTTGGGAAGGGGAGATTAGGAATCTCGTGCATGGTTGCGCTCCTCGCTAAGTCTGTTGATAGATCTGGTAGATCCGCGCTTTTGGAAAGCCTGCGCAGGATACAGCAGGAAAAATGACAATCAGACTTTTAATTCAAATTAATGCGACAGATGGCCGCAGGGGGCGCAAGAACTGCGGTGATTGATCGTTCCCACGCTCTGCGTGGGAACGCCTCAATGGACGCTCTGCGTCCGCTATTGGGACGCAGAGCGTCCCTGCCTGCATTCCCACGCGGAGCGTGGGAACGATCAAAAGCATGTAGGAGCTGCCGCAGGGTATTGCGGTGTTACTTGCTGACGTCAGCGATAGCCTGAGCCAGCAGCGCGAGGCGTGTGGCGTCGATACCGGCGACATTGGCCCGGCCCGAGCTGACCATGTACACGCTGTGCTGCTCGCGCAGTTGTTTCACTTGCTCCGGCGACAGCCCGGTGTAGGAGAACATCCCGCGTTGCACGCCGATGTGCGCAAAACGCTCACGCAGGCCATGCGGTTCCAGCGCTTCGACCAGGCCGCTGCGCAATTGCGCAATGCGCAGGCGCATGGCTTCCACTTCATCGGCCCAACGGGCTTTCAGCTCTGGATCAGCGAGAATGGTCGCGACCACCGCAGCGCCGTGATCCGGCGGCGTCGACCACAGGTTGCGGGCGATATTGGCCAGTTGGCTGCGGATGTCGATGAGCTTCTCGGCGCTTTTTGCGCAGACGATCAGCGCACCGGTGCGGTCGCGATACAGGCCGAAGTTCTTCGAGCAGGAACTGGTGATCAGCAGCTCAGGCACCTCGGCCGCGAACAAGCGGGTCGACCATGCATCCTGTTCCAGACCATCACCAAAACCCTGGTAGGCAAAGTCGATCAGCGGCAGCAGGTTGCGGCTGCGCACCACGTCGAGCACGCGCTGCCAGTCGTCGTGGTTCAGGTCGAAACCGGTCGGGTTGTGGCAGCACGCATGCAGCAGCACCACATCGCCTTTCGGCACGTCGTTGAGTACGGCGAGCATGGCTTCGACGTCGAGGCGGTTGTCACTGCCCACGTAAGGGTAGTGACTGACCTTGACGCCGGCTGCGGCGAAAATGGTTTCGTGAATTGGCCAGGTCGGGTTGCTCAACCATACGCCTTTGCCTGGCAGGCACTGGGCGATGAAGTCGGCCGCCAGACGCAACGCACCGGTTCCACCCGGGGTCTGGGTGGCGCCGGCACGTTGTTCGGCGATCAGTTTCGAGTCGGCGCCAAGCACCAGCTCGTTGATGACTTTGCCGAACAGCGGATTACCGTGGCCACCGATGTAGGTCTTGGTGTCCTGGCTTTCGACCAGTCGCGCCTCGGCGATTTTCACCGCCTCCGGGATTGGCGTCAGGCCCTGGGCATCTTTGTAGACGCCAACGCCGAGGTCAAATTTGCGCGGGTTGCTGTCCTGCGCATACGCCTCCATCAAACCGAGGATCGGGTCGCCGGGGACCCGGCCGATGGCGTCGAAGTGCATTACTTGCGTCCTTCTGCGGTCTTGGCCACTTCGTCAGTGCGCGCGGCCATGATGAAGTCGTTGCGGTGCAGGCCTTTGATCGAGTGGCTCCACCAGGTCACGGTGACTTTGCCCCACTCGGTCAGCAGGCCCGGGTGATGACCTTCGGCCTCGGAGATTTCACCGACAGCGTTGGTGAAAGCCAGCGCGTGCTTGAAGTTCTTGAACAGGAAAACTTTCTCCAGCTGCATGATGCTGTCGCGAACTTCGATGTTCCAGTCAGGGATCTGCTTGATCAGGATCGGCAGTTCTTCGTCGCTGACTTGTGGCGCATCGGCGCGGCAGGCTTCGCAGTGGGCTTGGTTCAATGTCGACATGGTCTGTTCCTGAATTCGATTCTTGTTGGAAATTACTATCTTTGCACGCAAGTCGCGAGCGGGTTCTGCTCAGGCCGCTTTCGGCTTGGGCGGAAATTTTGGCGCGTGCAGACCCAGCTGCATGCCTTGTTTGACCATGGCCATGATGTCTTCATGAGCAACGTCGAACAGGCGCTTGAGGTTCGGCAGGACAAAGTACAGCGGTTGCAGGATGTCGATGCGGTAAGGCGTGCGCATCGCTTCGAGCGGGTTGAAAGCTTGATGCTCAGGCTCGTTCGACAGCGAATAAACGGTTTCTTTTGGCGAAGACAGAATGCCGCCGCCGTAGATGCGTTTGCCTTGCGGGGTGTCGACCAGGCCGAATTCGATGGTCATCCAGTACAGCCGCGCCAGGTACACGCGTTCTTCCTTGGTCGCCTGCAGGCCGAGCTTGCCGTAGGTGTGGGTGAATTCGGCGAACCACGGATTGGTCAGCAGCGGACAGTGGCCAAAGATCTCGTGGAAAATGTCCGGCTCTTGCAGATAGTCGAGCTCTTCGCGGGTACGTATGAACGTCGCCACCGGGAATTGCTTGCTGGCGAGCAGTTCGAAAAAAGTCTGGAAGGGAATCAGCGCCGGCACACGGGCGACCTGCCAACCGGTGGTTTCGCCGAGCACCTTGTTGATCTCGCCGAGCTGCGGAATGCGGTCGTGGGGCAGACCGAGTTTTTCGATACCGTCCAGGTACTCCTGGCAGGCACGCCCTTCGATCACTTTCAACTGGCGAGTGATCAGCGTGTTCCACACCGCGTGTTCTTCGGCGGGGTAGTCGATAAAACCTTGCGCATCGGGCTCGCGGGCCACGTATTGCGTCTGCTTCATACTGCTCTCCTGCTAGGGGAATTCGTTCTTGTTATGTCCAGCGATGGGGTCAGAATTACCTGAGAGTGGAGTGGTGTGCAGTAGGTGGTGACGCGCTCGCGTAGGAAAAATCGGTGGATTTCGTAAACTATTCGTTACGCTTTGACCAATATCTCGCATTTACGGTGACTGGAAGGTTTGAAAAGCGCTGTGACTGTCACATAATCTTGACAACTATCTGCGCGCCTCGACAGAAAAGTCTGGCGCCGTTCCCTTGTAGGAGTGAGCCTGCTCGCGATAGCGGTGTATCAGTCGCCATCAATATCAACTGGCCGACAGCCATCGCGAGCAGGCTCACTCCTACAGGTTTCTCAGCGTTTATTCGGGCGATTTATATGCGCATCAAAGTCCACTGCCAGAACCGCATCGGCATCCTGCGCGACATCCTCAACCTGCTCGTCGAATACGGGATCAACGTCGCCCGTGGCGAGGTCGGTGGTGAGCACGGCAATGCGATCTATCTGCACTGTCCGAACCTGATCAACATCCAGTTCCAGGCGTTGCGGCCGAAGTTCGAGGCGATTGCCGGGGTGTTCGGCGTCAAGCGGGTAGGGCTGATGCCGAGCGAGCGCCGGCACATGGAGTTGAACGCCTTGCTCGGTGCACTGGAGTTTCCGGTGCTGTCGATCGACATGGGCGGTTCGATCGTCGCGGCCAACCGCGCGGCGGCGCAGTTGCTCGGCGTGCGCGTGGATGAGGTGCCGGGCATTCCGCTGTCGCGTTACGCCGAAGACTTTGATTTGCCGGAGCTGGTGCGCGCCAATAAATCGCGCATCAACGGCATGCGCGTGAAGGTCAAGGGCGACGTGTTTCTCGCCGACATCGCGCCGCTGCAATCCGAACACGATGACAGCGAGGCCATGGCCGGTGCGGTGTTGACCTTGCACCGTGCAGATCGCGTCGGCGAACGTATCTACAACGTGCGCAAGCAAGAGTTGCGTGGATTCGACAGCATCTTCCAGAGTTCGAAAGTCATGGCCGCTGTCGTGCGCGAAGCAAGGCGCATGGCACCGCTCGATGCGCCGTTATTGATAGAAGGCGAAACCGGCACCGGCAAGGAATTGCTCGCGCGCGCCTGCCACCTCGCCAGCCCGCGTGGGCAGTCGCCGTTGATGGCGCTGAACTGCGCCGGTCTGCCGGAATCGATGGCCGAAACCGAGCTGTTCGGCTACGGCCCGGGCGCCTTTGAAGGCGCGCGTGCGGAAGGCAAGCTCGGGCTGCTCGAATTGACCGCCGGCGGCACGCTGTTCCTCGATGGCGTCGGTGAAATGAGCCCGCGCTTGCAAGTGAAACTGCTGCGCTTTCTCCAGGACGGTTGCTTCCGTCGCGTTGGCAGCGATGAAGAAGTTTACCTCGACGTGCGGGTGATCTGTGCCACCCAGGTCGACTTGTCCGAGCTGTGCGCACGTGGCGAGTTTCGCCAGGATTTGTATCACCGCTTGAACGTGCTTTCGCTACACATTCCGCCCCTGCGCGAATGCCTCGACGGTTTGACGCCGCTGGTTGAACACTTCCTTGATCAGGCCAGTCGGCAGATCGGTTGCGCATTGCCAAAACTGGCACCGGCAGCAATGGATCGGCTCAGTCATTACCACTGGCCGGGCAATGTGCGGCAGTTGGAGAACGTGCTGTTCCAGGCGGTTTCGCTGTGCGATGGCGGCACGGTCAAGGCCGAGCACATTCGGCTGCCGGATTACGGCGTGCGTCAGCCGCTTGGCGATTTCTCGCTGGAAGGCGGGCTGGACGAGATCGTCGGACGCTTCGAGAAAGCCGTGCTGGAGCGGTTGTATTCCGAACACCCGAGCAGCCGACAACTGGGCAAGCGACTGGGGGTTTCGCACACGACGATTGCCAACAAGCTGCGTGAATATGAAGTGGGCAAAGACCCCGAAAGCTAAGTAGAGCTTTTGTTGTGAGCGGGCTGTTGTGGCGAGGGGATTTATCCCCGTTCGGCTGCGCAGCAGTCGCCAAGCCTTTGAATGCGGTCGAGCTGATACACCGCATTGAATGGATTTGGGGCGGCTTCGCCACCCAACGGGGATAAATCCCCTCGCCACAGATCATTGTTGGTCGTGATGGCCGGCACTTGCCACTTACCGGCATAACACCGCCGGTTTTTCGACTTCGATACATTTCTCCAATCCTCGCAATCTCCCCCAAGTCCTTTGTTTACCGGGCTTCGCGCCGCCAGAAAAAAGTTGGTCTGCAAATTGCTTATGGCTCAGCAGTACAGCGGTGGGCGGCAAACGTCCGGCATGCAGAGGAAAGAGTGTGGACAAGTACCTTTATGTGGCAATGACCGGTGCCAGCCAGAATGCGCTGGCGCAAAAGGCGCATGCCAACAACCTGGCGAACATCTCCACCAACGGTTTTCAGAAGGACCTGGAACAGGCCCGTTCGATGCCGGTGTTTGGTGACAGCTTTCCGGCGCGTGCGTTTGCCATGAGCGAACGGCCTGCCACTGATTTCTCGCCGGGCTCCCTGGTCGAGACCGGGCGTGACCTCGACGTCGCCGTGACCGGCAACGGTTTCATTGCCGTGCAGAACCCGAACGGTGGCGAAAGCTACGTGCGCACCGGCAGCCTGAATATCGATGCCCTCGGCGTATTGCGCGCCGGCAACGGCATGGCCGTGATGGGCAATGGCGGGCCGATTGCCGTGCCGCCCGAGCAGCAAGTCGAAGTCGGTGAAGACGGCACCATCAGTATTCGGGCGATGGGCGAAGGCCCGCGCGTCATGGCGGAAGTCGACCGGATCAAGCTGGTCAATCCGGACATCAAGAACATGAACAAGGGCCTCGACGGCTCGATCTACACCAAGGATGGCCAGCCTGCGCCGGCCGATGCCAACGTCAAACTGGTGTCGGGCTTCCTTGAGTCGAGCAACGTCAACGCCGTCGAAGAGATGACCTCGGTGCTGGCTCTGGCCAAGCAGTTCGAGTTGCACATCAAAATGATGAACACCGCCAAAGACGACGACCAGGCCATGGCTCGGGTCTTGCAGATCAGCTAATTATCAGAACGTCGCGCCGTAAAACAGGCGCACGAGGAGAATTGAATGCTTCCGGCTCTATGGGTTGCCAAAACCGGTCTGTCCGCCCAGGACACCAACCTGACCACCATTTCCAACAACCTGGCAAACGTCTCGACCACGGGTTTCAAACGTGACCGCGCCGAGTTCCAGGACCTGCTGTATCAGATCAAGCGTCAGCCAGGTGCTCAGTCGACCCAGGACAGCGAATTGCCGTCGGGTCTGCAACTGGGTACCGGTGTGCGCATTGTCGGCACGCAGAAAAACTTCACCGCTGGTAGCCTGCAAACCACCGAGCAGCCGCTGGACCTGGCGGTCGACGGTCGCGGTTTCTTCCAGATCCTGCAGCCGGACGGCACCACGTCCTACACCCGTGACGGTACTTTCCACCTCGACTCCAATGGCCAGATCGTCAACGCCAGCGGTTTCGCCCTGGAGCCTGCGATCGTCATTCCGAACAACGCGCAGAGCTTCACCGTCGGTACCGACGGCACCGTGTCGATCACGGTTCCGGGCAACCCGGCTGCGCAAGTGATCGGCAACCTGCAAACCGCCGACTTCATCAACCCGGCCGGTCTGCAAGCGGTAGGCAACAACCTGTTCCTGGAAACCGCTGCTTCCGGCGCACCGCAAATCGGTACTCCGGGCCTGAACGGTTTCGGCACCACGCTGCAGAACACCCTGGAAGGTTCCAACGTCAGCACCGTTGAAGAGATGGTCAACATGATCACCACTCAGCGCGCTTACGAGATGAACTCCAAGGTGATCTCCACCGCCGACCAGATGCTCTCGTTCGTAACGCAGAATCTGTAATCAAGTCTATGAGGCGACCATGAGGTCGCCTGCAACACCGTGAGGTAAGGGTCATGAAACGCTTCGTATCTGTTCTGGCATTGGGTGGGGTCGTCTCGCTCGCGGGCTGCGTCGCACCGACGCCCAAGCCCAATGACCCTTACTACGCTCCGGTGTTGCCGCGCACGCCGTTGCCGGCGGCGGCCAACAACGGCTCGATCTATCAGGCCGGGTTCGAGCAGAACCTGTACAGCGACCGCAAGGCATTCCGGGTCGGTGACATCATCACCATCACCCTGAACGAGAAGACTCAGGCGAGCAAGAACGCCAACTCGCAAGTGGCCAAGAACAGCAAGACCGGCATCGGTCTGACCTCGCTGTTCGGCGGTAGCGGCGTCACCAACAATCCGTTGGGTGGCAACGATCTGAGCCTGGACGTCGGTTACAGCGGCGACCGCGCGACCAAAGGCGACAGCAAGGCTGCGCAGGGCAACACCCTGACCGGTTCGGTCACAGTGACCGTTGCCGATGTGCTGCCCAACGGCATCATCGCCGTGCGCGGCGAGAAGTGGATGACCCTCAACACCGGTGATGAACTGGTGCGCATTGCCGGTCTGGTGCGTGCCGATGACATCGCCACCGACAACACCGTGTCGTCGACCCGCGTCGCCGATGCACGCATCACCTACTCGGGCACCGGCTCGTTCGCCGATGCGAGTCAGCCAGGCTGGTTCGACCGTTTCTTCCTCAGCCCGCTGTTCCCTTTCTAGGTGGCTACGTTGAATCTGAAAAGCTTCATGCTGGCGGCGGCCGTGATGTCCGCAGCCTTTGGTGCCCACGCCGAGCGGCTGAAAGATATCGCCAGCATTTCCGGCGTGCGTTCCAACCAGTTGATCGGTTACGGCCTGGTCGTCGGGCTTAACGGCACCGGTGACCAGACCACGCAGACCCCGTTCACCCTGCAGACCTTCAACAACATGCTCTCGCAGTTCGGCATCAAAGTGCCGCCGGGTTCGGGCAACGTGCAGTTGAAGAACGTCGCGGCGGTGTCGGTGAGTGCCGATCTGCCAGCGTTCGCCAAGCCGGGTCAGCAGGTCGACATTACGGTGTCTTCGATCGGTAACTCCAAGAGCCTGCGCGGCGGCACCTTGTTGCTGACCCCGCTCAAAGGTATCGACGGCAACGTCTACGCCATCGCTCAGGGCAACCTGGTAGTCGGTGGTTTCGATGCCGAAGGTCGCGACGGTTCGAAGATCACCGTCAACGTTCCGTCGGCCGGTCGCATCCCGGGTGGTGCGTCGGTGGAGCGTTCGGTGCCGAGTGGTTTCAACCAGGGCAACAGCCTGACGCTGAACCTCAACCGCTCCGACTTCACCACCGCCAAGCGCATCGTCGACAAGATCAACGACATGCTCGGCCCTGGTGTTGCACAAGCCATCGACGGCGGCTCGATCCGAGTGACTGCGCCGCTCGATCCGAGCCAGCGCGTCGACTACTTGTCGATCCTCGAAAATCTCGAAGTCGACCCGGGTCAGGCGGTGGCGAAAGTCATCATCAACTCGCGTACCGGGACCATCGTCATCGGCCAGAACGTCAAGGTTTCGCCGGCCGCCGTGACCCACGGCAGCCTGACCGTGACCATCACCGAAGACCCGATTGTCAGCCAGCCTGGCCCGTTGTCCAACGGCCAGACTGCGGTGGTGCCGCGTTCGCGCGTCAACGCCGAGCAAGAAGCCAAACCGATGTTCAAGTTCGGCCCGGGCACCACCCTCGACGAGATCGTCCGTGCGGTGAACCAGGTCGGCGCGGCGCCGGGTGACTTGATGGCGATCCTCGAAGCACTGAAACAGGCCGGCGCGTTGCAAGCCGACCTGATCGTGATCTGAGGACGGCCATCATGGATATGCGCAAAGGCAGTCTGGTCAGCAACGCCGATTCGGGTTCGTACTCCGACCTCAATCGCCTGAATAAGCTGAAAGTCGGCGACAAGAACAGCGACGGCAACATGCGCAAGGTGGCGCAGGAATTCGAGTCGCTGTTCATTGGTGAAATGCTCAAATCGATGCGTTCGGCCACCGAAACGCTGGGTCAGGACAATCCGCTCAACACCCCGGCGGCCAAGCAATATCAGGAAATGTCCGATCAGCAACTGGCCGTTTCCATGTCCCGCGAGGGCGGTGGTATCGGCCTGGCTGACGTGCTGTTGCGCCAGATGCAGAAGAACAAACCGATGGCGCCGGGTGAGGCTGCCGCCGCGTCCGCCGCCAAGCAGGAAGAAGCTCGGGCCAAAGTCGCTGCGGTGGCCACGCCGGTTGCTGCTGGCACCACCGCCACCAACGGTCCGTTGTCGCGGGTCAATGGCGAGCGTCCGTTGTGGGCTTCGCGTTCCGGGCGTGTGTCGAACACCGCAGGCATTTCGCACAGCAATGACATGGCGATGATCAACAAGCGTCGTCTGGCCTTGCCGCCGAAACTGGCTGATCGTCTGCTCGCAGGTCTGGTGCCGTCGGCCACGACGAATGCCACGCCGGCATCGAATACCGTGCTGCCACGCGCCACCACCGCCGTCGCTACTGGCGCAGGCCCGTTGTACAACGGCGACTGGCTGGCCCGTGCCGAAAGCGATAAAGCCACCGGCGGGCAGATGCAGATTTACGGCCGTGCGATGGCGCAGATCCCGTTGGCGCCGGCGAAGAAAGCCTTCAGTTCCGCCGACGAGTTCGTCAACACCATGTTGCCGATGGCCAAGGAAGCCGCCGACCGTATCGGCGTCGATCCGCGTTATCTGGTCGCACAGGCGGCACTGGAAACCGGTTGGGGCAAATCGGTCATGCGCGCCCAGGATGGCAGCAGCAGCCACAACCTGTTTGGCATCAAGGCGAGCAGCAACTGGAAGGGCGATTCGGCCCGGGCGATCACCAGCGAATTCCGCGACGGGCAGATGGTCAAGGAGACGGCGGAGTTCCGTTCCTATGCTTCCTACAAGGACAGCTTCCACGATCTGGTGACTTTGCTGCAGACCAATAATCGCTATCAAGATGTCGTGAAGTCTGCCGATAACCCAGAACAGTTTGTACGCGAGTTGCAGAAGGCCGGTTACGCCACCGACCCGAACTACGCGACAAAGATTTCGCAGATAGCCAAGCAGATGAACAGTTTCCAAAACTACGCTGCGGCGGGTGTATCCACCACGCCTTTATAAGGCACAAGGTATAAGGTCTGAACCATGAGTTTGCTCAATATCGGGATGTCGGGACTGTCGGCCAGCCAGTCCTCTTTGGCTACGACAGGCAACAACATTGCCAACGTCGACACCGCCGGTTATTCGCGTCAGCAAACCGTGCAGGGGACCAAATCCTCGCAGCAGTTCGGTAACGTCTTCATCGGCACGGGCACGACCCTGGCCGACGTGCGCCGGGTCTACAACTCGTACCTGGAAAGCCAGTTGCACACCGCGACCTCGCTCGACAGCGAGTCGGCGGCCTATCTGGCACAGGCCACGCCGCTGGACTCGATGCTGTCCGATACCAATACCGGCCTGACCGGTGTGCTGCAAAAATTCTTCACCTCGATGCAGGGCGTTTCGACCTCGGCCACCGATGACACTTCCCGTCAATCGGTGCTGACCGGCGCGCAGGCTTTGACCAACCGCTTCAACACCCTCGCCAAGCAGCTCAACGACCAGAACACCAGCATCAACGGCAGTCTTGGTGACATGGCCGCCCAGGTCAACAAGCTGGCCAGTTCGATTGCCACGCTGAACCAGAAGATCGGCGAGATTTCCACCAGTGGCGGTGCGCCGAACGATCTGCTCGACAGCCGTAACGAAGCCGTGCGCCAACTGTCCGAGCTGACCGGTGCGCAGGTCGTCGAGCGCGGTACCAGCTTCGACATCTACGTCGGCAGCGGTCAGCCGCTGGTGATCGGCAACACCACCAACACCCTGAGCACCGTGCCGCTCAAAGACGATCCGTCGCGCATGGGCATTCAGATGGACCGCGGTTCGAGCACCCTCGACATCACTTCGGTGATGAGCGGTGGCGAAATGGGCGGTCTGCTGACGTATCGCAAAGAAGTCCTCGACCCTTCGCTCAATGAGCTGGGTCGTGTTGCACTGGTGGTGGCTGATCAGATCAACAGCCAGCAAGCGCAAGGCATCGACAAGAACGGTGACTTCGGCGCGGCGCTGTTCAACAACATCAACAGTGCTGCACTGGTCAGCCAGCGCAGCATCGCGGCGTCGGGCAACAGCACCGGTTCGGGCAACCTTGATGTCACCATCAAGGACACCGGCAAGCTGACCACCAGTGATTATCAAGTCACGTTCACCAGCGCCACCGACTACACTGTCAAGCGGTCCGACGGCACCGACCTGGGCGCGTTCAGCACCACCACCAACCCGCCACCGGTGATCGACGGCTTCACTCTGTCGCTCAATGGCGGTGCGTTGAGCGCCGGTGACAGCTTCAAGGTGACGCCGACCCGCAACGCGGCGGCGAGCATCCAGACCGTTCTCAGCGACCCGAAGAAAATCGCTGCGGCCGGTCCCTTGACCGGTGTGGCCAGCGCTGCCGGCCTGGGGACTTACACTCAGCCGACACTCAGCGACAGCATCAATATCTACAACCCGACCGCCCAGGCAGACATGCAGGCGGCGCTGAAGAATTCGACGCCAGTCAAACTGGTGTTCGGTGCGGCCAGTGGCGGTAGCCAGTCTTACAACCTGGTGGATGCCAAGGGCGCGACCATCGGCAGCGGCACCATCGTTCCCGGTCAGGCGAACACGCTGAACCTCAAAGTCGGCATCGTCGATGCCAGCGGCAACCCGGTGATGGACACGACCGTCACGCCGAACGTGCAGAAGACCTTCACCGTGCAGACCACGGTCGGCGGCACGCCGAAGTCCGGCGAAACCTTCACCATGAACCTCACCGGTGCGGCGTCTTCGGACAACCGCAACGCGCAGGCGCTGGTCGGCCTGCAAACCAAGCAGACCGTCGACACCGGTTCGGCGAGCAAGGGCATCAGCCTGACTGACGCCTACAACAAGCTGGTCACCAACGTCGGCACCAAGACCGCCCAAGGCAAGTCCGACAGCGCTGCGACCTCGGCGATTCTCGATAACGCCAAAGGTGCCCGCGATTCGTTGTCCGGGGTCAACCTGGATGAAGAGACCGGCAACCTGGTCAAATACCAGCAGTACTACACAGCGTCTTCGCAGATCATCAAAGCTGCGCAGGAAACTTTCGCCACGCTGATCAACAGCCTTTAAGGAGTCGTAATTCATGCGCATTTCCACCGCCCAGTATTACGGAACGCAAGCTTCGGACTATCAGCGTAACTTCAACAAGGCCGTTGCCACCGCCAGTGAGGCGAGCAGCCTGACGCGCATCAACACCGCTTCCGACGATCCGGTCGGCGCCGGCCGTTTGCTGCAACTGGGTCAGCAGGCCGCGATGCTGGATCAGTACAGCACCAACATCAGCAGCACCAAGAGTGCGCTGACGGTGCAGGAAACCACGCTGGACTCCATCACCACGGCGTTGCAGAGTGCCAAGGAAATCTCCCTGGCCGCCAACAACGGCAACCTTACCGACAAGGACCGCCAGGCTTACGCTGCGCAACTGTCGCAGATCCAGCAACAAGTCCTGGGCCTGATGAACTCCAAGGATGCCGACGGCAACTACCTGTTTTCCGGTTCGAAAACCGATACCGCGCCGTACTCGCAAAACAACGACGGCACTTACAGTTACAACGGTGACCAGACCACCATCAATCTGGGCATTGGCGACGGTATGTCGGTCGGTACCAACACTACCGGCTGGGACGCGTTCCAGCAGACCATCAACACCGCTCGCACCAACACCACCATGACCTCTCCACCGGTTGACGACGGTCGTGTCGTGCTGTCCAACGGTACGGTCGGAACGGCTGCCACCTACAACGCCAAATTTGCCGGCGGCGAGCCTTACACCGTCAGCTTCCTCAGCAGTACGCAGCTGAAAATCACCGATGCGCTGGGTAATGATGTTACGGCTGAAGCAACCCAGAATGGTTTGATCAGCAACAGCAGCGGTGCCAACCAGACGGTCAGCTTCCGTGGTGTCGACATGAAGTTGAACATCAACCTCAAGGCGGGTGACACCAACCCCGACGCCGTGATCGCCGGGCACAGCTTCCAATTGTCGGCCACGCCTGACTCGTTCACTACCGCACGTAGCCCGGGCAACCCGTCGACCGCCGTTATCACCGGTTCGAACATCACTGATCCTGTGGCTTACAGCAACGCCTTCCCGCAGGGCGGTGCAGTCCTCAAGTTCACCAGTGCCACTGCTTTTGATTTGTATGCGGCGCCTGTCACTGCTGACAGCAAGCCAGTGTCCTCGGGCACTGTCGCTGGCGGTAACGCAACCGCTGCGGGCGTGACCTTTGCATTGGGCAACACTCCTGCAGCCGGTGATCAGTTTTCGATCCAGTCGAACAACCATCAGACGCAGAATATCCTCGATACGCTGGGTCAGATGGTGACCGCGTTGAATGCGCCGATCGATGGCAATGACGTCGCCAAGCAAAAATTCCAGGGCATCATGGAAGCGGGGCTAGGTAACATCGATAGCGCTTCCAATCAGGTCGGCGCCGCTGTCACTTCAATCGGTGCTCGCGGTCAATCGCTGGATATGCAAACCGTCACCAATCAGAGCCTGAGCACCGCCAATACCACGACTCAAGGCTCGATCCGTGATTCGGACCCGGCAGAAGTCATGACGCGTCTGACTCTGCAACAAACCATGCTGCAAGCGGCGCAACTGGCATTCAGCAAGATCAGCCAGCTGGGCCTGTTCAACAAGATCTGACGGTAACCGGGCGCGCAAGCGCCCGTTTGTTTTGGCTCTTGAGTATCTAATGTCTTTTTTTGCGGTATCCAGAGGGCTCGCTGTTCCGGGCGGGCTCCCGCCGCTTGCGAGTCTGCCGTGAATTCACTTCCCCTTGTCAGTCTGGTCATTCCTGCCTTCAATCCACGATATTTCGAGAAGGCCCTGCGCAGTGCCGTCGGGCAAGGCTATGGCAATCTTGAAATCATTGTGTGCGATGACAGTCGCGGCAGCGCAATCGAGGAAATCGTTGCCGCGGTAGTCGATCAGACCGGTGTGGTTGTGCGCTATGTGCGCAACCCGCAGACGCTGGGAATGGTCGGCAATTTGAAGGTCTGCCTGAGTCAGGCGCAGGGCGAATTCATCAAGTTTCTGTGTGACGATGACCTGCTCTATTCAAATTGCATCGAGCAGCAGGCCCATGAAATGTTGCGCGAGGAGGTCAGTCTGGTGACGGCCCAGCGACTGCTCTGGGATGCCAACGACATCATCTTGCCCGGGCGTCTGGAAAACACCTCTTTGTCACCTTACAGCGGCTTGCTCAAGGGTGACGATCTGCTGGGTATATTTGAAAAATTCCCGGTCAACGTTCTCGGCGGATTCAGCAACGCCTTGTTCCGGCGTGCCGATATCGTCGAGTTGCTGCCGGCATTGACTGAAGAGGGTTGCTGCTTCGTGGCGACCCTGGATTTTGCCCTGTATGTCTGTCTGTTACGGCGCGGCAATCTGGCGGTGTCCAACAATGTGCTGAGCGCCGAGCGACTCTATCCAGAGCGACTGAGCGCGCAACAGCGCATGAAGGATGCGGTTGAGGTCGAGCGAGAGTGGATCTCGCAAATGCTCAAGGTTCGAAGCGGTGAGTCCGCGCCTGCACAGGGATGGGTTCGCTACATTCCCTTGACCAAGGCTGATGAATCGCCGAGGGTTTGGGAAGAGCTTCCCCTGAGCCGAACTCTGGGTTCCAAGCAAAGCCGTCAGGAATGGGCGGTCGGTGTCGACAGCTTCAGTTTTGCTGAACTTTATGCGCAATGGCTGGAGTGTCGGGTGCTCACTGAAGGGCAGCGCAAGTTGCTGCCGGAAACCCTTGCCGGTTGGTCGCACCAACCCCGAATCGTACCGATCATCATTGATGGGTTGGGCAGACAGGATGGTCTCGAACGCACGCTGGAAGCGCTGGCTGCCCAGGATTATTTGCCTGAGCTGATTCTGGTGTTGTCCGCTTCCTGTACTGAGGCGCAACTGGATGGACGAGTGTTCCGCATGCCGTTGCAGGATGACGGTCTGGAGCAGATCAACGCACTGTTGCCGCAGTTGGAGGGCGCGGACTGGTTCTACTTGTTGCAGGCCGGCGATCGCCCGGTAGTGCCGTCATTGTTGGTCATGGCCGAGCGAATTGCCCGTTTCTCATCGCTGACGTGTCTGTACAGCGATGAAGGCAGCCTGCGTGGCGGCGAATCGGTAGAGCCTGCATTCAAGCCGGATTTCAATCTGGATCTGATGCGCAGTTATCCTTATGTCGGACGTGCCTTGGCGTTCAAGCGCGAGCAGTTTCTGGCGCTCGGCGGGTTTGATCCTGCGTTCGCCGAACTGGCCCCCCATGATGTGTTGTTGCGCATGGTCGAGAGCGAGGGCATACAGGTCATCGGTCATATCGCCGAAGTGTTGCTGGAATCGAAATTCGATCTGTCCGCGTGGCTGGCCGAACCCGGCGTGGTGGAGCAAAACCCACGCGTGCTCGAAGCGCATTTGCAGCGTCTGGGCGTTGCCCACGAGATTCGTCGCGGTAGCACTGAGCTGCTCAATCGTGTCGACTATCATCATGCCCGGCGGCCGCTGGTCTCGGTCATTATTACTGCCCGGGATCAGACCGCCGCCTTGCAGCGCTGTGTCGAAACCCTGTTGGAGAAGACGGCTTACACCGAATATGAATTGGTGTTGGTCGACAATGGCAGTGAAAGCGCTGAAGCGTTGGCATGGCTGGATGGCATGGCGCAGTTGGGCGGCGACCGGATTCGCGTTTTGAGCTTCCCGCAAAAGGGTAATGCGGCGGCCTTGTACAATTTTGCGGTAGGCCACGCACGCGGCGAATATGTGGTGATGCTTAATACTTTTGCGGTGATCACCCGGGCGGACTGGCTGGACGAACTGCTCAATCATGCGCAGCGCCCTGAGGTCGGAGTGGTGGGTGCGAGGTTGTTCAACCCGGATGGATGTGTGCTGCACGCCGGTCTGATTCTTGGGTTGCAAGGGCCGGTGGGACTGCCATTTTATGGTCAGCCGATGCAGTCTGACGGCTACATGTTCCGCCTGCAGGCGGTACATGATCTGAGCGCAGTGGGCGGTGACTGCCTGATGGTCCGCAAGACGGTCTTCGAGGCTGTCGGGAAACTCGACGAGCAGCACCTGAAACAATCGCTCAATATCGCGGATCTATGTCTGCGAGTCGGCCAGGAAGGTTATTTGGTGGTATGGAATCCCTATGCCACGCTTGCAGTAGGGGCGCGGCCTGGCTCGGCGGCGACGCAGGAAGAAGAGCAAGTGCACGTCGAGGAGCTGGACACGTTTTACCAGCGCTGGCTGCCACTTATAGCGCGTGATCCAGCCTATAACGTCAACCTGGCATTACAGGGTGTTGGTGCAACCTGCTTCAGTATTGAGCCGGGTCTGCGTACCGGTTGGAGTCCATTTTCCAAGGCGCGGCTGCCCAATGTACTGGTCGTGCCAATCAATGCATCGGCCATTGGTCATTACCGCATGAGCCAGCCGATGATCGAGTTGGAGGCGGCAAACAGAATTGAAGGGCGCATTTGCTACGGTTTGCCATCGATCATTGATATCGAGCGCCAGTCCCCCGATGTGATTGTTCTGCAAGGCCGTTATTCGGAACTCGCCATCGATGAAATTCCACCGCTGAAAAAATACTTCAGTGCGCGGCGGATCTACGAACTCGATGACTATGTCATCGACGTCCCGCATCGCAATGCGCACATCCGCAACATGCCGAGCAAGCAGGACATGGAGCGCATGGTGCGTCGCGCAATCGGGCTGTGTGATCGCGTGGTCGTATCCACTCAGCCGCTGGCCAACGTCCTGTCGGACATGCATCACGACATTCGTGTCGTGCCGAACATGTTGGCCAAAGATTTGTGGAGCAACTTGCGCAGTCAGCGTCGTACCTCGAAAAAGCCGCGAGTTGGCTGGGGTGGAGGCACCAGTCATCACGGTGACCTGGCGGTAATCGCGGATGTCGTCCGCGAACTGGCCAATGAGGTCGACTGGGTATTTTTTGGCATGTGCCCGGATGATCTGCGGCCATACATGCACGAGTTCCATGGGGTGATCCCGCTCGACGTGTATCCGGCGAAACTGGCAAGCCTCAACCTTGACCTGGCGCTGGCACCGCTTGAGTTCCACATATTCAACGACTGCAAGAGCAACCTGCGCCTGCTTGAGTACGGTGCTTGTGGTTATCCGGTGGTTTGTACCGACACCGAAGCGTATCGCGGCTACCTGCCGTGCACTCGCGTCAAGACCAACACCACGGATGAATGGTTGCAGGCAATTCGCATGCACCTGTCTGACCCGGATGCCAGCTATCGCATGGGGGATGATTTGCGGGAGGTGGTGCTGCGCGATTACGTGCTGCGCGGCGATAACCTGCGCTACTGGGAATACGGCTGGCTGGCCGACTGATCGGCTTGCGACGTATCAAAAAAGGCGACCTTTTCGGGTCGCCTTTTTTTGTACCTTGAAATACGTACTTACATCGATCAGCAGAGATTTCTCCCGCCAGCCTCAAGCTTTGGATTTCTTCAGTCGATACCCCGTTATTCGTTTGTTTGCCTGCGGGTGTATAGACGGGGCGGCCGTGCTGCCTCGGTTTGCATCGCACCCATGGAAGATCCGGTTTCAACAACACAAGGAAGACGCAAATGGCTGTCTTAAATGGAACGAGTGAAGCGGATGTCCTGTTGGGCACCGACGATAATGACCAACTCTATGGACTGGAGTCGGATGATTTACTGCTGGGCAGCGCGGGATCAGACGTACTGGATGGCGGTGAAGGTTTTGACGCGGCGAGCTACTACGCAATGTCCTCGGGGATCAATGTCGAGTTTGGCGGCGGTGTGGCTACGGTCACCGGCCCCGATGGCAAGAGCGATACCCTGATTGGAGTGGAGAAAGTATTCGGTAGCTTTCACAACGATACGTTCACCAGTTCGGTGGCGGGTGTGACGCTGGAGGGCAGCGTCGGTGATGATGTTTACATTGTCGACGGCGAGGGCGTGACGATCACCGAGGAGGATCATCTTGGCTACGATGAGCTGCGCACCAGCCTCAATACCATCAAGATGGACCCGTTTATCGAGAAGCTGACGTTCACCGGTACCGGCGATTTCAGCGGTTACGGCAATGCCAGTGACAACGAAATCATTGGCGGCGCCGGTAATGACTGGTTGTGGGGCGGCGCGGGCGCCGATCACTTTGTCGGTGGCGATGGCTTCGACACGGTCAGCTACAGCGATAGCCTTGAGGGTGTACGGGTCGAGGACTTCAGCAACTTCGACGGTCTGACCATCGCTTATGGCGACACTTTCACTGGCATTGAAGCGATTCAGGGTTCGAATTTCGATGACGTGATTTATCGTCATCAAGGCTCGATGATCGTTGATGGTGCCGCTGGTTACGACACCGTCAATTATCGATCCGCCTTTGATTCCGTCAACCTGCTGATCGGCGGTGATGGCGTCAACGCAGAGGGCGACACACTGCGAAACGTGGAAAAAGTCATCGGTACATCGGGTGCTGACCACTACACCGTCAATGTCGCTGGCGTGACTGTCGCGGGTGGTGACGGGGACGATATCTACATCATCAATAGCGCCGGAGTGACTATTGAAGAGGAGGGTGATTTTCGAGGCGGAACCGATCATCTGTACACCAATCTGTCTGCGATGCACCTTGATCCGTTCATTGAAAACCTGACGTATACCGGGACTGCCGACTTTACCGGCTACGGCAATGACGAGAGCAACACCATCGTCTCTGGCGCCGGCAATGATGTGTTGTACGGTGGTGCGGGTGGCGATCGCTTCGAAGGTGGAGCCGGTATCGACATCGTCAGTTACGGCGACAGCACTGAAGGTTTGAGCGCCTCCCTCAACTGGGGCCCGCAGAGCGGCATTGCTCTTTATGACGTTTACATTGATATCGAAGGCCTGCGCGGCAGTCAGTTCAATGACTCCCTTGAAGGCAATTCGGACGACAACATTCTGGAGGGCAGTGCGGGCGACGACCAGATTCAGGGCGGCGATGGCAATGACCACCTCTACGGCGGTCTGGCGTCCGGGCAGGATGCTGCAGGGCAGTCGGATACGCTTTCAGGCGGCGCGGGCAATGATGTCATCGTCGCTGCCAGCAACGACCTGTTCACTTGGGCCAGTGGCGATGACGGCAATGACACGATCACGCTGGGAAGCGGGGTTGCCTTTGGCGGGCAGGGCGATGACCAGTTGATCATCAATTTCTCCAGCCAGGCACTCTCCGGCGTCAGTGCTTATGGTGGTTACGGCAATGACACCTACGTGGTGAACACCATCGGGCTGGTGACGATTCAGGATGAAGGGCTGGACATGGACGACACCCTGATCCTCAACACCATTGCCAATACCGGTCAGTTGAGCGTGACCCGCATCGGTAACGACGCCTATCTGCACAGTGCCAATGACACCGGCAGTGGTGTGCCGGACAACGGCGTGAAACTGGCGGACTGGTACGCGGGCTTCAACACCATCGAGCATATCCAGACCGCCGACGGCCAGGTCTATGATCTGCCAACCAGTGGTGATGCGTTCGCCATGTTTGGCTGATCCATTCAAACCACAGCTGTAGCTTGATCAAAGGGATGATTCCGCTGACGGATTCATCCCTTTTTTCATGGGCCTTTGTGCCCCGGACGCGGGGCTTGCCGAGCTGGCGCGTTTCCTGCAAGTACCCCTCAAATCGCCATAAAACGAGCGCTCAGCAGCGCCCGCAGCGGCAAAAGGTTTAGCCAGAAGGCTCGCACAGCTCAACAAAGCCTTGCGCAGCCCTGTGACGAGCGAGAGGGGAGACGATGAAGGCAGTAATTTTGGCGGGTGGCCTCGGCACGCGCATCAGTGAAGAGTCGCACCTCAAGCCCAAGCCGATGATCGAGATCGGCGGCAAGCCAATTCTCTGGCACATCATGAAGCAGTATTCCGCCCACGGAATTCACGACTTCGTGATCTGCCTGGGCTACAAGGGCTACGCGATCAAGGATTTCTTCGCCAACTACTTCCTGCACACCTCCGACGTCACTTTCAACATGCGCGAAAACCGCATGGATGTGCATCAGAATTACAGCGAGCCGTGGAGCGTCACCCTTATCGACACCGGTGAGGAAACCATGACCGGTGGCCGTCTGCTGCGTGCCGGCCGTTACCTCAAGGATGAAGAGGCGTTCTGCTTCACCTACGGCGACGGCGTTTCCGATATCAACATCGCGCAACTGGTGGATTACCACAAAGCCCACGGCCGTCTGGCGACCGTCACCGCCGTGCAGCCACCGGGTCGGTATGGCGCGCTTGAGCGTCAGGGCGATCAAGTGCTGGGCTTCACCGAAAAACCTCGCGGTGACGGTGGCTGGATCAACGGAGGCTTTTTCGTGCTCTCGCCGAAAGTGCTGCCGTACATCGCCGATGACGCCACCACCTGGGAAGCCGAGCCGTTGGCGCGTTTGGCCGCAGATGAACAACTGAAAGCTTTCGAACACGAAGGCTTCTGGCATCCGATGGACACCCTGCGTGACAAAAACCATCTCGAAGCGCTGTGGCAGAGCGGGGAGGCCCCATGGAAGCAATGGGCTTGAGTGCGGATTTCTGGCGCGGTAAACGCGTTCTCGTTACCGGTCACACCGGTTTCAAAGGCAGTTGGCTGACCCTGTGGCTGCAAAGCCTCGGCGCGCAAGTCAGCGGCTTTTCCCTCGATCCGTCGACCGAGCCGAGCCTGTTCGAACTGGCGCGCGTGCACGAAGGCATCAACGATCAACGCGGTGATCTGCGTGATCTCGGCGCGCTGCTGGAAATCATCGCCGACACCGAGCCGGAAATCGTTCTGCACCTGGCCGCGCAACCATTGGTGCGCGAAGGTTATCGCGATCCGCTGGGCACTTACTCCAGCAACGTCATGGGCACGCTGAACCTGCTCGAAGCGATTCGTCAGGTCGGTTGCGTGCGTGCCTGCGTGCTGGTCACCACCGACAAGGTCTACGCCAACAAGGAATGGCTGTGGCCGTACCGTGAAGACGAAGCCCTCGGTGGCCACGATCCTTACAGCAGCAGCAAGGCTTGCTGTGAACTGCTTGCACAATCTTATGCTGCGTCGTTCTTCCCGGCCGACAAGTACGCCGAGCACGGTCTGGCGCTGGCCACCGCGCGCGCTGGCAACGTCTTGGGCGGCGGCGATTTCGCCCCTGAGCGCCTGATCCCCGATGTGCTGAAAGCCTGGACCGCAGACGAGCCGGTGACCCTGCGTTACCCGCAAGCCGTGCGCCCGTGGCAGCACGCGCTGGAGCCGCTGGCCGGTTACCTGCAACTCGCCGCCGGTCTCTACGAAGAGGGCCCGGAGTACGCCGGGGCGTGGAACTTCGGCCCGGGCGAGACGGACATGTGCAGCGTCGGCGAAGTGGTCGAATTGCTCGCCAGCCGCTGGCCGCAAGCGCGCGGCTTACGCATCGAAAAAAGCGAACTGCACGAGGCCGGCCTGTTGCGCCTGGACAGCAGCCGCGCGCGTCAGGTCCTTGGCTGGCAACCGCGCTGGACCTTGCAGCAATGCCTGACGCAGACCCTCGACTGGCACCTGGCGTGGCAGAACGGCGATGACATGCGCAACGTCACCCTCGGCCAACTGAACCTGTACCGAGGCGCGCTGTGAGCGAGTTTTCCCTGAAGGCGTTGCCGCTCGCCGGGTTGTTCAGCGTCCAGCACAAGCGCTTCGAAGATCAGCGCGGGCACTTCGCCCGGCTGTTCTGCGAGGGCAGCCTGAGTGCGTTTGGCAGCGAATTCCATATCCGTCAGATCAACCATTCCTGCACTCGCGAGAAGGGCAGTGTGCGTGGTTTGCATTATCAGAATGGCAATGCGCCGGAGGCCAAACTGATCACCTGCCTGCGCGGTGAAGTGTGGGATGTCGCGGTGGATCTGCGCCCCGATTCCGCGACCTTTCTGCATTGGCACGCCGAGCACCTCAAGGCCGGCGACGGTCGCAGCCTGTTGATTCCGGCCGGCTTCGCCCACGGTTTCCAGACCCTCAGCGAAGACGCCGAATTGCTCTACCTGCACAGCGCCGATTACGCGCCGGAGCATGAGGGCGGTCTGTCGGTAAACGATCCACGGCTGGCGATTGCCTGGCCGTTGCCTGTCAATAATTTGTCAGTGCGTGATTCCAGCCATCCCGCGCTCGATCAACACTTTGCTGGAGTGCGTCTATGAACTGCCGTGGGTGCGCCGCACCGCTGAGCCTGCCGCTGATCGACCTCGGCACCTCGCCACCGTCCAACGCCTACGTGCACGCCGATCGCCTGGAACAGGCCGAGCAATGGGTGCCATTGAAGGTCGCGGTGTGTCAGCAATGCTGGCTGGTGCAGACCGAGGATTACACCAGCGCCGACAGCCTGTTCGATGCCGAGTACGCCTACTTCAGTTCGTTCTCCAGCACCTGGCTGGCGCATGCCGAGCGCTATGTCGCCGAAATGGTCGAGCGCTTTGGCCTGACTGCCGACAGTCGCGTCGTGGAAGTCGCGGCCAACGACGGTTACCTGCTGCAATACGTCGCCGCTCGTGGCATCCCCTGCCTGGGTGTTGAACCGACGCGCAGCACCGCGCAAGCCGCGCGCGAAAAAGGCCTGGAAATTCGTGAACTGTTCTTCGGTCGCGAGACTGCCGCGCAGTTGACAGGCGAAGGCTGGGGCGCTGATCTGATGGCGGCCAACAACGTGCTCGCGCACGTGCCGGACATCAATGATTTTCTCGGCGGCTTTGCCACTTTGCTCAAGCCGAGCGGCGTCGCCACGTTCGAATTCCCGCAACTGCTGACGCTGATGGCTGGCGCGCAGTTCGACACGCTGTATCACGAGCACTATTCCTATCTGTCGCTGACCGCCGTGCAAGCGCTGTGCGAGCGCAATGGCCTGGAAGTCTTCGACGTCAGCCAACTGCCGACGCACGGCGGCTCGCTGCGCGTGTTCGTCCAGCGCAAGGACGGTGAACGCCGTGCCGTGCAGCCAGCGGTGCAGCAACAGTTGCAGGCCGAACTGGCTGCCGGGGTGAAAACCGTCGAGTACTACGCGACCCTCGCGCCGGCTGCTGAACGCATCAAACATGAGCTGCTGCGCTTCCTGTTGCAGGCCAAGGCTGACGGCAAACGGGTGGTCGGTTATGGCGCGGCAGCCAAGGGCAACACCTTGCTCAACTACGCCGGGGTCAAGCCTGACTTGCTGGCTTGGGTGGCCGATGCCAACCCGCACAAGCAAGGCAAGTTTTTGCCGGGCAGTCGTATTCCGATTGTCGCGCCGGCGCAGATCGATATCGAGCAACCGGACTATGTGCTGGTGCTGCCGTGGAATCTGCTGCACGAAGTCAGTCAGCAACTGGCGCAGGTACGTCAGTGGGACGGGCGCTTCGTGATCGCCGTGCCTGAGTTGAAAGTGCTGTGAAGGTTCTGGTCACGGGCGCGACAGGCTTCGTCGGTCGGCATCTGGTCGCGGCGTTGCTGGCACGTGGCTGTGCGGTGCGGGCGGTTGCACGCAACGCCGAAACAGCGGCGAGCATGCCGTGGATCAATGACGTCGAATTCATCTCGGCGGATATTCACGCTGCCGATCTGGACGTGGCGGCGTTGACTGACGGCTGCGATGCGTTGGCTCATCTGGCCTGGCCAGGGTTGCCGAATTATCGGGCGCTGTTTCACTTCGAACACAACCTGATGACTGATTACCGCTTTATCAAAAGCGCAGTCGAGACGGGTGTAAAGCAAGTCCTCATCACGGGCACCTGTTTCGAATATGGCATGCAGAGCGGCCCACTCAGCGAAAGCACCGAGCCACGGCCGAGCAACCCTTACGGTCTGGCCAAGCACACCTTGCATCTGTTTTTGCAGAACCTTGCGCAAGAGCAGCCGTTCACTCTGCAATGGGCGCGGCTGTTTTACCTGCATGGCGAAGGGCAGAATCCCAGCAGCCTGCTGGCGGCGCTGGACAGGGCAATCGATGCCGGCGAGCCGTCGTTCAACATGTCTGCCGGTGAGCAGTTGCGCGATTTTCTGGCGATTGAAACCGCTGCCGGTCATCTCGCCAGCATTCTTCAGCAGCGTGATTTCGCTGGCGTGATCAACTGCGCCAGCGGCGAACCGGTGTCGGTGCGTGCGCTGGTCGAACAGCGTCTGCGCGAACGCGGCGCGAGCCTGAATCTGAACCTCGGCCACTACCCGTATCCGAACCACGAACCGCTGGCGTTCTGGGCGGTGACCGAGCGCTTGCAACTGTTATTGGGAGAGTCGCAATGAGGCACGAGTTGTATCGGGTCACCGACCTGCCGGTGCTGCAGAACCGGACCTTTGCCGACGCGCAATCGGCGCAGGCCTCGGCCAGTGCCGACATGCTGCTGGTGCAGGATGAGCGCAGCGGCCTGATCTTCAATGCCGCGTTCGACGCCGACAAGCTCAGCTACGACGCTGACTATCAGAACGAGCAGGCGCATTCCGGCCAGTTCCAGAAGCACCTGAGCGACGTCGAAGGGATCATCGCCAGGCATTTCAAAGGCCAGGAGCTGATCGAAGTCGGCTGCGGCAAGGGCTACTTCCTTGAATTGCTCAAAGGCCTTGGCTACTCGATCACCGGCATCGACCCGGCGTACGAAGGTGACAACGCCGATGTGATCAAGGCGCCGTTCACCCGTGGCCTCGGTCTGGCGGCGGACGCCATCGTCCTGCGCCATGTGCTGGAACATATTCAGGACCCGGTGAGTTTCCTCGCGGTAATCGCCGAAGCCAATCAGGGCGGGCAGATCTACATCGAAGTGCCGTGCTTCGACTGGATTCTCGAACACAAAGCCTGGTTCGACCTGTTCTACGAGCACGTCAATTATTTCCGCCTCGATGACCTGCGCCGGATGTTCGGCACTGTGCATGAGGCCGGTCACCTGTTCGGTGGCCAATACCTGTACATCGTCGCCGACCTGGCGACATTGCGCCTGACCCCGGAACAACCGGTGCCACGCCTGGAGCTGCCCGACGATTTCACTGCCAGTCTCGACCGGGCGGTGCAGATCATTCAGTCCGCCCCCGAGCAGGGTTCGGCGATCTGGGGCGCTTCGTCCAAAGGCGTGATCTATTCGCTGTTCCTGCAACGCGCAGGTGTGGCGGTGGATCGGGTGGTGGATATCAACCCGGCCAAGCAAGGGCGTTATCTGCCGCTCAGTGGTGTGCAGGTGTCCTCGCCGCAAGAGGCGATGGACGCCTTGCCCGAAGGCGCCAACCTGTTTGTGATGAACTCCAATTACCTCGAAGAGATCAAGCGGATGACCGATGGACGTTATGTCTATCACGCCGTCGACAGCGCTTCGTTCCAGTGACCCTTGAGATTTTGAAAATGACCGACAACAGCATTAACCAAGCTTTCGAAGCCGAGTGCCGGGAACAGATTGCCCAGCAAGGCGACGACCAGAAACTCACTGGTCTGGCCCGTGATTTCTTCAACGAATCGGCCAAACACAAATACAGCTACCACTTCTCGTGGATGGGCCGTCCGATCATCCAGTTGCCACAAGACATGATGGCAATGCAGGAGATCATCTGGCAGGTCAAACCGGATCTGGTCATCGAGTGCGGCATCGCCCACGGCGGTTCGATCATCTACTACGCCTCGTTGCTGGAGCTGCAGGGCCACGGCGAAGTGCTGGGTATCGATCTCGATATTCGTCCGCACAACCGCGAAGCGATCGAAAGCCACCCGATGGCCAAGCGCATCAAGATGATCGAAGGCTCAAGCATCGACGCCGGCATTGCCGCGCAGGTGCAGGCTGCGGCCAAAGGCAAGAAAGTCATTCTGGTGCTCGACTCCAACCACACCCACGATCACGTCCTCGAAGAGCTGCGCCTTTACGCGCCGCTGGTGTCGGTCGACAGCTATTGCGTGGTGATGGACACCGTGGTCGAAGACATGCCCGCCGATTTCTTTCCGGATCGTCCATGGGGCCCGGGCGATAACCCGAAAACCGCGGTGTGGAAATACCTCGAAGAGAACCAGGATTTCGAGATCGACCAGCAGTTGCAGAACAAGCTGCTGATCACCGTGGCGCCGGACGGCTATCTGCGTCGCGTTCGTTAATTCGCAACATCATCAAAGCGTTATCTCGGCCAGTCGCCGGTTGTGGAGAGAAGTTATGCAAGGCAAGTACAGTTCTGAACAAGCGCTGCCGCTCAACGAGCTGTTGACCGTGGTGCTGTTTACTCATAACCGGCCCGCGTTTTTACGCCGGGCGGTAAAGTATTACAGCAGTTTGCCCTGCAAGATCATGGTGCTGGACTCTACTACCGAGCGGGCTGAGGGCGATTTTTCTTTAGTCGATTACCATCACGTTCCGCAGTTTGCTTACTGGGGAATGCAGGCCAAGCTGGCCTATGGTGTGGAGCTGGTGACAACGCCGTATATGGTGCTGGCTGCCGACGACGACTTCATCCTGCACGACTCGCTGTTCGAGTCAGTGGGCTTCCTGCAGGCGAACCCGGACTACGGCATGTGTCACGGTTATTGCCTGATGTACCTGACACTTGCCGGCAGCGTGAGTTACTACCGCCGGGACAAGAAGGTTCAGGAGGATTATTCCTCCGAGCGGGCTCAGGATCGAGTCATCGATTACATGAGTCAGTACATTCCTCCGTTCTACGCGGTATGCCGTACCGATTTGATCAAGAAGTGGCACTCGTCGCTGCCGCCCGGGACCAGTTTTCAATGGCAGGAAATCGGTCACGTCTACTTCCTGCTGGCGAGCGCCAAGGCACGCATCCTGCCGATGCCTTATGTTGTGCGCGAGATCAACTACGGTGACTCTGAGCACAGCACCGAGGTGTATCACTCGCTGACTTATATCGACGCCAAGTCGGTCGCCGAGCGGGAAGGCTTTGCCGAATTCCTCGCATCATTGCCCACTGGCATTGAAGGGCTTGATGCGGAGCAGGGCAAAGCGTTTGCCCTGCAAAGTTTCGAGGCGATGGTCGACAGTCTGCAATCCGGGCGAGCCTTGACCGCAGAGCTGATATTCCAGTCCACCTGGAATCAGTCGCTGAAAATGCCGGATCGTCGTTTCGGGCCGCTGCAATACGTTGAAATGCCGTTTTACAACCAGCCATTCTTTGATCGTCTCGAGCAGTTTGAATTCATGCTGCACGCCATGCCGGCCGGACGCATTCAGCTGGAAGGACTTGAAGGCATATGGACTCGCCAGGCGCATTTGCTGCAAGCGCGCAACAACGACACGCCGGAAAGCGTGCTGGACCGTTTGTGGCAGGCTCATGATCTGAATGCTTTCAACCGTACGGTTATCAATCGTCTGGCGACTCAACTGGAGTCGCTGGGTGATGAGGACGAAGCGCAAGCGATGCACGAGTGGATCGCACGCCTCGCGACACTGACCGCCGATGATCACCACGCAGTGTTCGACAGGATGCAATCCGGTCGCCTGCTCAAGTGGCTGGCAACGCGCGAGCCTGCAGTTGAACACATCGAATCGATTGCCCGGCATCTGGCCGCCAACGGTGGCGGTCCGCACTTCGGTGTTTTCCTGCTGGATCTGGACAACGATATCGATAAGTTGCAGGTGACTCTGGACAGCTTGCTCGAGGGGCACTGCAAAGCGTTCAGGATTGTGGTTTTCACCACGGGTGAAGCACCAGCGGCGACTACCGCGCAGAACACGTTGCACTTTGTTCGCGTCACGCCGGGTAATCTCGTCGACAAATTGAATCAGAGCGCCAGCCAGTCACCGTGCGACTGGTTGTTGCTGGCTCAGGCAGGTGATGAGTTCACTGCGGGCGGATTG
This sequence comes from Pseudomonas helmanticensis, assembly GCF_900182985.1. Taxonomy (NCBI): domain Bacteria; kingdom Pseudomonadati; phylum Pseudomonadota; class Gammaproteobacteria; order Pseudomonadales; family Pseudomonadaceae; genus Pseudomonas; species Pseudomonas helmanticensis. Next base: position 2,573,458 of record NZ_FXUY01000001.1, on the reverse strand, counting down.
CTGCGGGCGAGCCTTGAGCTGATGTCTGCCGAAGGCATTCGCGCGGTTGCTACCGATGAAATCCAGCGCACCGACAAGGGGGCACTGGTTGATATGTTCCGGCCGGGCTTCAATCTTGATCTGCTGCAAAGCGTTCCGTCCCTGATGGCTCGTCACTGGCTGATCCGTCGGGATGTTCTGCTTGAGGTCGGTGGTTATCAGGCGGACTTCAGCAAAGCCCTGGAATTCGATTTGCTCCTGCGCATCATTCAGCGCGGCGGGCTCGGCGGTCTGGCGCACCTCGACGAACCGTTGCTGATTTCCCAGGCGCCGATGCTGGAGGAAAACGCTCATGAGCGTCAGGCGTTGTTACGCCATCTGGGTAATCGCGGCTACAAGGCCAAGGTCACTTCAGCGGTACCTGGCACCTATCAAGTCGACTACCGTCATGCCGAACAACCTCTGGTCTCGATCATCTTGCCTGCTGGCGACGATCTCCCGGCACTGCAACGTTGCCTGGAAGGCGTCCTGCTCAGAACCCGGTATACCCGCTATGAAGTATTGATCGCCGCAAATCCCAATCAGTCGGCTGACGTCAACGACTGGCTGGGTACATTGCAGAACACCAGGGTCCGTGTCCTGCATGCCGATAAACCGCTGACTGACGCGGCGCTGTTCAATGCTGCCAGCCAAGAGGCGAAAGGCGAGTGCCTGGTGCTGATGGCTGCGGACAGTGAGGTGGTCAACCCGAACTGGATTGAATCGTTGCTCAATCATGCCTTGCGTCCGGAAGTAGGCATCGTGGGTGCGAAGCTGGTGGACCGCGACGGCAAAGTCTCACAGGCCGGTTTGATTCTCGGGTTTGGCGATGGCGTAGGTTCGGCCTTCATCGGCGAGAAACATTCCGCCGAGGGCTACATGCAGCGCCTGGCAGTCGAGCAGAACTATTCGGCTGTGTCGAAAGTGTGCCTGATGGTGCGCAAGGAACTGTTTGACGCGCTTGGCGGCCTGGACGAGGGAATCTTCGCCGACGCCTTCAGCGATGTAGATCTGTGCCTCAAGGCGGGACAGGCCGGTTACCTCACGGTGTGGACGCCGCAGGTGCAGGTGCTACATACCGGCGAGTTGCCGAAAGCGCCTGAGTCGCTGGCTGCATTGCGTGAAAAATGGAGCGCTGTTTTTGCGCAAGATGCGGCTTATAACGCCAATCTGGCCTCGACCGGCAAGGGTTTTACCTTGAGAGAAGACGCGCCGATCAACTGGTCACAGTTGCTCGCTTGAGTCAGTCGGACAGGGAACAGGAATCAGCAAATGTTCAACGGTAAATCGATTTTCATCTCCGGCGGCACTGGCTCGTTCGGGCGCAACTTCATCCGTCGCTTGCTGGAGCAATACCAGCCCAAGCGCGTGGTGGTGTTCTCCCGCGATGAGCTGAAACAGTACGAAATGCAGCAGACGTTCAACGCGCCGTGCATGCGCTACTTCATCGGTGATGTGCGTGACGCTGACCGTCTGCGTCAGGCCATGCGCGGCATCGACTACGTGGTGCATGCCGCTGCTCTGAAGCAGGTGCCGGCGGCGGAATACAACCCGACCGAATGCATCCGCACCAACGTCAATGGCGCGGAGAACATCATCGCTGCCGCCATCGACAATGGCGTGAAGAAGGTTGTGGCGCTGTCCACCGACAAGGCCGCCAGCCCGATCAACCTGTACGGCGCGACCAAGTTGCTTTCGGACAAGTTGTTCGTCGCCGCCAACAACATTGCCGGCGAGCAGGAAACCCGCTTTGCCGTGGTGCGCTACGGCAACGTCGCCGGCTCGCGCGGTTCTGTGGTGCCGTTCTTCAACAAACTGATTGCCGACGGCGCCACTGAGCTGCCGATCACTGACGAGCGCATGACGCGGTTCTGGATCACCCTCGACCACGGTGTGCAGTTCGTCCTCGACAGCTTCGCGCGGATGCACGGCGGCGAAGTGTTCGTGCCGAAGATTCCGTCGATCCGCATCGTCGATCTGGCGCTGGGCATGGCCGAGCATCTGCCGCATAAAAACGTCGGGATTCGTCCGGGCGAAAAACTGCATGAGCTGATGGTGCCGCTGGACGATGCGCGGATGACGCTGGAGTTCGAAGACCACTACACCATCCAGCCGTCGATCCGCTTCACCAGCGTCGATGTCGATTTTGCCGTCGACAAACTGGGTGAGCGCGGGCGGCCGGTGAGTGAAGACTTCGAATATCGCTCCGACACCAATCCGCAGTTCCTCTCGGTCGGGCAGATCGCCGACCTGCACGCGAATCTCTCGGCATGATTCCCTACGGTCGGCAAAGCCTTGATCAGGCCGATATCGACGCGGTGGTCGAGGTGTTGCAGTCCGACTGGTTGACCCAAGGGCCGACCATCGAACGCTTCGAGCAGGCGATGGCCGAACGTTGTCAGGCGGATTACGCCGTGGCGGTGTGCAATGCCACGGCGGCGCTGCACATTGCCTGTCTGGCGGCGGGCCTCGGCCCGGGCGACCGTTTGTGGACCACGCCGAATACCTTTCTGGCCTCGGCCAATTGCGGACGTTACTGCGGCGCCGAAGTTGATTTCGTCGATATCGATCCGCTGACCTGGAACCTCGATGCGTTGGCCCTCGAAGCCAAACTCGATCAGGCTGAACAGGACGGCAAGCTGCCGAAAGTCTTGGTGGCGGTGGCGTTTTCCGGGCAGAGCTGCGATATGCGAAAAATCGCCGAGCTGGCCGAGCGCTACAACTTCACCTTGATCGAAGATGCCTCGCACGCCGTTGGTGCCAGTTACGCCGGGCGTCCGGTGGGCTGCGGTGAATTTGCGGCGATGACCGTGTTCAGCTTTCATCCGGTGAAGATCATCACCAGCGCCGAAGGTGGCATGGTGCTGACCAATCGCCGCGAACTGGCCGAGCGTCTGCAACGCTTGCGCAGCCATGGCATGACCCGCGATTCGCAGCAGATGACCGAGCCCAGTCATGGCCCGTGGTATTACCAGCAGATCGAACTGGGCTTCAACTACCGGATCACCGATCTGCAAGCTGCGCTGGGTCTTTCACAGTTGAGCAAACTGGACGAGTTCATTGAACGTCGACGTGAACTGGCAGCGCGTTACAACAGTCTGCTGACGTACTTGCCGCTGACGCTGCCCAGCCCTCAGCCGGAAGCCGATTCGGCGTGGCACCTGTACGTGGTGCGCTTGCAGACCGAACGCGTCAGCCTCAGTCACCGGCAGGTGTTCGAAGGCTTGCGTGCGGCCGGGGTCGGGGTGAATCTGCACTATATTCCGGTACATTTGCAGCCCTACTATCGTGACCTGGGTTTCGCCGAGGGAGACTTCCCCGAAGCCGAGCGTTATTACGCCGAAGCGATCAGCCTGCCGCTGTTTCCGTTGCTGAGCGATCAGCAGCAGGACTATGTGGTCGAGCAACTGCGACGGTTGACCGAGTAAATGCCGCTGCGGCGGTGGATGGAAAACGGCAATGCGTGATCTGAGCGAGCAGGAACAATTCTGGCAAGGCGATTTCGGCAACCAGTACGTTGACCGCAATATCGGTCAGCCGCTGGTCGCGGCCAATCTGGCGTTGTTCGCCAAGGCACTGAGCCGGGCCGGGCGCATCGACAGTCTGGTGGAACTGGGCACCAATGCCGGCAATAACTTGCAGGCGTTGCATCAGTTGTTGCCGCAATGCGAGCTGTTCGGCGTCGAGATCAACGAAAGTGCCTGCGCCCAGGCGCGGGCGCTGGACATCGCGCAGATCTGGCATGGCTCGCTGTTCGACTTTCCTCGCGAGCGCAGCTACGACCTGACCCTGAGCAAAGGTGTGTTGATCCACTTGGCGCCCGAGTTGCTGCCGACCGCCTATGCGCAGCTTTATGAACTGAGCCAGCGCTACATCCTGATCGCCGAGTATTACAACCCGGCGCCGGTCGAGGTGTCCTATCGCGGCAACAGCGGCAAGCTGTTCAAACGCGATTTCGCTGGTGAAATGCTTGATCGCTACGCTGATCTGCAACTGCTGGATTACGGCTTTGTGTATCACCGTGACCGGCAATTCCCGACGGATGACATCACCTGGTTTCTATTGGAAAAACGCCCTTGAGCCACGTCGCAATCATCCCGGCCCGTGGGGGCAGCAAACGCATCCCGCGCAAGAACCTGATGCCGTTCGACGGCGTGCCGATGTTTGTCCGTTCGATTCGAATGGCGCGGGATTCAGGGCTGTTCGATCAAGTGGTGGTCAGTACCGACGACGAGGAAATCGCCGAGCTGGCGCAGGCACATGGCGCGCAGGTGCCGTTTTTGCGCCCGGCGAATCTGGCCGATGATTTCACCGGCACTGCGGCGGTGATCGTGCACGCCTTGCAGCAATTGCCGCCGTTCGACTATGCCTGCTGCATCTATGCCACGGCGCCGTTGTTGCAGGCGCGTTATTTGCGTCAGGGGCTGGAGTTGCTGGAACGGCATCCGGAGAAATCCTTTGCGTTCTCGGTGTGCAGTTTCGGCTTTGCGGTGCAGCGTGCACTGACCGTCGACGGGCAGGGCGCCCTGACCGCGTTGTATCCCGAATTTCGCAACACCCGCTCGCAGGATCTGCCCGAGGCGTTTCAGGATGCCGGCCAGTTTTACTGGGGCCGCAGCGACGCTTGGCTGCGCGGCGACGTGCTGTATTCGCCTGCCAGCCTGCCGGTGATTTTGCCAAGGCATCTGGTGCAGGACATCGATACGCTGGAAGACTGGAAGCGTGCCGAATATCTTTACGCCGCGCTCAAGGCCGGTGGTGAATTGCAATGAGAGTGCTGATTCGCGCTGACGCCTCGCCGACTATTGGCAGTGGCCATATCGCCCGCTGCCTGACGCTGGCGCGGGTGTTACGCACGCAGGGCAGTCATGTCGCGTTCGCTTGCCGCCGTTTGCCGGGGCATCGGCTTGATGCGCTGAGCGCTGAGGGTTTCGAGACCTTTTCTCTGCCTGACTTCTACCCTGATGAAGACCCGCAGCAAGGCATCGAATCGATACTGCCGTGGCAGGCGGATATCGACGCGCTGGCCTTGCAACTGGATGGCCATGCTGATTTCGACTGGATCATCGCCGACCATTACGGACTCGACCATCACTGGCAGACCGCCGCGCGGCGCTGGGCGCCACGTATCGCCGCTGTCGATGATCTGGCGACGCGGCGCTACAGCGTCGATCTTTTGCTCAATCAGAATTTGTCCGGACTCAGTGAGAACTACGCGCCGCTGCTGCCCGACGGTTGCCGCACGCTGCTCGGGCCGCGCTATGCGATGTTGCGTGAAGAGTTCACCTGCCCGGCCATCGAGATCAAGCCCAGAGCCCGGCGAGTGCTGGTGAATTTCGGCGGCTTCGATGCGGCGATGCAGACGCATCACGCAATGCTGGCGCTGGCAGACTTCTGCGCGCTGCAAGTGGATTTCGTTGCCGGTGCCGATAACCCGGTGTGGGCACAGATGCAGGCGCTGGCCGAGACACGGCCGAACTGGCGGCTGCACAGTTTTGTCAGCGATTTTTATCAGCGCATGATCGAGGCTGATCTGTTTATCGGCGCCGGTGGCGGCACCAGTTGGGAGCGTGCGGCGATGGGCCTGCCGACGATTTGCATCGCGGTGTCGAATAATCAGCAGAACAACGGTGAGGTCATGGCGGCAGCCGGTGCTCATGTGTTCATGGGCGCCCGTGAGCAGGTCAGCGTTGAGCAATTGCGTGACGCCATCGGTTTTGTCGTCGACAACGTCTATCTGCGGCAAAGTCTGGCTGAGCGCTCGCGGCAACTGGTTGATGGACGCGGTGCGCTGCGGGTCGCGGCGGCAATGGCCGGGGCAGTGCTCAAACTGCGGGTGGCGACGCTGGACGATGCACAATTGCTGTTCGACGGACGCAACGCTGAGGCGGTGCGACGCTGGTCGCAGCAAAGCGCGGTGATCGAGTGGTCGCAACATCTCAACTGGCTGACCGCGAGCCTGCGCAATCCCCAGCGTCTGCTGCTGATTGCCGCGGCCGACGACGGCGCGGTCGGTGTCTTGCGTTACGACTTGCGCGGCTTTGAAGCCGAAGTCTCGTTATATCTGCTGGAAGGGCGTTTCGGCCTGGGCTGGGGCAGGGCACTGCTGGCGCGGGGTGAAGAGTTTGTCGCCGCGCATTGGCCGCAACTGACTGCCATCAGTGCTCAGGTGTTGCCGGCCAATCGTGCCTCATTGAATGTATTTCGTGACGCCGGGTACATTCAAAGTGCCTGCGCGTTCACCCGGGTTTTGAAGGAACATCGCACATGAGCAGTTTCAAGATTGGCGACCGTTTGATCGGTGCCGATGCGCCGCCATTCATCATTGCCGAGATGAGCGGCAATCATAACCAGTCGCTCGATGTGGCCCTGCAAATCGTCGAAGCTGCGGCGAAGGCCGGTGCGCACGCCTTGAAGCTGCAAACCTACACCGCCGAGACCATGACCCTGGATTTGTCGGAAGGTGAATTCTTTATCAAGGATCCCGGCAGCCTGTGGGCGGGTACCTCGCTCTACGACTTGTATGAGCAAGCTCATACGCCGTGGGAATGGCACGCGCCGATTTTTGCCCGGGCCAAAGAACTGGGGATGCTGGCGTTTTCCACGCCGTTCGATGACAGCGCCGTGGACTTTCTCGAAAGCCTTGATGTGCCGGCCTACAAGATCGCCAGTTTCGAGAATACCGATCTGCCGCTGATTCGCCGCGTCGCCGCTACCGGCAAACCGCTGATAATCTCCACCGGCATGGCCAGCATCGCCGAGCTTGATGAGGCTGTGCGCGCTGCCCGCGAGGCCGGCTGCAAGGATCTGGTGTTGCTCAAGTGCACCAGCACCTATCCCGCGACTCCGCTGAACAGCAATGTGCGCACGATCCCGCATCTGCGCGAATTGTTTGGCTGCGAAGTCGGTTTGTCCGATCACTCAATGGGCGTTGGCGTGTCCGTCGCCGCTGTGGCGCTGGGGGCGACGGTGGTGGAAAAACACTTCACCCTCGACCGCACGGCCGGTGGCGTGGACGCCAGCTTCTCGCTGGAACCGGCGGAAATGGCCAGTCTGGTACTGGAAACCGAACGCGCCTGGCAGGCCATGGGACAGGTGCATTACGGCGTGACCGAGGCTGAACGCAAGTCGCTGGTCTATCGCCGTTCGCTGTACGTCACCGCTGACATGGCCGCTGGTGACCCCTTTACCGGGGACAATCTGCGCGCCATCCGTCCGGGTCTCGGTCTGCCGCCCAAGCACACCGATGCCATCCTCGGTCGTCGCGCTCGTGCACCGATCAAGCGCGGCACGCCGCTGGACTGGTCGCTGGTCGAATAAGTCGATCTGCAACCGATTCGGCAAAATAGCGTGACCTGCGAGTCATAACGCGCATCTTCACTGTATTGTATTGATCGGGGAGATGGCGCCTGGCCCGTTTTCGGTTCCAGTGATAGCCCTTTGCGCTTCCCGTGGCTGCCCGTTGTGGCGGCCGTTTTCTGTTTGTCGGCGCCCCTCGAAATCCTTGCGAGCGGTGGTCTTGGGCTGTTTTTTTTTGGGAAGCCGTAATGATTGGCATAAAAAGCATTGCGAGCTACGTTCCTGTAGCCGGCGTGGACAATTACGCACAAGGTGCAAAATTCGAGAAGGATGAAGAGTTCATCCTTGGCAAGATCGGCTCGGCGTTCCTGCCGCGCAAAGACGCTGATCAGGAAACATCGGATCTGTGCGTTGAAGCGGCCAATGCGCTGTTTGCCAGCAATCCTCAACTGAAACGTGAATCGATCGACGCGCTGATCGTCGTCACCCAGAACGGTGACGAAGAAGGCTTGCCGCACACCGCAGCCATCGTCCAGGACAAACTCGGCTTGCCGACCAATGTCGCCGCGTTCGATATCTCGCTGGGTTGCTCCGGTTACGTCTACGGCATCTACGCAATCAAGGGCTTCATGGAAGCTGCCGGTCTGAAAAACGGCCTGCTGATTACCGCCGACCCTTACTCGAAGATCGTTGATCCGGAAGACCGCAATACCACCATGCTGTTCGGCGACGCCGCCACCGCCACCTGGATGGGCGAAGATCCGACCTGGGCGCTGGGCAAGGCCAAGTTCGGTACTGACGGTTCCGGCGCACCGCACTTGAAAGTCACCGATGGCGTGTTCTTCATGAACGGTCGTCAGGTGTTCAACTTCGCATTGCTCAAAGTCCCGGCGCACCTGCACGAGTTGCTCGACGACTCGAACCTCAAGGCTGATGACATCGACGCTTTCTGCATCCACCAGGGCAGTGCGGCGATTGTCGATGCCGTGGCGCGACGCTTTGAAGACAAGCCGGAGAAGTTTCTCAAGGACATGGTCGAGACCGGCAACACCGTGTCGTCGAGCATTCCGTTGCTGCTTGAGAAGCACGTACTCGATTCCGACTGGCAGCGCATCGCGATCAGTGGTTTCGGTGTCGGTCTGTCGTGGGGTTCGGCGATCATCTTCCGTCCTTGAGTCGGATCAAAAACGCCTGATACAAAAATAGCGTTCAAGGTTAACCTTGAGCGCTATTTTTTTTGCCTGAATGGAGCGCGAGGCGGCATGAGCGAATTTTTCCAAGCCAACGTCGAAGTCATCCAGCAGCGCTGGCCGGCGCTGTTCGAACGTCTGATGGCCGAGGACAGTGCATCGGTGCAGGCAGAGCTGACGCAAGGGTTGGGCTCGACGCTGAGCGTGGCCGGGATTCAGCTCACCAGTCGCCATGATCGCGACCACGAAGCGCGCATCCAGGCTGCCAGCCTGCCGCAGGACAAGCCGCGCTTGCACGTTTACGGCACCGGGCTCGGCGACCTGCCAGCGGTGTTGCTCGAGCGCGCCGGGCTTGAGCGTTTGTATGTGCACATCCTCAATGGCGCGTTGTTCGCGCTGGTGCTGCAACTGATCGATCAGCGCCAATGGCTGCAAGACTCGCGAGTTGAGTTGCTCTACGCCAGTGATCTGGCGGACATCTGCACGCCGTTTTTTGCCCTGCCTGCCGAAATGCTGCTGGCCGATGACTTCAACGCGAAGATCCGTGATCGGCTGGTCAGCGAAGTGCACCTGAGTTTCAACAACCGTGAATTCGATCCGCAGTTGCCGTTCATCAAGCAGCGTTTGCAGGACTGCTTGCCGGTACTGTTAGCCGATGATGATGTGGCGCAGTTGTTCGGCACCTGCGCCGGGCGGGAAATCTATGTGATTGGCACCGGTCCGACACTGGAGAGTCAATTTGCGCGACTGGCGGCAGTACGTGCTCAAACTGAGCGCCCGCTGTTCATTTGTGTCGATACTGCTTACCGGCCGCTGCGCGAACACGGGATCGTGCCTGACATCGTGGTGAGCATCGATCAGCGCATCAGCTTCCGTCATCTGCCGTGCGAAGAGTCTGACGGCATAACGCTGGTGTATTTGCCGATGAGCGATCCTGCGGTGTTGCAGGCCTGGAAAGGTAAGCGCTACGGCGGCTACTCGGCCAGCCCGGTCTACGCCGCATTGCGTGAACAGTGTTCGCGAGCGCGATTGCACGTTGGCGGCAGCGTGATTCATCCGGCCACTGATCTGGCGGTAAAAATGGGTGCGGCGCGCATTACGCTGTTCGGCGCCGATTTTGCTTTTCCGATGAACAAGACTCACGCTGGCTGGGACGATGGCGAGTTGGGCCCCGGCGTGAGCCAGGCCCGGCACTGGGTATTGGACGGCAATGGCCAGAGGGTCGCCACGCAGCTCAACTTCCGAGGCTATCTATGTGTGCTCGAGCGTTACATCGCCAGTCAGCCACAGGTCGATTTCTTTAACAGCAGTCGGGCGGGAGCGCTGATCGTCGGGACGCGTTTCAATCAGGAGTTCGTGCAATGACCGCGATTGATAAGTGCCTGGACGAATGCCGCGAATGCGCCGGGTTGTTTCGGCTGGGGCGTGATGTCGAGGCTGCGCTGGAGATGGTCGATGTGTTTGAGGGGGCGCAACAGTCATTGTTGTCGGCATCGGCAGATGTTCAGCAATCCTGGGCGGCCGTGCTGACACAAATGCTCGCGTGTCAGGAGCGTCAGGACTGGCTCGGTCTCGCCGACTACATGGAATTCGAATTGATCGAGCTGCTGCAAAATGCACGATTGTAAAAAACGCAACAGCACTGGCCTGTGGCTTTGCGCCGAGGTCGGTTTTATGACGTCATTTTTTCGCGGTTGAGGGTGGGCTAAGCCCTTGTTTTCTCGGGGGTGGCAGGGTGATGGCAATTTTTTTTTAAAAAGCCCTCAAGCAACCTGCCAATCCGACGATAACTATTACGAAGGTTCTCTAGGCCATACCCGGCGGTTGCCAGGGCCGGAAGCCGCAGTACCCAACCAACGAGGAATTCGTCATGGCTTTAACAGTAAACACCAACACTACGTCGTTGAACGTTCAGAAAAACCTGAACCGCGCTTCCGACGCTCTGTCGACTTCGATGCAGCGCCTGTCTTCCGGCCTGAAAATCAACAGCGCTAAAGACGACGCCGCTGGCCTGCAGATCTCCAACCGTATGGCTTCGCAGATCCGTGGTGGCAACCAGGCTATCCAGAACGCCAACGACGGTATCTCCGTTGCTCAGGCAGCTGAAGGTGGCCTGCAAGCTACTACCGACATCCTGCAGCGTATGCGTGAACTGGCTGTTAAAGCACGTAACGGTACCAACGGCACTGCTGACCAGACCGCTACCAACTCCGAATTCGCTCAGATGTCCGACGAGATCACTCGTATCTCGGCTTCGACCAACCTGAACGGCAAAAACCTGCTGGACGGTACCGCTGGTACTGTAACTCTGCAAGTTGGCGCAAACACCGGTTCGGCTAACCACATCGACCTGGTACTGAGCTCCAAGTTCGACGCCGTCAGCCTGTCGGTTGGTAGCGGTACTGTAGTTCTGACTGGTGCTTCGGGTACTGGTGCGGGTTCTGCTTCGCAGAACATCGACAACGCTATCACTGCAATCGATGCCGCTATCGCTGCAATCGGTGCACAGCGCGCCAGCCTGGGTGCTTCGCAAAACCGTCTGACCAGCACCATCTCCAACCTGCAAAACATCGTTGAGAACACCACTGCTGCACAGGGTCGTGTACAAGACACCGACTTCGCCGCAGAAACTGCTAACCTGACCAAGCAGCAAACTCTGCAGCAGGCTTCGACCTCCGTACTGGCTCAAGCCAACCAACTGCCTTCCGCTGTACTGAAGCTGCTTCAGTAATTTCGGAATGAGTTTAGGCGGGGGAGTGCGCTTGTCGCGCTCTCTCGCTTTTTTAGTTTATGGAGGTGATCGGTATGGACATGAGCGTAAAGCTTAACGTCTCTTATCCGGCTCCCAAGCCAGTAACGCCAGTTGCTGACAAGCCGTCAGAGGCGCCTAAAGTTGCCAAGGCTGATGCTCCGGTCGCTGCTAAGAGCCAGGATACGGACGATGCCAAGTTGAAATTGGCAGTGCAGGAGATCGAAAAGTTCGTACAGTCGATCAAGCGCAATCTGGAATTCTCCATTGATGAGCATTCCGGAAAGGTTATCGTCAAAGTGATAGCAAGCGAGACGGGTGAAGTCGTTCGACAGATTCCCTCCGCAGAAGCCCTCAAGCTGGCAGACAGCCTCGCCAATGCGAGCCACGTGTTGTTCGACGCCAAAGTCTGATAGCTGGCATGAATAGTGTTTGTACGTTCTCAGGACGCGGGTAACGGTCAAAAGAATGGCAACAATCTGAAGGGAGATGCACATGGCAAGTCCAATTTTGCCGGGTTCGGGACTGGGTTCCGGTCTGGACATCGGTTCGATCGTGACTGCGCTGGTCAATGCCGACAAGTCGGCCAAGCAGACGCAGATCGATACTCAGACAAAAACCAACTCATTGAAGATTTCCGGTGTTGGCTCGCTGAAAAGCGCGCTCGCGGCATTCCAGAAATCGATGACCGATCTTGGGCAGGCGACGAGCCCTGCATTTGCCGGTTATACCGCGACGTCTGACACTCCGACGGTCCTCGGCGCTACCTCCAACAGCACGGCTGTGCCTGGCAGCTATAGCGTTGTCGTGAAGAATCTGGCAACCGGCTCGAAAGTGGCCAGTGCCGCATTCGCTGGCGGCGCAACCAGTGCCATTCCGAGTGGTACTCTGAAAATCAGTCAGAATGGCATTGATTACAATGTCGCGATTCCGGCCAATGCCACCTTGCAGAGCACTCGGGATGCGATCAACACCGCGCAGGCCAGCAACGGTATTTCTGCCAACATCGTGACCGACGCCACTGGCGCCTCGCGTCTGGTGCTGAGTTCGAGCAAGACCGGTGCCGGCATGGACATGCAGGTCAGCGGTATTGCCGGCCTGGAAATCGACGGTACCCAGCAAATGGGTGGGACTCCTGCCCCGGGTGCCTCGGGCGCTGTGGGTGATTTGGCTCAGGATGCCAAGATCACCATTGACGGACTGCTCGTCACCAGCAAAAGCAATACGGTGTCGGGTGCAATCAGCGGGATGACGCTGAACCTCACTTCGGTGAGCCCTAAAGACGCCTCTGGAGCCCAGACCGCCGCGACTGTCACCGTCGCCACCAACACGACGGGTATCCAGACGTCGCTTCAGTCTTTTATGGATTCCTACAACACCCTGAAGAGAACCATCGACACCCTGTCCAATGCGACAGCGGATGAGGATGGCAATCTGACCGTTTCTGCTGCGTTTACCGGTGACTCGCTACCACGCTCGCTGATGTCGGATATTCGTTCGCAACTGACCATGAGCAGCTCCGGTAGCGGTAGCCTGGCCGTACTGGCGCAGATGGGCGTCCTGACTGACAAGGAAACCGGTGAGCTGACGCTGGACACCAAGGTGTTCAATGATCGTATGAGCACACCCGGGATGGCGGGTCAGGTTCAGCAGTTGTTCTCCGGCACCACGTCCACTAACGGTTTGCTGGCGCGCATGAAGAGCGCTGTCGATCCCTATGTCAAGCCGGGCACGGGGCTGCTGGATCAGCGCAGCAGCAATCTGACCAGTTCGGCTGCGAGCCTGAAAAGTCAGCAGACCGCACTCGACATACACGTGGCGAGCCTGACGGCGACATTGACCGCCAAATACAATGCCATGGACCTGTTGGTCGGGCAGATGAAAGCGACGGCGAGTAACATCACCTCGTTCTTCGCTTCGCTGGACGCGCAGAAGTCCGCCAGCTAGTCATGATCTGACGACAAAAACCCGGCTACGCTTTATCGGCGTGCGCCGGGTTTTTGTCTTTTCATCTAAAGTTTTGTGGCTCGCTGGCGATACACTGGTTATACGAGTCATTGTGGCAATGAGGTAGAACATGAACCCAATGTTAGCCCTTCGGCAATATCAGAAAGTCGGCGCACACGCTCAGACATCCGAAGCGAGCCCGCACCGTCTGGTGCAAATGTTGATGGAAGGCGGCCTGGAGCGTATCGCTCAGGCCAAAGGCGCCATCGAGCGCAAGGATATTCCCGGCAAAGGGACGGCGATCAACAAGGCCGTTGGCATTATCGGTGGCTTGTGTGAAGGCCTCGATCTGGAGAACAGCGCCGAGTCGGTGGCTGATCTCAACCAGCTCTACATCTACATGATGAAGCGCCTGGCGCAGGCCAACATCGACAGTGATCCGAAGATTCTCGATGAGGTCGCCGGGCTGCTGCGCACCGTGAAGGAAGGCTGGGACGGTATTGCTCCGCCAGGCCCCCAGTTTTAAGGAGAGCACCATGAGTCTTGTATTGCAGCGAATTGCCGATACCCGCGAAGCCTTGGTAACAGCCTTGGCCGAGCGCAATTGGGAAGCTATTGGCGAGCTGGATCTGGCTTGCCGTTCCTGCATGGAAGACGTCATGGCTGAAGCTGCGCTGGATGAGGACGCGTTGCGCAACAATCTTGAGGAGTTGCTCCATGTCTACAAGGAGCTTCTTGAGGTGGCCATGGGTGAGCGGCAGGCGATAGCCAACGAGATGTCGCAGATCACCCAAGCGCAAAAGGCGGCAAAGGTTTACCATCTGTTTGGTTAATTAACCCCCAGTTAATCCAGACATGTGCGCCATAAATTTGACTGTGCACGGTTTTTTGACTTAACTAGTGGCTGTTTTCAGATTTCAGGCGTCTACAGGCACATGGTGTCCTGCAAGCGTCTCGCTTGCCCCATTTTTCGGGCATTGAGTTGACTAGGGAAGTTGCTATTGCATGTGGCGTGAAACCAAAATTCTGCTGATCGATGACGATAGCGTCCGCCGCCGCGACCTGGCGGTGATTCTAAATTTTCTTGGCGAAGAAAATTTACCCTGCGGCAGCCATGACTGGCAGCAGGCAGTCGGCTCTTTGTCGTCTAGTCGTGAAGTCATTTGCGTACTGATCGGGACCGTTAATGCTCCTGGCGCGCTTTTGGGCTTGTTAAAGACACTCTCAACCTGGGATGAGTTCCTTCCGGTTTTGCTGATGGGCGATAATTCTTCCGTCGATCTGCCTGACGACCAACGCCGCCGGGTGCTTTCGACCCTCGAAATGCCGCCCAGCTACAGCAAATTGCTCGACTCCCTGCACCGTGCCCAGGTCTATCGCGAGATGTATGACCAGGCCCGCGAGCGCGGCCGTCATCGTGAGCCCAATCTGTTCCGCAGCCTCGTCGGCACCAGCCGGGCGATCCAGCACGTGCGCCAGATGATGCAGCAAGTCGCCGACACCGATGCCAGCGTGCTGATCCTCGGCGAGTCCGGCACTGGCAAGGAAGTGGTTGCACGTAACCTGCATTACCATTCCAAGCGCCGCGACGCGCCGTTCGTGCCAGTCAACTGCGGGGCGATCCCGGCAGAGCTGCTCGAAAGCGAATTGTTCGGCCACGAGAAGGGCGCTTTCACCGGCGCGATCACCAGCCGTGCCGGGCGATTCGAATTGGCCAACGGCGGTACGCTGTTCCTCGACGAAATCGGCGACATGCCGCTGCCGATGCAGGTCAAGCTGCTGCGCGTCTTGCAGGAGCGCACCTTCGAGCGCGTAGGCAGCAACAAGACCCAGAGCGTCGATGTGCGCATCATCGCCGCGACCCACAAGAATCTCGAAAGCATGATCGAGATCGGCACCTTCCGCGAAGACCTCTACTATCGCTTGAACGTGTTCCCGATCGAGATGGCGCCGCTGCGTGAGCGCGTCGAAGACATTCCGTTGCTGATGAACGAGCTGATCTCGCGCATGGAGCACGAGAAGCGTGGTTCGATCCGTTTCAACTCGGCGGCGATCATGTCGCTGTGCCGTCACGGCTGGCCGGGCAACGTCCGCGAGCTGGCCAATCTGGTCGAGCGCATGGCGATCATGCACCCGTACGGGGTGATCGGCGTGGTCGAGTTGCCGAAGAAATTCCGCTACGTCGACGACGAAGACGAGCAAATGGTCGACAGCCTGCGCAGCGATCTGGAAGAGCGTGTGGCCATCAACGGGCATACGCCGGACTTCACCGCCAATGCCATGCTGCCGCCGGAAGGCCTCGACCTTAAAGACTACCTCGGTGGTCTGGAGCAGGGCCTGATTCAACAGGCACTGGACGACGCCAATGGCATCGTGGCACGTGCCGCCGAGCGCTTGCGTATTCGTCGAACCACCCTGGTCGAGAAGATGCGCAAATACGGCATGAGTCGACGTGATGGTGATGAACAGGCGGATGATTGACGCCTGTTTTTCAACCTCTTCATTTATAAGCGGTTTTTTTTAGGCACGGGTATTGCTACAGCCCTCGCAACGTTCCGTTTCACTGACGGTCAGCCAAGCGAGAAAGCACAATGCCCCAAGTCGCCCAGATGTCTTCTGCCTCCAGTCCCGAGGGGCAGCCGTCCTCCGTAGAACAGGCAAGCCGACAGGGTCTTGAGCAGGCTTTCGAGCTGTTCAATCAAATGTCCAGCCAGTTGACTGATTCCTACAGCATGCTTGAAGCGCGGGTGACCGAACTCAAAGGCGAGTTGGCGGTGGTCAGCGCCCAGCGCATGCAGGAGCTGGCGGAAAAAGAGCGCCTGGCCAACCGTCTGCAAAATCTCCTCGATCTGTTGCCCGGTGGCGTCATCGTCATCGACGGTCATGGCATGGTGCGCGAAGCCAATCCGGCCGCCATCGAGCTGCTCGGCTTACCGCTCGAAGGCCAGTTGTGGCGTCAGGTGATTGCGCGCTGCTTTGCCCCGCGCGAAGACGACGGTCACGAAATTTCCCTGAAAAACGGTCGACGCCTGTCGATTGCCACGCGCTCGCTGGATGCCGAGCCGGGGCAGTTGGTGCTGCTCAACGACCTGACAGAAACCCGTCATTTGCAAGATCAACTGGCGCGCCACGAGCGTCTGTCGTCATTGGGGCGGATGGTCGCCTCGCTGGCCCATCAGATCCGCACGCCGTTGTCCGCCGCGCTGTTGTACGCCAGTCATTTGACTGAGCAGGAGCTGCCGGTCGCCACCCAGCAGCGTTTCGCCGGGCGCCTGAAAGAGCGTCTGCACGAGCTGGAGCATCAGGTGCGCGACATGCTGGTGTTCGCTCGCGGAGAATTGCCGCTGACCGATCGTTTGACGCCGAATGCGCTGATGCAGGCGCTGCAAGCCGCCGCGCTGACCCATGTGCAGGATCTGCCAATCCGCTGGCAGTGCGACAGTCATGCCGGCGAGCTGCTGTGCAACCGCGACACCTTGGTCGGGGCGCTGTTGAATCTGCTCGAAAACGCGATTCAGGCCAGCGCCGCTGATGTGCGCCTGAAAGTGCATTGCTACACCCGCGACAACATCTTGCGTATCAGTGTCAGTGACAACGGTAGTGGGATCGAGCCGGCTGTACTGACGCGTCTCGGCGAGCCATTTTTCACCACCAAAGTCACCGGTACTGGTCTCGGCCTGACCGTGGTCAAGGCTGTGGCCCGGGCACATCAGGGAGAATTGCAGCTGCGTTCGAGGGTCGGGCGCGGCACGTGCGCGCAGGTCAGCCTGCCGCTGTTTTCCGTTGTACAGGGAGCTGAGTGAACGCCATGGGCATCAAGGTTTTGCTGGTCGAGGATGACCGTTCGTTGCGTGAGGCGCTGGCCGATACGCTGTTGCTGGCCGGCCATGATTATCAGGCGGTTGGCAGCGCAGAAGAAGCGTTGACGGCGGTCGCGGGCGAAGCGTTCAGCCTGGTGGTCAGTGACGTCAACATGCCCGGCATGGATGGCCATCAATTGCTCGCCCTGCTGCGTGCCCGTCAGCCGCAGTTGCCGGTGTTGCTGATGACCGCTCACGGTGCCGTCGAGCGCGCGGTCGACGCGATGCGCCATGGCGCGGCGGATTACCTGGTGAAGCCGTTCGAACCCAAGGCGCTGCTGGATCTGGTCGCGCGACATGCGCTGGGCAGCATCAGTGCCAGCGAAGCCGAAGGGCCGATCGCGGTCGAACCGGCCAGCGCACAGTTGCTCGATCTCGCGGCACGCGTGGCGCGCAGCGATTCCACGGTATTGATCTCGGGTGAGTCCGGCACCGGTAAGGAAGTGCTGGCGCGCTACATCCATCAGCAATCCCATCGCGCCAATCAACCGTTCATCGCGATCAACTGCGCGGCGATTCCCGACAACATGCTCGAAGCGACGTTGTTCGGTCACGAGAAAGGTTCGTTCACCGGCGCCATCGCCGCCCAGGCCGGCAAGTTCGAACAGGCCGACGGTGGCACCATTCTGCTCGATGAAATTTCCGAAATGCCCCTTGGCCTGCAAGCCAAGCTGCTGCGCGTGTTGCAGGAGCGCGAAGTCGAGCGCGTCGGTGCGCGCAAGCCGATCACTCTCGACATCCGTGTGGTCGCCACCACCAACCGCGATCTGGCTGGCGAAGTGGCGGCGGGGCGCTTCCGTGAAGATCTTTTTTACCGTTTGTCGGTTTTCCCCTTGGCCTGGCGTCCACTTCGCGAGCGCACTGCCGATATCCTGCCGCTGGCCGAGCGGTTGCTGAACAAACACGTCAATAAAATGAAGCATGCGGCGGCGAAACTTTCGCCTCAAGCGCAGGCGTGTCTGATCGCCTACCCGTGGCCAGGCAATGTCCGTGAGCTGGATAACGCGATTCAGCGCGCGTTGATCCTGCAGCAGGGCGGACTGATCCAGCCGCAGGATTTCTGTCTGGCCGGTCCGGTGACGTTCGCTCCTTTGCCGGTGGCGACAGCTGTACCGCCAGCGATCCGTGAAGTCGAAATCGACGCCGATTCTGCCGGTGCGCTGGGCGATGACCTGCGGCGCCGGGAGTTTCAGATGATCATCGACACCTTGCGCACCGAGCGCGGCCGCCGCAAAGAAGCGGCGGAAAAACTCGGCATCAGCCCACGCACCCTGCGCTACAAACTGGCGCAAATGCGCGATGCCGGGATGGATGTCGAAGGCTATCTGTTCGCCACTTGAACTCACGCAAAACCCATTGTGGGAGGGGGCTTGCTCCCGAAGAGGGAGTGTCAGTCGATATTTATGCAGCTGACACGCCGCCTTCGGGAGCAAGCCCTCTCCCACAGTGATTTTGCGGTGGCTTCGCTGTTCGCGCGGTGCCCCGATTGGCTTTTGTGGAAAAAGTCCGCCGAGCTGGCACCCTTGTTGCTAACACCTGTGTACCCGCCGAGTGAGTGTCAAAAAATTGCGGGCCGCCCAAGAGAGTAGACCATGAGCCAAGGTATTGAATTTAATCGGTTGATGACAGACATGAAGGCCATGAAGCTGGATGCCATGTCTGCGCCGAAATCGACGACCGCTGTCCCTGAACTGGCGGGCAGCAGCTTTTCCGACATGCTCGGTCAGGCGATCAACAAAGTCAGCGATACCCAGACAGCGTCGACTCAATTGGCCAACGCCTTTGAAGTCGGCAAAAGCGGCGTCGATCTGACGGACGTGATGATCGCTTCGCAAAAAGCCAGCGTGTCGTTCCAGGCTCTGACCCAGGTGCGCAACAAACTGGTTCAGGCTTATCAAGACATCATGCAGATGCCGGTTTAAGGACGAGATTGAGTCATGGCAGAAGCAGTCGCCGATAACGTTCCGGCCAAGGCCACCCCGATAGACGGCAAACCGCCGCTCTTCGGCCTGTCCTTCCTGGAAAACCTCTCCGAGATGACCGTGCTGCGTCAGGTGGGCCTGTTGGTCGGCCTGGCTGCGAGCGTGGCGATTGGCTTTGCCGTGGTGCTGTGGTCGCAGCAGCCGGATTACCGTCCGTTGTACGGCAGCCTTGCCGGCATGGACGCCAAACAGGTCATGGACACCCTGGCCGCCGCCGACATCCCTTACACCGTAGAACCGAATTCCGGCGCCTTGCTGGTCAAAGCCGATGACCTGTCCCGTGCGCGGATGAAACTCGCTGCCGCTGGTGTCACTCCCAGCGACGGCAACATCGGTTTCGAAATCCTCGACAAGGACCAGGGGCTGGGCACCAGTCAGTTCATGGAAGCGACCCGCTATCGTCGCGGCCTCGAAGGTGAACTGGCGCGGACCATTTCCAGCCTGAACAATGTCAAGGGTGCGCGCGTGCACCTGGCCATTCCGAAGAGCTCGGTGTTCGTTCGTGATGAGCGCAAGCCAAGTGCGTCGGTGCTGGTCGAACTGTACAGCGGTCGTTCGCTGGAGCCGGGTCAGGTGATTGCGATCATCAATCTGGTGGCGACTTCCGTTCCCGAGCTGAGCAAATCGCACATCACCGTCGTCGACCAGAAGGGCACACTGCTCTCTGATCAGGCGGAAAACTCCGAAATGACCATGGCTGGCAAGCAGTTCGATTACAGCCGTCGCATGGAAAGCATGCTCACCCAGCGCGTGCACAACATCCTGCAACCGGTATTGGGCAACGATCGCTACAAGGCAGAGGTCTCGGCCGATATCGATTTCAATGCCGTCGAATCGACTGCCGAGCAGTTCAACCCGGATCAACCGGCGTTGCGCAGCGAGCAGTCGGTCAACGAACAACGCACCGCCAGCAATGGCCCGCAAGGTGTGCCGGGTGCCCTGAGCAATCAGCCACCAGCGCCGGCCTCGGCGCCGCAAACCACCGGCGGCGCAGCTGCGCCGGCCAGCATGGTGCAGCCAGGTCAGCCATTGGTTGATGCCAACGGTCAGCAGATCATGGACCCGGCCACCGGCCAGCCAATGCTCGCGCCGTACCCGGCAGACAAGCGTCAACAATCGACCAAGAACTTCGAGCTCGACCGTTCCATCAGCCACACCAAACAGCAGCAGGGTCGCCTGAATCGTCTGTCGGTGTCGGTGGTTGTCGACGACCAGGTCAAGGTCAATGCCGCCAACGGGGAAACCACCCGTGCGCCATGGAGCGCCGACGAATTGGCGCGCTTCACCCGTCTGGTGCAGGACGCCGTCGGTTTCGACGCCAGCCGTGGCGACAGCGTCAGCGTGATCAACATGCCGTTCTCCGCCGAGCGCGGTGAAGTGATTGCCGATATTCCGTTCTACTCCCAGCCATGGTTCTGGGACATCGTCAAACAAGTGCTGGGTGTGCTGTTCATCCTGGTGCTGGTGTTTGGTGTGCTGCGCCCGGTGCTCAACAACATTACCGGTGGCGGCAAAGGCAAGGAGCTGGCCGGTCTTGGCAGCGACGTGGAACTCGGCGGGATGGGCGGCCTGGACGGCGAACTTTCCAACGACCGCGTGAGCCTCGGTGGTCCGCAGAGCATTCTGTTGCCAAGCCCAAGCGAGGGTTATGACGCGCAACTGAATGCAATCAAGAGTCTGGTGGCCGAGGATCCGGGTCGCGTGGCTCAGGTCGTGAAAGAGTGGATTAACGCAGATGAGTGATAACCGAGCCGCAACCGTCAAACTGAACAAGGTCGACAAAGCCGCGATTCTGCTGCTGTCCCTGGGTTCGACCGATGCCGCGCAAGTGCTGCGCCACATGGGCCCGAAAGAGGTTCAGCGCGTTGGCGTAGCCATGGCGCAGATGGGTAACGTCCATCGCGAACAGGTCGAGCAGGTCATGAGCGAGTTCGTCGACATCGTCGGCGACCAGACCAGCCTTGGCGTCGGTTCCGACGACTACGTGCGCAAAATGCTCACCCAGGCATTGGGTGAAGACAAGGCCAACGGCCTGATCGACCGCATCCTGCTCGGTGGCAACACCAGTGGCCTCGACAGCCTGAAATGGATGGAGCCGCGCGCGGTTGCCGACGTGATCCGCTACGAACACCCGCAGATCCAGGCGATTGTGGTGGCGTATCTCGATCCGGATCAGGCCGGTGAAGTGCTCGGCAACTTCGATCACAAGGTGCGTCTGGACATCATCCTGCGCGTCTCGTCGTTGAACACCGTGCAGCCAGCGGCACTGAAAGAGCTCAACCAGATTCTCGAGAAGCAGTTCTCCGGCAATTCGAATGCCTCGCGCACCACCCTGGGTGGTATCAAGCGTGCGGCAGACATCATGAACTTCCTCGACAGCTCGATCGAAGGCCAGCTCATGGACTCGATCCGCGAAGTCGACGAAGACCTGTCCGGTCAGATCGAAGACCTCATGTTCGTGTTCAACAACCTCGCCGATGTCGACGACCGTGGTATTCAGGCGTTGCTGCGCGAAGTCTCCTCCGACGTGCTGGTGCTGGCCCTCAAGGGTTCGGACGAAGGCGTCAAAGAGAAGATCTTCAAGAACATGTCCAAACGTGCGGCCGAACTGTTGCGCGACGACCTCGAGGCCAAAGGCCCGGTGCGCGTCAGCGACGTCGAAACCGCGCAGAAAGAAATCCTCACCATTGCCCGTCGTATGGCCGAAGCCGGCGAGATCGTACTCGGCGGCAAGGGTGGCGAGGAAATGATCTAAGCCCATGGACAAGCACGACGACGATGTGACGGATCTGATCCGTGCCCGCGATGTTCGCGGATTCGAATCCTGGGCCATGCCCAGCTTCGATCCGCCGAAGCCGGAACCCGAGCCTGAGCCCGAACCGCCGGAAATGGAAGAAGTGCCGCTGGAAGAAGTCCAGCCACTGACCCTCGAAGAGCTCGAAAGCATCCGTCAGGAGGCTTACAACGAAGGCTTTGCTATCGGCGAAAAGGAAGGCTTCCACAGCGCCACGCTGAAAGTCCGGCAGGAAGCTGAAGTGGCGCTGGCGGCAAAAATTGCCAGCCTCGAGCAACTGATGGCGAACCTGTTCGAACCCATCGCCGAGCAAGACACGCAAATCGAAAAGTCGCTGGTCGACCTCGTGCAACACATCGCCAAACAGGTGATCAAGCGCGAACTGGCCATCGATTCGAGCCAGATCGAACACGTCATGCGCGACGCCCTCAAGCTGTTGCCGCTGGGCGTCGACAACGTGCGTCTGTACGTCAACCCGCAAGACTTCGAGCAAGCCAAGGCGCTGCGCGAACGTCATGAGGAAAGCTGGCGCATCGTCGAAGATGAATCGCTGCTGCCGGGTGGCTGTCGGGTTGAAACCGAGCACAGTCGCATCGACGCGAGCATTGAAACGCGCGTGGTTCAGGTCATGGCGAAGCTCTTCGATCAGTTGCACGAACAGGCCTTGCATCCGGCTGAAGCAGATCTGAGCCTGGACATTCCCGAAGCCGTAAAACCGGCGGCCACGCCTGAAGAGCCGCTCGCGGACACTCCCGATGCGCCTTGAACGCACCAGTTTCGCCAAGCGCCTGAGCAGTTATGCCGAGGCCGTTGAAATTGCCGGCGCGCCGATTCTTGAAGGTCGTCTGCTGCGCATGGTCGGCCTCACCCTCGAAGCCGAAGGCCTGCGCGCCGCGATGGGCACGCGTTGCCTGGTGATCAATGACGACAGCTATCACCCGTCCCAGGTGGAAGCAGAAGTCATGGGTTTCTCTGGCAGCAAAGTCTTTCTGATGCCGGTCGGCAGTGTCGCCGGCATCGCCCCGGGCGCCCGCGTGGTGCCGCTCGCCGACACCGGACGTTTGCCGATGGGCATGAGCATGCTCGGTCGCGTGCTTGATGGCGCCGGTCGTGCACTGGACGGCAAGGGCGGCATGAAAGCCGAAGACTGGGTGCCGATGGACGGCCCGACGATCAACCCGCTCAACCGTGACCCGATCAGCGTGCCGCTGGACGTCGGCATCCGTTGCATCAACGGTTTGTTGACGGTCGGTCGCGGCCAGCGTCTCGGTCTGTTCGCCGGTACCGGTGTCGGTAAATCTGTGCTGTTGGGCATGATGACCCGCTTCACCGAAGCCGACATCATCGTCGTCGGCCTGATCGGTGAGCGCGGTCGGGAAGTTAAAGAGTTCATCGAGCACAGCCTCGGTGAAGAAGGCCTCAAGCGCTCCGTCGTGGTCGCTTCGCCAGCGGACGATGCGCCGCTGATGCGTCTGCGCGCGGCGATGTATTGCACGCGCATTGCCGAATATTTCCGCGACAAGGGCAAAAACGTCCTGTTGCTGATGGATTCGCTGACCCGTTTCGCCCAAGCCCAGCGGGAAATCGCTCTGGCCATCGGCGAGCCGCCGGCGACCAAGGGTTATCCGCCGTCGGTGTTCGCCAAGTTGCCGAAACTGGTCGAGCGCGCCGGTAATGCGGAGAAGGGTGGTGGTTCGATCACCGCGTTCTACACCGTGCTGTCGGAAGGCGATGACCAGCAGGATCCGATTGCCGACTCGGCGCGGGGCGTACTCGATGGCCACATCGTGCTGTCGCGGCGTCTGGCCGAGGAAGGGCACTATCCGGCCATCGACATCGAAGCGTCGATAAGCCGGGTGATGCCTGCGGTGGTTTCGCCGGAACACATGCAGCGCGCGCAGTATTTCAAGCAGCTGTGGTCGCGCTACCAGCAGAGTCGTGACCTGATCAGCGTTGGCGCCTACGTGGCCGGCGGTGACCGTGAAACCGACATGGCGATTTCCCTGCAACCGCAGTTGGTCAGGTACCAGCGGCAGGGGCTGAACGACAAAATCAACATGGGCGAAAGCCAGGCTTATCTGGAAACCCTGTTCGCGCCTGCGGCGGGCGGCTAACCGCGCATGGCCGCCGTCAGTCGAGCCGCGCGTCTGGCGCCGGTGGTGGACATGGCTGAAAAAGCCGAGAAAACCGCCGTGCAGCGTTTGGGTTACTTTCAAGGCCAGGTGAAGGTCGCTGAAAGCAAACTCGCCGACCTCAATGCCTTTCGTCTGGATTATTCCGAGCAGTGGATCGTGCGCGGCGCCACTGGCGTGAGCGGGCAGTGGTTGCTGGGGTTTCAGGGCTTTCTCGCCCAGCTCGACACTGCCGTCGATCAGCAACGGCAGAGCCTGAACTGGCACCAGAAGAATCTGGACAATGCGCGTGAGGCCTGGCAACAGGCATTTGCCAAAGTCGAAGGCCTGCGCAAACTGGTGCAGCGCTACCGCGAAGAGGCGCAACGCTTCGAAGACAAGCGCGAGCAGAAGTTGCTGGACGAGTTGTCGCAGCGGTTGCCGCGTTCTCAGCCTTTTTAGAGCCAGATCAAGAGATCGCAGCGTGCCGCAGCTCCTACAGGGGATCAGCCTGCCGAAGGCTGCGATCTCTTGATCTGGCTTCCTGACCTTGCCCCAACCCTGTCCAAGTGCTAAACCTTGTACACGTTCGTCAATGACAAGGAAGCCAGTCAATGTCAGTCGTTGCAGAAGTCTCCCCGGATGGAAAAAAGCTCAAGATCTCGGTCAAGGGTCGATTCGACTTCGGCAAGCATCAGGAATTTCGCAATTCCTATGAGCGAATCGAGCCGGAGCCCAATTCCTATGAGCTGGATCTGAAAGAGACCACTTATCTGGACAGCTCCGCCCTCGGGATGCTGTTGCTCTTGCGTGATCATGCCGGTGGCGACGATTCCGATATCCGTGTCGTGAACCCCAACTCCGACGTGCGCAAGATCCTCGCCATCTCCAACTTCGACAAGCTCTTCGACATCACTTGACGGCCATGCAGGCGCAAGAGCCGCTGACCATCCTGATCGCCGAAGACAGCGCCGCCGACCGTCTGCTGCTGTCGACTATCGTCCGTCGTCAGGGTCATGCAGTGCTGACGGCCGCCAACGGTGCCGAGGCGGTGGAGGTGTTTCGCCGTGAGCAACCGAACCTGGTGCTGATGGACGCGATGATGCCGGTGATGGATGGCTTCGAGGCGGCGCGGCAGATCAAGGCCTTGGCCGGGGAAACCCTGGTGCCGATCATCTTCCTGACCTCGCTGACTGAAAGCGAAGCGCTGGCGCGTTGCCTGGAAGCGGGCGGTGACGACTTTCTGGCGAAACCCTACAACCAGGTGATTCTCGCCGCCAAAATCAAGGCGATGGATCGCTTGCGCCGCTTGCAGGCCACAGTTCTGCAGCAGCGTGACCTGATCGCCCGGCATCACGATTATCTGCTCAACGAGCAACGCGTCGCCAAAGCGGTGTTCGACAAGGTCGCGCATTCCGGCTGCCTCAGCGCGCCGAACATTCGTTATCTGCAATCGCCCTATGCGCTGTTCAACGGGGATCTGTTGCTCGCGGCTTATACGCCGGCGGGTGACATGCACGTGCTGCTCGGTGATTTCACCGGGCATGGCCTGCCGGCAGCGGTCGGGGCGATGCCGCTGGCCGAGGTGTTCTATGGCATGACCGCCAAGGGTTATGGCCTGGCGGAAACCCTGCGCGAGATGAATGCCAAGCTTAAACGTATCCTGCCGGTCGACATGTTTTGCTGTGCGACGCTGCTGTGCCTGAGTTTTCAGCGGCGTTCGGTCGAAGTGTGGAACGGCGGCATGCCCGATGGCTATCTGCATCGAATCGCCAGCGGCGAGCGTGTGCCATTGGCCGCCCGGCATCTGCCGTTGGGTGTGCTCAGCCCGCAGGCGTTCGACGATTGCACCGAGGTGCATCCGATGGCAGTCGGGGATCGGGTGTTCCTGTTGTCCGACGGGGTGATCGACACCAGTGATGCCAGCGAGCAGTTGTTCGGCGTTGAACGTTTACAGCAGGTGTTTGCCGCCAATCGCGAGCCTGATCGCCTCTTCGAAGATATCGAACAGGCGCTGCGCGATTTTCGCGGTGAGGCGCGGGACGATGTCAGCATGGTCGAGGTCAGTCTGCTGGCGCCGGCGCAGGTTCGTCCTTCGGCGCCGGTTTATTCCGACAGCGGCCAGTCGTGTCCGCTGGACTGGTCGGTAAGCTTCGAATTCCGGGGTGCCACGCTCAGGCGATTCAATCCGATGCCTTATCTGCTGCAATTGTTGCAGGAAGTACATGGGTTGCGAGCGCAGAGTGGCGCCTTGTACAGCGTGCTCGCCGAGTTGTATTCGAATGCACTGGAACACGGCGTGCTCGGTCTGGATTCCAGTCTCAAGCGCGATGCCGCAGGTTTTGCTCGCTACTATGAACAGCGCAATACGCGGCTGGAGGCTCTGCAGGACGGTTACGTGCGCGTGCATTTGCAGGTGCTGCCGCAAGGCGCGGGCGGTTGTCTGGTGGTTCGCGTCGAGGACAGCGGCAAGGGCTTCGATGTGGCGCGGGTGATGGAACGGCCGCTGGAAGGTGTCCGTCTGTCGGGGCGCGGGGTCAGTCTGGTCCGGCAATTGGGGCGCAATGCCAGTTGGTCGGACGAAGGTCGTAGTGCCCGCGTGGAGTTTTTCTGGGAGGTTCAGGCATAATCTGCGCAATTCTTGATCAAGGAGTGAGCAAGTGACAGATACACATATTGATCGCGAGGCGCTGAGCGTACTGCGCGAAGTCATGGAGGATGGTTATCCAGAGCTGCTGGATACCTTTCTCACGGATTCCGAAAATCGCTTGGTTGCGCTGCAAAAAGCGGCGGATGCCAAGGCCCTGTCGGAAGTTGCCCACAGTTTCAAGGGCAGCGCCAGCAATATGGGCGCGATTCGACTGGCCGAGCTGTGCCAGGAACTCGAATCGGACGCCAGGCACAAAAGCCCCGCAGAAATCGTCAAACTGGTCGCTGACATCAGTGGCGAGTTCGAGCATGTTCGTCCGGTTTACGAAAACGAAAAACACCACGCGCACACGCACTGAATCCGGCCGTCCGGCGCTTTTCTCAAGCGTCGGACAAAACTGGCCCGGCACTTGCAGTTATCTCCGCAACTGTACCTACGATCCCAGTGCAGCGGAGACCGTTTCATGCCTGCGACCCCCAACATCCTTCTTCAGAACGCCGCTCAGGCCAAGGCTCAAGCCGCCTCTGCCAAAACGTCGGCAGTGGCCGCAGACACCGGGGACAAGGCTTCAAGCTTCGCTCAGGTGTTCGCCGACCAAGGCCCGAAAAAGACTGCCGTCAGTGCTGACAGCCCGGTGAAATCACCGCGTGACAAGGTCGCCGATGACAGCGCCAGGAAGGATGTCGGCAAGGATCAGACTGCCGCCCCGGCGCCGGCCGTTGCCGATAGCGGCAATGCCTTGCCTGCCGACAAAACCAGCGCTGATGCTGACAAGAGCGCCGGCAGCGACGACAGTGCCGATACCGCGCAACCTCCGGTTATCGATACCGCGCCGGTCGATCCGGCGCTGGATCCGGCGTTGATGCAGGTCGTGCAGCCGCTGGTCACAGCGCCGGTGGTGGCCGCGCCAGCGGCCGAAGTAGCCACCCCGGCGAAAACCGAAACCCCGACCGTGGCGGTATTGCCGGGCGTGGTCAAAGACCCGGCGGCCAACGCCGACAGCGAATTCGATCCTTCAACCGATCCGCTCGATGCACTGCCGGTGGTGCGACTGGCCATGGAGCAGGGCGGGCATATTTCCGCCGCCAGCCAGGCGCAGCCGAAAGCTTCGCCGGCACAGACTCAGGCCGACGGCGAATTGACCTCGGCGCAGAACTTCGCCGCTGGTATGGCCAGCATGCTGGATGTGCAGGCCGACAAGGACAGCACCAGCCAGGGCGGTGACAAGGCCTTCAGTGGCCTGATCGATGACGGCCTCAAAGACCTCAAGACTGCCACCAGCGACACCCGCGTCGATGATTTCGCCAACCGTCTGGCGGCGCTGACTCAGGCGGCGACGCCGAAGACGGCCAACGCGGTGCCGGTGAATCAGCCAATCGCCATGCATCAGAGCGGCTGGACCGAAGAAGTGGTCAACCGCGTCATGTATCTGTCGAGCGCCAATCTGAAGGCGGCGGACATTCAATTGCAGCCGGCCGAACTCGGGCGTCTGGATATCCGCGTGAACATGGTTCCGGATCAGCAGACGCAGGTGACGTTCATGAGCGCGCACCCAAGTGTGCGTGAAGCCCTCGACGGCCAGATGCATCGCCTGCGCGATATGTTCAACCAGCAGGGCATGGGCCAGGTTGACGTCAATGTCTCCGACCAGAGCCGTGGCTGGCAGGGTCAGCAGGGTCAGGAACAGGCGCAGCAGGGTCAGGGCGGTCGCACCAGCGCTGCCGGTGGTCGCCTCGATTCGGCCGATGAAGAATTGGCGCCGGCCGCCATTGCTGAAGCCGCTGCACAAACGACCAGCGTGATCGGTAGCAGCGCGGTCGACTATTACGCCTGACGTTTGCGGGGACATTAAAAGATCGCAGCCTTCGGCAGCTCCTACAGGGTGTACACGCGCCTATGTAGGAGCTGCCGTAGGCTGCGATCTTTTGCTTTGTGCTTCTAGCAGTTCCTCCAATTGTTGGCTCGGACACTTCTGGCATAACACTTGCTCTTGCCTTGCCGTGCGACTGTGAAAACCCGAATAGTGACGGATTATTGGCATGGCGAAGAGCGAAACAGCAGCAGTGAAAGACCCCGCAACCAAAGGCAAACTCAAGCTGATCATTGTGATCGTGCTGGCGTTGCTGCTGGCCATTGGCGCGTCCGTGGGGGCGACCTGGTTCTTCATGCACAGCGCTCAGAGCAAGCCTGCCGAGGCCGCCGAGGCTGCGCCGGCCGGCAAGCAACCGGCGATTTTCGAGCCGATGGCGCCGGCCTTTGTCGCCAACTACAACCAGAACGGCCGTCAGCGCTACATGCAGGTGAGCATCACCATGCTGGCGCGTAATCAGGCTGATCTCGAAGCGCTCAAAGTGCACATGCCGGTGATCCGCAACAACCTGGTAATGCTTTTCTCCGGTCAGGATTTCGCCACATTGGCGACGCCGATCGGCCAGGAGATGTTGCGCCAGAAGGCTACAGCCAGCGTCCAGGAAGTGGCGCAGAAAGAGCTGGGCAAAGTGGTGATCGAACAGTTGCTTTTCACTAATTTCGTACTGCAGTAGGAACACGACATGGCCGTGCAGGATCTGCTGTCCCAGGATGAAATCGACGCGCTGTTGCACGGCGTCGACGATGGTCTGGTACAGACCGATAACGCTGCCGAACCCGGCAGTGTCAAAAGCTACGACCTGACCAGTCAGGATCGCATCGTCCGTGGACGCATGCCGACCCTGGAAATGATCAACGAGCGTTTTGCCCGCTACACCCGCATCAGCATGTTCAACATGCTGCGCCGCTCGGCGGACGTTGCCGTCGGTGGCGTGCAGGTGATGAAGTTCGGCGAATACGTGCACTCGCTGTACGTACCGACCAGCCTCAATCTGGTCAAGATCAAACCGTTGCGCGGCACCGCGCTGTTCATCCTTGACGCCAAACTGGTGTTCAAACTGGTGGACAACTTCTTCGGCGGCGATGGCCGTCACGCCAAGATCGAAGGGCGTGAATTCACCCCGACCGAACTGCGTGTGGTGCGCATGGTGCTGGAGCAGGCCTTCGTCGACTTGAAAGAAGCCTGGCAGGCGATCATGGAAGTCAACTTCGAGTACATCAACTCGGAAGTGAACCCGGCCATGGCCAACATCGTCGGCCCGAGCGAAGCGATCGTGGTCTCCACGTTCCACATCGAACTCGATGGCGGTGGCGGCGATCTGCACGTGACCATGCCGTACTCGATGATCGAGCCGGTGCGCGAAATGCTCGACGCCGGTTTCCAGTCCGACCTCGACGATCAGGACGAGCGCTGGGTCAACGCCTTGCGCCAGGACGTGCTCGATGTCGACGTACCGATCGGCGCCACCGTGGCTCGCCGCCAGTTGAAGCTGCGCGACATCCTGCACATGCAGCCGGGCGATGTGATCCCGGTCGAGATGCCGGAAGAAATGATCATGCGCGCCAACGGCGTGCCGGCCTTCAAGGTCAAGATGGGCTCGCACAAAGGCAACCTCGCGTTGCAAGTGATCGAGCCGATCGAGCGCCGCTGAAGCGGCGCCACACCCCCTTTTGCATTAACTGAATTGTTGCCCGCCGAGGACACATGATGAACGACGATATGAACGCCCAGGACGATCAGGCACTGGCCGATGAATGGGCTGCTGCCCTGGAAGAGACCGGTGATGGTCAAGCTGACATCGATGCATTGCTGGCGGCCGACGCCTCCAGCGGCTCGCGTCTGCCGATGGAAGAGTTCGGCAGCGTGCCGAAGAACAACGATCCGGTGACGCTGGACGGTCCGAACCTGGACGTGATCCTCGACATCCCGGTGTCGATTTCGATGGAAGTCGGCAGCACTGACATCAATATTCGCAACCTGCTGCAACTCAACCAGGGTTCGGTGATCGAGCTCGATCGTCTCGCTGGCGAGCCGCTCGACGTGCTGGTCAACGGCACGCTGATTGCGCACGGCGAAGTGGTGGTGGTCAACGAGAAGTTCGGCATCCGCCTGACTGACGTGATCAGCCCAAGCGAACGCATCAAGAAGCTGCGCTGAGTGAAAAGGTTTCTCTGGGCGCTGCTGGCGCTGCCATTGACCGTGCTGGCTGCCGAGCCGGCGGCGAGCATCGCTGCAAGCGTGCCTGCGGCCACCGCGCCGATGGTCAACAGTGGCGTGGCCGGTCAGCTGACGCAACTGGTGTTCGGTCTGCTGCTGGTGCTGGGCGTGATCTTCTTCCTCGCCTGGCTGTTGCGCCGCGTGCAGCAGGCAGGCCCGGCGGGCAAGGGCCAGGTGATCGAGTTGATCGGTTCGCGCGCGCTCGGCCCACGGGATCGCTTGATGCTGGTCCAGGTCGGCAACGAGCAGATTCTGCTCGGCTTGAGCCCCGGCACTATCACCGCGCTGCACGTGCTCAAAGAGCCGGTGCCGGTGCCAAGCACCAGTGAAAAAGCCACGCCGGATTTTGCCCAGCAGTTGCTGAAGATACTCGGCAAGGATCAGAAGGATACGAAGTAATGGGTGCGTTACGCATCGTCTTGACGCTGGCCTTGTTGCTGGCCGCGCCACTGGCGTTCGCCGCCGATCCGTTGTCGATCCCGGCGATCACGCTGGGCACCAACGCCAATGGCGCGCAGGAGTATTCGGTCAGTCTGCAGATCCTGCTGATCATGACCGCGCTGAGCTTTATTCCGGCGGCGGTCATCCTGATGACCAGTTTCACCCGGATCATCATCGTCTTCTCGATCCTGCGTCAGGCCCTCGGCCTGCAACAGACGCCGTCGAACCAGATCCTCACCGGCATGGCGCTGTTCCTGACCATGTTCATCATGGCGCCGGTGTTTGACCGGGTGAACAACGATGCGCTGCAACCGTACCTGGCGGAAAAACTCACCGCTCAGCAAGCGGTGGAAAAGGCCCAGGTACCGATCAAGGACTTCATGCTCGCGCAGACCCGCACCAGCGATCTCGAGCTGTTCATGCGCCTGTCCAAGCGCACCGACATCGCCACCCCGGATCAGGCGCCGCTGACCATTCTGGTGCCGGCATTCGTCACCTCCGAGCTTAAAACCGCGTTCCAGATCGGCTTCATGATCTTCATTCCGTTCCTGATCATCGACCTCGTCGTGGCCAGTGTGCTGATGGCGATGGGTATGATGATGCTCTCGCCGCTGATCATTTCGCTGCCGTTCAAGATCATGCTGTTTGTGCTGGTGGATGGCTGGGCGCTGATCATCGGCACCCTCGCCAGCAGTTTCGGAGGTGTCACGCCATGACGCCGGAAGTCGCGGTCGATATCTTTCGTGAAGCGCTGTGGCTGACCACGTTGATGGTCGCGATCCTGGTGGTGCCGAGCCTGTTGGTCGGCCTGCTGGTGGCGATGTTTCAGGCCGCCACGCAGATCAACGAACAGACGTTGAGCTTCCTCCCGCGTCTGCTGGTGATGCTGGTGACCCTGATCGTCGCCGGTCCGTGGATCGTGCAGACCTTCATGGAATACATCATCCAGTTGTACAAAAATATCCCGATGGTCATCGGCTAAGCCATGCAATCGCTGCTTCAGCTGACCGACACCCAGATCAGTACCTGGGTGGCGTCATTCATGTTGCCGCTGTTTCGCGTCGCCTCGATGCTGATGGTCATGCCGGTGTTCGGCACCACGCTGGTGTCGCGCCGGGTGCGCCTGTATTTCGCCGTGGCAATCACCGTAGCGATTGCGCCGAGCCTGCCGCCGATGCCGGCGGTCAGCCCGCTCGATCTCAGTGGCTTGATGCTGATCGCCGAGCAGATTCTGGTGGGCGCCGTGCTGGGTTTTTCCTTGCAACTGTTTTTCCAGGCCTTTGCCGTGGCCGGGCAGATTGTCGCGATTCAGATGGGCATGGGTTTCGCCTCGATGGTCGACCCGGCCAACGGCGTCTCGGTGGCAGTGATCGGGCAGTTCTTCACCATGCTCGTGACCCTGTTATTTCTTTCGATGAATGGCCATCTGGTGGTCTTCGAAGTGCTCACCGAAAGCTTCACCACGCTGCCGGTGGGTGGCGGGCTGATGACGGCGCAGTACTGGGAGTTGGCTGGCAAGCTCGGTTGGGTCCTCGGGGCGGCGTTGCTGCTGGTATTGCCGGCGATCACGGCCTTGCTGGTGGTCAACATCGCGTTCGGCGTGATGACTCGCGCCGCGCCGCAACTGAACATTTTCTCCATCGGTTTCCCGCTGACCCTGGTGCTCGGGCTGTTCATCGTCTGGGTCGGTCTGGCGGACATTCTCAATCAGTATCAACCGCTGGCCACCGAGGCCTTGCAGTTGTTACGCGAACTGGCACGGGCGCGCTGAGTCATGGCTGAGAGCGAAAGCGGTCAGGACAAAACAGAAGACCCCACGGATAAACGTAAAAAGGACTCCCGTGAGAAGGGTGAGATCGCCCGATCCAAAGAACTCAACACCCTCGCCGTGATGATGGCCGGGGCCGGCGCGCTGCTGGTGTTTGGCGGCATGCTGGCCGAAGACCTGATGGAGCTGATGCGCCTGAACTTCACGCTGTCGCGTGAGGTGATCATGGATCAGGGCGCGATGGGCGCGTTTCTGTTGAAGTCGGGCCAGATGGCGCTGGTGGCGATCCAGCCGATCATGATCACCCTGTTGCTGGCTGCGCTGATCGGGCCGATCTCCCTCGGTGGCTGGCTGTTCGCGGCCGGTTCCATGGCGCCCAAGTTCAGCCGGATGAACCCGGCGGCGGGCCTGAAGCGGATGTTTTCGTTCAAGGCTGTGATCGAGCTGCTCAAGGCACTGGCCAAGTTTCTGATCACTTTGGGTGTGGCGTTGGTGGTGTTGTTATCGGACGTCGACGACATAATGCGTATCGCCCACGAACCGCTTGAGTCAGCGATCATTCACAGCATATTGCTGGTGGGCTGGAGTACGTTGTGGCTGGCCTGCGGCTTGATCATCATTGCCGCTGTCGACGTGCCGGTGCAGCTTTGGGAAGCCCACAAGAAACTGCTGATGACCAAGCAGGAAGTGCGCGACGAGCACAAGGATCAGGAGGGCCGCCCGGAGGTCAAACAGCGCATCCGGCAGACCCAGCGCGAAATGTCCCAGCGGCGAATGATGGCAGCGATTCCCAGCGCCGACGTGGTCATCACCAACCCGACGCACTACGCCGTCGCGCTCAAGTACGACACCGAGAAGGGCGGCGCACCGGTATTGCTGGCCAAGGGTAGCGACTTCCTCGCGTTGAAAATCCGCGAAATCGCCGTGGCCAACAACGTCATGCTCCTTGAGTCGCCGGGGCTGGCCCGGTCGATCTACTACTCCACGGAACTGGATCAGGAAATTCCTGGCGGCCTGTATCTGGCGGTAGCCCAGGTACTGGCCTACGTCTACCAGATCCGCCAATACCGCGCGGGCAAGGGCAAACGCCCGGATCCGCTCAAGGACGATCTGCCGATTCCGCCGGACCTGCGCCGCGATTCCTGACGGTCATTCGACGCCGTGTCGGATGGTTGCCAGCACCTGCCAACTCTTTGATCGTTCCCACGCTCTGCGTGGGAATGCAGCGCGGGACGCTCCGCGTCCCTTTCCCAGAGCCGAACGCGGA
The DNA here is from genome assembly GCF_900182985.1 of Pseudomonas helmanticensis. Taxonomy (NCBI): domain Bacteria; kingdom Pseudomonadati; phylum Pseudomonadota; class Gammaproteobacteria; order Pseudomonadales; family Pseudomonadaceae; genus Pseudomonas; species Pseudomonas helmanticensis. The sequence goes on along the minus strand of NZ_FXUY01000001.1, from coordinate 2,539,295 downwards.
GCGTCCGTTGAGGCATTCCCACGCCGAGCGTGGGAACGATTTGTGGCCGAACTAATTCGGCAATTCCAAGTTATCCAGCGCCCGGTTAACGGCCAACTCCCCGAGCATGATCAATTGCGCGATCCCCAGCAGTGTTCGGCGCTGCGATGCGGGTATGAGGTTGGCGAAGTCATGGGCGATGGTTCTGGCTGAGGCGAGGGTTTCGCAGGCGTTGGCCAGCAGCTCTTCGCTTTTGATGTCCGCGACGACGGCGTACATCGTGCTGGGTTTGCGCGCAGGCCGAGTGTTGCCGGGGCAGAGGTAGTGATCGAGGGCGCGTTCGGCGGCGTCGTGGAGTTTTTTTGAATCGATGGATTCGTAAGGTGAGGCGGGGTCGGTTTCGGGTGGGTTTGGTGTTGGTTTGATCATCGGTAGAGCCTCTAGAGTGGTGAAGCTGCCAACGTTCGCTGCTAACGAAGAGGGTGGCGGCTGTACGCGGGTTAGCAGACCAGGACTCTAGAACCCGGCGCACCGAAGTGCCCCACGCAAAGCCGCCATAACGACAACGGACTTGTGCGTCTAGAGAAAAACCCGGGCTGCTAAACCCGATCACTGAACGATCAGCGACCGAACCACAATAGAATCCGACCCCAAAGCGCACAAGCCGGCGGATTCTGGCTTGGCTGTAGGCAAAGGCGCAAGGATTTGTAGCCTTGAGACCGTGTCTGCAGGTGTCTTTTAAACAGCTTCGTTTAAATGAAGAAATTTGCGCCGAACATGAGGGCCTCTTCGCGAGCAGGCTCGCTCCCACATTTGGATTGCATTTAAATCTGACATTTGGAATGCAATCCCCTGTAGGAGTGAGCCTGCTCGCGATGGGGTTTTTTCAGTCGATGAATTCGAACCAGACAAACCGCTATCGCGAGCAGGCTCACTCCTACAGGGGGCGTGTTTATTCCCTCGCTATTTCGTTCCCCGGCAAAAGTTGGAAAGCTTCTTGCAGTAGCCGCCGTGAGCCCGCTCTGGGCGTCAAAAGTTTGCTTTAAAGGAACGGGGAAAACCGGTGGATCGCTCTCAGTTATTCAACACAGCACGCACAAACGTTGCCGATTTAAGTCGGGGCAATCTGGGCGTGCCGTTGCTGTTGCTGGTGATGCTGGCGATGATGATGTTGCCGGTGCCGCCGTTCCTGCTCGACGTGTTCTTCACCTTCAACATTGCCCTGTCGATCGTCGTGCTGCTGGTCTGCGTATACGCACTGCGGCCGCTGGATTTCGCCGTATTCCCGACGATCCTGCTGGTCGCGACCCTGCTGCGGCTGGCGTTGAACGTGGCCTCGACGCGGGTGGTGATGCTCCACGGTCAGGACGGCCACGCCGCCGCCGGTAAGGTGATTCAGGCCTTCGGTGAGGTGGTGATCGGCGGTAACTACGTGGTCGGTATCGTGGTGTTTGCGATCCTGATGATCATCAACTTCGTCGTGGTGACCAAAGGTGCCGGGCGGATTTCCGAGGTGAGCGCGCGCTTCACCCTCGATGCGATGCCCGGCAAACAAATGGCGATCGACGCCGACCTCAACGCCGGTCTGATCGACCAGAATCAAGCGAAGATGCGCCGTCAGGAAGTCGCCCAGGAGGCCGAGTTCTACGGTTCGATGGACGGTGCCAGCAAGTTCGTCCGTGGTGATGCAATCGCCGGCCTGCTGATTCTGTTCATCAACCTCATCGGCGGCATGGCCGTCGGTATCTTCCAGCACAACATGAGCTTCGGCGATGCCGGTCGGGTTTACGCCTTGCTGACCATCGGTGACGGTTTAGTGGCGCAATTGCCATCACTGTTGTTATCCACAGCTGCAGCGATCATGGTGACCCGCGCTTCCGGTTCGGAAGACATGGGCAAACAGATCAACCGCCAGATGTTCGCCTCGCCGAAAGCGCTGGCCGTGGCCGCTGGTTTGATGGCGGTCATGGGCCTGGTGCCGGGCATGCCGCACTTCTCGTTCCTGAGCATGGCCGCGCTGGCTGGTGGTGGCGCGTACCTGTTCTGGAAAAAGCAGAACGTGGCCAAGGTCGTGGCACTGGAAGAGGTCAAGCGCCAGCAAGAGCTGCTGCCGTCGCCGGCCCGCGCCATGGAAACCAAAGAGCTGGGCTGGGACGATGTGACGCCGATCGACATGATCGGCCTGGAAGTCGGTTATCGCCTGATTCCGCTGGTTGATCGCAACCAGGGCGGACAATTGCTGGCGCGGATCAAGGGCGTGCGCAAGAAGCTCTCGCAGGATCTGGGCTTTCTGATGCCGACCGTGCACATCCGCGACAACCTCGACTTGGCGCCAAGCGCCTATCGCCTGACCCTGATGGGCGTGATCCTCGCCGAAGCCGAGATCTACCCGGATCGCGAGCTGGCGATCAATCCGGGCCAGGTCTACGGCACGCTCAACGGGATCAACGCCAAAGATCCGGCTTTCGGCCTGGAGGCGGTGTGGATCGAAATCAGCCAGCGTGCGCAGGCACAATCCCTCGGATACACCGTGGTTGACGCCAGCACCGTGGTCGCCACGCACTTGAACCAGATTCTGTACAAGCACTCCAGTGAGCTGATCGGCCACGAGGAAGTGCAGCAACTCATGCAATTGCTGGCCAAAAGCTCGCCGAAACTGGCTGAAGAACTGGTGCCGGGGGTGGTTTCGCTGTCGCAACTGCTCAAAGTGCTGCAAGCGCTGCTCGCCGAACATGTGCCGGTGCGCGATATTCGCAGCATTGCTGAAGCAATCGCCAACAACGCCAGCAAGAGTCAAGATACCGCCGCGTTGGTGGCCGCTGTGCGCGTCGGCGTATCCCGCGCCATCGTCCAAAGCATTGTAGGCACTGAGTCCGAGCTGCCTGTGATCACCTTGGAACCAAGGTTGGAACAAATATTGCTCAATAGTCTGCAGAAGGCAGGACAAGGCTCGGAAGAGGGCGTTCTGCTGGAGCCAAGCATGGCCGAGAAGCTGCAGCGTTCGCTCATCGAAGCGGCGCAGCGTCAGGAAATGCAAGGTCAGCCGGTGATCCTGTTGGTAGCAGGCCCGGTGCGCGCGATGCTCTCGCGCTTTGGCCGCCTCGCAGTCCCTGGACTGCACGTGCTGGCCTACCAGGAAATACCGGACAACAAGCAAGTGACCATCGTTGCGACAGTAGGGCCCAACGGCTGAGGTAGTGGTATATGCAAGTTAAGCGTTTCTTTGCCGCCGATATGCGTCAGGCCATGAAGCTGGTTCGTGATGAGCTGGGCGCTGATGCCGCCATCATTGGCAATCGTCGCATTGCCGGCGGTGTCGAGTTGACGGCGGCACTGGATTACAAATTGTCGGCGCTGGCGCCGCGGGTTCCGAACATGGAACTCGAAGACGAGCTGCGCAAGACCCAGTCGCGCATCGTCACCGCCCAGGCCGAGTTGAGCATGCGTGGCGAAGCCGACGGCAACACCAATCGCCAGTTGTTCGCCGGGCTGCCTTTGACGGCCGGCCTGCCGCTGACCGCTGCCGAACCGCTGACCGAACCGACCTACGCCGCGCCGGCGCGTCCGGCCCCGGCACCTGCGCAGTCCTCCGGCGGCGTTGATCCGCGTGCACTGGATTCGATGCGTTTTGAATTGAACAGCCTGCGCGAGCTGATGGAAGTGCAGCTCGGCACCCTGGCCTGGAATCAGCTGCAAGGCAGCCGTCCGGCGCAAGCCAATCTGTATCGTCGTCTGCAACGCATCGGTTTGTCCGGTCCGTTGTCGCGCGACTTGCTGTCGATGATTACCGATATCGAAGAGCCGCGTCAGGCCTGGCGCATGTTGCTTGCGCATCTGGCGCGGATGATTGCCGTACCGGAAGTCGAGCCGCTGGAAGAGGGCGGTGTGATTGCCATGGTCGGCCCTGCCGGCATGGGCAAGACCACCACGCTGGCCAAGCTCGCCGCGCGTTATGTGCTCAAGTACGGCGCGCAGAATGTCGCGCTGGTGAGCATGGACAGCTTCCGCATCGGTGCGCAGGAACAACTGAAGACGCTGGGCCGCATTCTCAATGTGCCGGTGACTCACGTCGATCCGGGCCAATCGCTGGTTCAGGCACTGGATCCATTGCTGCGCAAACGCGTGGTGTTGATCGATACTGCGGGCCTGCAAGCCAGCGATCCGGCCCTGCGCATGCAGCTCGAAAGCCTCGCCGGTCGTGGCATTCGCTCAAAAAATTATCTGGTCTTGGCAACCACCAGCCAGAAACAGGTTCTAACCGCCGCTTATCACAGTTACAAGCGTTGCGGGCTAGCCGGGTGCATCCTGACTAAACTGGATGAAACGGCCAGCCTTGGCGAAGTGTTAAGCCTGGCGATCAGTCATGAATTGCCGGTCGCGTACCTGACCGATGGCCCACGGATTCCGGATGATCTGCATCTGCCGCGCCGTCATCAACTGGTCAGCCGCGCCGTCAGCGTGCAAATGCAGGAAGAACCCAGCGAAGAAGCCATGGCTGACATGTTCGCTGATATCTATCACAGCCCGACCAAGCAGGTAGGCTGAGGTATTCATGAATAATTTTTGTACCTACATCGATGGTCTGCCATGCATTGTTCCGGTTGTGAACGCGCAGCCAGTAATGTGGCCTCCGTCTATGCAAGACAAGGTAAAGAAATAACATGGGCAGCATGCATCCCGTACAGGTGATCGCGGTGACCGGCGGCAAAGGTGGCGTCGGGAAGACTAACGTGTCAGTGAACTTGTCCCTGGCGCTGGCAGAGCTTGGCCGTCGGGTCATGTTGCTGGACGCCGATCTGGGGCTGGCGAACGTCGACGTTCTGCTGGGGTTGACCCCCAAACGCACGCTGGCCGACGTCATCGAAGGCCGCTGCGAATTGCGCGACGTGCTGTTGCAAGGCCCGGGCGGGATCCGCATCGTGCCTGCCGCCTCCGGCACGCAGAGCATGGTGCACCTGAGCCCGGCGCAACACGCCGGCCTGATTCAGGCGTTCAGCGACATCGGCGACAATCTCGACGTACTGGTGATCGACACCGCTGCGGGTATTGGTGACTCGGTAGTCAGTTTCGTGCGCGCAGCGCAGGAAGTGTTGCTGGTGGTCTGCGATGAGCCGACTTCTATCACCGATGCCTACGCGCTGATCAAATTGCTCAACCGCGATTACGGCATGAACCGCTTCCGCGTGCTGGCCAACATGGCGCAGAGCCCTCAGGAAGGGCGCAACCTGTTCGCCAAGTTGACCAAGGTCACGGATCGCTTCCTTGACGTCGCTCTACAATACGTCGGCGCCGTGCCGTACGACGAAAGTGTGCGCAAGGCCGTGCAGAAGCAGCGCGCCGTCTATGAAGCCTTCCCGCGTTCCAAGTGCGCACTGGCGTTCAAGGCGATCGCGCAGAAAGTCGATACCTGGCCGTTGCCGGCCAACCCGCGTGGCCATCTTGAATTTTTCGTCGAGCGCCTCGTGCAGCAAACGGCAGGGCCCGTGTTATGACCGCTAGCGGTATGAACTACTACAAGAAGTCGGCACGCGACGCTCAGTACGAGCTGATCGAGCGTTACGCGCCGCTGGTCAAACGCATTGCTTACCACTTGCTGGCACGGTTGCCGGCGAGTGTGCAGGTCGAAGACCTGATTCAGGCCGGGATGATCGGCCTGCTCGAAGTCTCGACCAAATATGACGCCAGCAAAGGCGCCAGTTTCGAAACGTACGCGGGCATTCGAATCCGCGGCGCGATGCTCGACGAAGTGCGCAAAGGGGACTGGGCGCCACGCTCGGTTCACCGCAATACCCGTATGGTCAGTGACGCAATTCGCTCAATTGAAGCTAAAACCGGCCGTGACGCTAAAGATCACGAGGTTGCAGCCGAACTCCAATTGAGTCTCGACGATTACTACGGGATTTTGAATGACACCTTGGGCAGCCGCCTGTTCAGTTTCGACGACCTGTTGCAGGACGGCGAACACGAAGGGCTGCACGAGGATGGCGCGAGTGCTCATCTCGAGCCGTCGCGCGATCTGGAAGATGAACGCTTCCAGGCAGCGCTGGCGGACGCGATTGCCAATTTGCCGGAGCGTGAGCGACTGGTGTTGGCGCTGTACTACGACGAAGAGCTGAACCTCAAGGAAATCGGTGAAGTCCTTGGCGTCAGTGAATCGCGGGTCAGCCAGTTACACAGCCAGTGCGCGGCCCGTTTGCGGGGGCGTTTGGGGGAGTGGCGAGCGCGCTGAAGGCAGTGTGGGGACACTGCGAACGAGGCTGGTGCGGTGATGAACGGCACCGGTCTTGCTCTGTTGTGCTCCAGACAGTCTTCGAGTGCTGCGCCGATTGATTGAAGTGGCGCGTCCAGGTGCTGGGCGCGTTTAAGACTGCTTGGAGGTCGAATTGAACAAAGACATGAAAATCCTCATCGTTGATGACTTCTCAACGATGCGGCGGATCATCAAGAACCTGCTGCGTGATCTTGGGTTCACCAACACCGTCGAGGCTGACGATGGCGTGACTGCCATTCCAGTGCTCAACAGCGGAAGCATCGACTTTCTGGTAACAGACTGGAACATGCCGGGCATGACCGGTATCGACCTGCTGCGCCACGTGCGCGCCGATGAAAAACTCAAGCACCTGCCGGTATTGATGGTGACTGCCGAAGCCAAGCGCGAGCAGATCATCGAGGCCGCTCAGGCCGGTGTGAACGGCTACGTAGTCAAACCTTTCACGGCTCAGGCGTTGAAAGACAAAATCGAGAAGATTTTCGAACGCATCGGCTGATGAACGCGCGGGGGAGCTATGGAGCATAACGAATCTTCACAGGGCGATTTCGAGTCGACCCTGAAAAAACACGCGGTCGAACTGGTCGAGAGCCTTGAAAAAGGCAGGTTCGGCGACGCTGTGCAACTGATCCATGAGCTCAATCAGACCCGTGACCGTGGCCTGTATCAGGAAGTCGGCAAGCTCACACGTGAACTGCACAGTGCGATCGTCAACTTCCAGATCGACCCGAACATGCCGCAGGCCGAGGAAGTGTCGCAAATCACCGACGCCACCGAACGCCTTGGCTATGTGGTCAAGCTGACGGAAGCCGCGGCCAACCGCACCATGGATCTGGTGGAAAGCGCCACGCCGGTGGTCAATGGTCTGGCCGATGAAGCCCAGACCTTGAGCGCCGATTGGGGCCGCTTCATGCGTCGCGAGGTCGGGGCTGAAGAGTTCCGCGAACTGGCGCGCCGGGTCGACGGTTTTCTGTCACGCAGCAGCACGGACAACCGTGCGGTGTCGAGCAATCTCAACGACATCCTGCTGGCTCAGGATTACCAGGATCTGACCGGTCAGGTGATCAAGCGTGTGACCCAACTGGTCACCGAAGTCGAAAGCAATTTGCTCAAACTCGTGCTCATGGCCAGTCAGGTCGACCGCTTTGCGGGCATCGAACATGACCGCGCCGCGATGCTTGCAGAAAAAGATCCACAAAAACATCTCTCGCAGGGTGAAGGTCCGCAGATTCATGCCGATAAACGAGAAGACGTTGTGTCCGGTCAGGACGATGTGGACGATTTGTTATCCAGCCTTGGATTCTAGAGTTGTGGAATTTTAGGTTTTTTGGGTTTTTAGACCTGTAGGAGCACCCCATTAATGAGCTTCGGCGCCGATGAAGAGATCCTTCAGGATTTCCTGGTTGAGGCCGGCGAGATTCTTGAGCAACTGTCCGAACAACTGGTCGAGCTGGAAAGCCGCCCGGATGACGCAGATCTGCTCAACGCAATTTTTCGCGGTTTCCACACTGTAAAAGGGGGCGCCGGCTTCCTTCAGCTCAATGAGCTGGTGGAGTGCTGTCACATCGCCGAAAACGTGTTCGACATCCTGCGCAAGGGTGAACGTCGCGTTGATGCAGAACTGATGGACGTTGTCCTCGAAGCACTGGACGCGGTGAACAGCATGTTCACTGAGGTTCGTGAGCGTGCACCGATCACCGCTGCAACCCCGGAACTGCTGGCCGCCCTCGCGCGCCTGGCCGAACCGCAATCGGCGGACGCAGCCCCGGCATCGCCGGTGGCTGAAATGATCGAAGAGCTGGTTGGCGAAGGCGATTCGGGCGACATCACCGATAACGAATTTGAACAGCTGCTGGATTCGCTGAACGCCGTCAAGGCCGAAGCCGAAGCCCCGGCCGCTGCTGCCCCTGCGCAAACTGCCAATGAAGCAGCCAGCGATGAAATCACCGATGCCGAGTTCGAGTCGTTGCTCGATCAACTGCACGGCAAAGGCCAGTTCGCGGTTGATGCCGTGGCTCCTGCGGCGGCAACGCCTGCGGCGCCTGCCAAGGGCGACAACTCCGACATCACTGACGACGAATTCGAAGCATTGCTCGACCAGTTGCACGGCAAAGGCAACTTCGCCGTCGATGCGCTGGAATCGGCCATTGCCTCGGCACCTGCGCCTGCCGCACCGGTGGCTGCGGCTGCCGGCAGCGATCTGATCAGCGATCACGAGTTCGAATCGCTGCTGGATGAATTGCACGGCAAAGGCAAGTTCAGCGAAGTCGGCGCCGCTTCTGCGGGCAGCGCTTCTACTGTCGCCACGCCTGCCGCCAAGGCACCGGCCGCTGTTGCAGCGCCCAAACCTGTGGCCAAGCCTGAGCCTAAAGCCGAAGCGCCGAAACCGGCCGCTGCTGCTGCACCGGCTCCGGCCCGCGCTCCGGCGACACCGCCACCGGAAAAACCGGCGAGCGAAGCCGAGACTACCGTGCGCGTCGACACCGCACGTCTCGACGAAATCATGAACATGGTCGGTGAGCTGGTGCTGGTGCGTAACCGTCTGGTGCGCCTGGGCCTGAACAGCGGCGATGAAGCCATGCAAAAGGCCGTGTCGAACCTCGACGTGGTCACGGCTGACTTGCAGACCGCGGTGATGAAGACGCGGATGCAGCCGATCAAGAAAGTCTTCGGGCGCTTCCCGCGTCTGGTTCGCGACTTGGCTCGTCAGCTCAAGAAAGAGATCAACCTGGAGCTGGTCGGTGAAGAAACCGACCTCGACAAAAACCTTGTCGAGGCACTCGCCGATCCGCTGGTCCACTTGGTGCGCAACGCGGTCGACCACGGCATCGAGTCGCCGGAAGAACGCGAAGCATCGGGCAAGGCCCGTGGCGGTCGTGTCGTGTTGGCTGCCGAGCAAGAGGGCGACCATATCCTGCTGTCGATTTCCGATGACGGCAAAGGCATGGACCCGAACGTCCTGCGCGCCATCGCGGTAAAACGCGGGGTGATGGACAAGGACGCGGCCGATCGCCTCAGCGATACCGAGTGCTACAACCTGATTTTCGCCCCGGGTTTCTCGACCAAGACCGAGATCTCCGACGTCTCCGGCCGCGGCGTCGGCATGGACGTGGTGAAGACCAAGATTTCCCAGCTCAACGGTTCGATCAACATCTACTCGACCAAGGGCCAAGGCTCGAAGATCGTCATCAAGGTGCCGCTGACGCTCGCGATCATGCCGACCCTGATGGTGATGCTCGGCAATCAGGCGTTTGCGTTCCCGTTGGTCAACGTCAACGAGATCTTCCACCTCGACCTGTCGACCACCAACGTCGTCGATGGTCAGGAAGTGGTGATCGTGCGGGACAAGGCGCTGCCATTGTTCTACCTCAAGCGCTGGCTGGTTCGTTCCGCCGCTCACGAAGAGCAGCGTGAAGGCCACGTGGTGATCCTTTCGGTGGGCACTCAGCGGATCGGCTTCGTTGTCGATCAACTGGTCGGCCAGGAAGAAGTGGTCATCAAGCCATTGGGCAAAATGCTCCAGGGAACTCCGGGCATGTCCGGCGCCACCATCACTGGTGACGGCCGCATTGCACTGATTCTCGATGTTCCAAGCATGCTCAAGCGTTACGCCGCACGGCGTATTTGAATCCGGGGCGGCGGGGCGATAACGTCCCGCTGCACCTAATGGAGTGTTTATGGCAGTCAAAGTCCTGGTGGTGGACGATTCGGGTTTTTTCCGCCGCCGCGTCTCGGAGATTCTTTCAGCGGATCCGAGCATCCAGGTGGTCGGTACGGCCACCAACGGTAAAGAGGCGATCGATCAGGCTCTGGCGCTCAAGCCAGACGTGATCACCATGGACTACGAGATGCCGATGATGGACGGCATCACGGCGGTGCGGCACATCATGCAGCGCTGCCCGACTCCGGTGTTGATGTTCTCCTCGCTGACCCACGAAGGCGCGCGGGTAACCCTCGATGCGCTGGACGCCGGCGCGGTGGATTTCCTGCCGAAGAATTTCGAAGACATCTCGCGTAACCCGGAGAAGGTCAAGCAACTGCTGTGCGAGAAGGTCCACAGCATTTCGCGCAGCAATCGTCGTTTCAGTGCTTACAGCGCCCCTGCGCCAGTGGCTGCACCTGCACCTGCACCTGCGCCGACCCCGGCGGCATCGAGCTTCAGCAGCCACAGCACCAGTGCCCCGGCACGCCCGGCACCTGTGCATGCGCCTGTTGCAAGCCGCGCCTCGACTGCCGGCTCGTCGTCGCCGGCACCGAAACGCAAAGCCTACAAACTGGTTGCGATTGGTACATCGACCGGCGGCCCGGTTGCCCTGCAACGCGTGCTGACGCAATTGCCGGCGAACTTCCCGGCGCCGATCGTGCTGATCCAGCACATGCCGGCGGCGTTCACCAAGGCTTTCGCCGAGCGTCTCGACAAGCTCTGCCGCATCAGCGTCAAGGAGGCCGAGGATGGCGACATCCTGCGTCCGGGCCTGGCGTTGCTGGCACCGGGTGGCAAGCAAATGATGATCGACGGCCGTGGCGCGGTGAAGATTCTGCCGGGTGACGAGCGTTTGAATTACAAGCCGTGCGTGGACATCACCTTCGGTTCCGCAGCCAAGTCCTACGGCGACAAAGTTCTGGCGGTGGTGTTGACCGGCATGGGCGCTGACGGCCGTGAAGGCGCGCGTCTGCTCAAGCAGGGCGGCAGCTCGATCTGGGCGCAGGATGAAGCCAGTTGCGTGATCTACGGCATGCCGATGGCCATCGTCAAAGCTGATCTCGCCGATGCGGTGTACAGCCTGGACGACATCGGCAAGCACATCGTCGAGGCGTGTATCTGATGGATGTTTTAAGCCTTATCGGGATCATCATGGCGTTCGTCGCCATCATCGGCGGCAACTACCTGGAAGGTGGTCACCTCGGTGCGCTGGCCAACGGCCCGGCGGCATTGATCGTACTGGGCGGCACCATCGGTGCCGCGCTGCTGCAATCGCCGATGAGCGCGTTCAAGCGCGCCATGCAGATCCTCGCCTGGATCCTGTTTCCGCCACGGGTCGATCTGGCCGGTGGCATCGACCGCGTCGTCAACTGGAGCCTCACCGCGCGTAAGGAAGGCCTGCTGGGCCTGGAAGGCGTGGCCGATGCCGAGCCTGACAATTACTCGCGCAAAGGCCTGCAACTGCTGGTCGATGGCGCCGAGCCGGAAGCGATTCGCAGCATCCTCGAAGTGGATTTCTATACGCAGGAAGCGCGCGACATCGAGGCGGCGAAAGTCTTCGAAAGCATGGGCGGCTACGCGCCGACCATCGGCATCATCGGTGCGGTAATGGGCCTGATCCATGTGATGGGCAACCTCGCCGATCCGACGCAGTTGGGCAGCGGCATCGCCGTGGCTTTCGTCGCGACCATTTACGGTGTGGCCAGTGCCAACCTGGTGTTGCTGCCGGTGGCCGCCAAGCTGAAGTCAATCGCGTTGCGACAGTCGCGTTATCGCGAAATGTTGTTGGAAGGGATCCTGTCGATCGCCGAAGGTGAAAACCCTCGCTCCATTGAGTTGAAGCTGCAAGGCTTCATGGATTAAGGGAATAACCTCATGGCTCGTCGTCGCCACCAGGAAGAGCATGTAAACCACGAACGCTGGCTGGTTTCCTACGCTGACTTCATCACCTTGCTGTTCGCGTTCTTCGTGGTCATGTACTCGATTTCGTCGATCAACGAAGGCAAGTACAAGGAAATTTCCGAAGCGCTGGTCGGCGTTTTCAAAGACTCCGACCGCGCGCTAAAACCGATCCCGATCGGCGACGAGCGACCGAAGACCGTGACCCCGGCCAAGCCGTTGGTCAAGGACGCCGAGCAGATCGATGCCGGTATCGCCGGCGCCAGCGATCCGCTGAAAAGCATCGCCGATGACATCAGCGCTGCCTTCGGTGACCTGATCAGCTCCAACCAGATGACCGTGCGCGGCAACGAGTTGTGGGTCGAGATCGAGCTCAATTCCAGCCTGTTGTTTGGCAGTGGCGACGCCATGCCGAGCGACATCGCGTTCAACATCATCGACAAGGTTGCAGCGATCCTCAAGCCGTTCGACAACCCTATTCACGTCGAAGGCTTTACCGACGATCAACCGATTCGCACCGCGCAATACCCGACCAACTGGGAACTGTCCTCGGCACGTTCGGCGAGCATCGTGCGCATGCTGGCGATGCAGGGCGTGAACCCTGGTCGTCTGGCGTCGGTGGGTTACGGTGAGTTTCAACCGGTGGCCAATAACGCCACCGTTGAAGGCCGCGCGAAGAACCGTCGTGTGGTGCTGGTGGTGTCGCGCAATCTCGATGTGCGTCGCAGCCTCACGGGCACCGGGACCGCCAATGCGCAACCGGACGCCGCGTTGAAGCGTGCTGGCACACAAACTGCACCGACCCCGGTCAAGACGCCGGGACGCGAGAGTGCCGTCAATTCTCCGTCACCCGCATTAACACGCTGAGCTATGTCTCGGTCGAGCATATCGGCCGGGAGGAACGAACTGAATGAGAGTCTGGGCAGTCGCCAATCAAAAGGGTGGTGTCGGTAAAACCACATCTTCCATCGCTTTAGCCGGATTGCTGGCCGAGGCGGGCAAGCGCGTGGTTGTGGTCGATCTTGACCCGCACGGCTCGATGACCAGCTATTTCGGCTACGATCCCGACAGCCTGGAACACAGCAACTACGACCTGTTTCTGCACAAGGGCAGTGTGCCGCAAGGCCTGCCGGGGCAGTTGCTGTTGTCGACCAGTGACGAACGCATTTCCCTGTTGCCGTCGAGCACTGCGCTGGCAACCCTTGAGCGGCAGTCGCCGGGTCAGAGTGGCTTGGGTCTGGTGATCGCCAAGAGTCTGGCGCAGTTGTGGCAGGACTTCGATTACGCGGTGATCGACAGCCCGCCGTTGCTCGGCGTGTTGATGGTCAACGCCCTCGCGGCGAGCCAGCAATTGGTGATCCCGGTGCAGACCGAACACTTGGCCGTCAAAGGCCTCGAGCGCATGGTCAACACTCTGGCGATGATCAACCGTTCACGCAAACAGGCGCTGCCGTTCAGCATCGTGCCGACCCTGTTCGATCGCCGTACGCAGGCATCGATGCACACCTTGCGCGTGCTGCGCGACAAATTCCCGGAAGAGATCTGGCAGGGTTACATCCCGGTCGATACTCGTCTGCGCGACGCCAGCCGTGCCGGTGTCACGCCTTCGCAATTCGACGGCAAGAGCCGTGGCGTGCTGGCGTATCGCGCGCTGCTCAAGCACCTGTTGGCGCAACAACTTGTTCCGCAGGTGGCTTGAATGATTTTGAACCTTGTAGGAGCTGCCGCAGGTTCGGTGCCGCGTTCGGACGATCTTTTGATCTTGCTTTGTGGTGCTTCTGAAAAGATCAAAAGATCGCAGCGTTCCGCAGCTCCTACAGGGGACTGTGTATGAATCGGCCTTTGAAGTTGACGTCTAAGCCGCAGTTGGCCTTGCAGTCGTATCTGGACAGTTTGCTGCAGGAAATTCCTGACGAGTTGCCGGCGCCAGTCGAGGTTGTCGAAGAACGTGCCGAGGTGCTGGACGAGTTCCAGGCGGCGGTGCTGGAAGAGCAGGCGCGTGACGCGCAGAAAGCGGCCAGGCCGGCTGCGCCGGTTGTTGCGCCTGCCATCGCCGCGGTTGCCAAAGCGCCGGTGGCATTGATCGAAGCAGACGAGCCGATGCGCGCATCGGTGTCGACGCTGGCGCCGCTGTTGCAAACCCAATTGTTGAAAACCGCGCCGGAACCGGCGGTGCTTGAACCGGAACCGGCTCCGGTAGCACCCGCACCCGTCGAGCAGACGCTGGTACCGCCGCTGGTCGAAGTGCATCTGCCGCCCAGCAATACGCCGCCACCGGTGGAAACCGATGGCCGTCCGGCCTGGGCGTCAGAAGCCTTCGAATGCCTGCTGTTCGACGTCGCCGGGTTGACCCTGGCGGTGCCGCTGGTGTGCCTTGGCTCGATCTATTCGCTGGCCGGTCATGAGCTGACGCCGCTGTTCGGTCAGCCGGAATGGTTCCTCGGGATCCTGCCGAGCCAGTCCGGCAACCTGAAAGTTTTGGACACCGCACGCTGGGTCATGCCGGATCGCTATCGCGATGACTTTCGTCAGGGCCTGCAGTACGTGATTTCGGTACAAGGTTACGAGTGGGGCCTGGCGGTGCATCAGGTCAGCCGCTCGTTGCGCCTGGACCCGAATGAAATCAAATGGAGAAGTCACCGGGGTCAGCGGCCATGGCTCGCCGGCACCGTGATTGAGCACATGTGTGCATTGCTTGACGTTTCCGCACTGGCCGAGTTGATCGACAGCGGTGGGGCAAAGCACTTGAGCGGCCACAAGCCGCTACATAAACCGACATAGCAGCCGACATAACAATCAGGCGACGGCATTGTTGAATGCCGCCACACAGAACACACACCGCCCAGAGCGGTTTTTTCGAGGGGTCAGGTATGAGTAATCAGGCGACGAATGCAAAAGGTTCTGAAGATCCGATCCTGCAATGGGTGACCTTCAAGCTGGACAACGAAACCTACGGCATCAACGTGATGCGCGTTCAGGAAGTCCTGCGCTACACCGAGATCGCTCCGGTGCCGGGCGCGCCAAGCTACGTGCTGGGCATCATCAACCTGCGCGGTAACGTGGTCACCGTGATCGACACCCGTCAGCGCTTCGGCCTGAACAGCGGCGAGATCAGCGACAACACCCGTATCGTCATCATCGAAGCCGACAAGCAAGTCGTCGGCATCATGGTCGACAGCGTGGCCGAAGTGGTTTACCTGCGTCAGTCGGAAATCGAAACGGCGCCGAACGTCGGTAACGAAGAGTCGGCCAAGTTCATCCAGGGCGTGTGCAACAAGAACAACGAGTTGCTGATCCTGGTCGAGCTGGACAAGATGATGAGCGAAGAAGAATGGTCGGACCTGGAGAATATCTGATTGATTCTCGAGGTCGCGGTCATTGTCCTGTTCCTTTTCTGGGCAGGCACGCTGGCAATGTTTGTGTCTTACATCAAGGCGCAAAAAGTCATTGCTGCGCAACAGGCTCAGGGCGATGCGCTGCGTGATCAGCGCATCAAAGACCTGGCCAAGCGCGTCGACGATTACCAGAACGGTAATGTGCGCATGGGCGAGGCGCTGCACGAGTTGCGTGCGGTGGTCAGCCCGTTGCCGGACAAGATCGTCCAGCTGGAACAGCGCGATCCATCCAGCCTGTCGTTCGCCCAGGCGGCGAAACTGGTGGGGATGGGTGCGAGCGTTGATGAGCTGACGCAGTCCTGCGGTTTGACCCAGGCTGAGGCGGAGTTGATGCGCAAGTTGCATAAGAACTAGAAGCAAGATCAAAAGATCGCAGCCTTCGGCAGCTCCTACATTGGAATGCGCTTTCCTGTAGGAGCTGCCGAAGGCTGCGATCTTTTGCTTTCAGGGCTTAATAATCATCCCCGCGCAGGGTCACATCCTTCTCGACCATCGGCGCATTCGGGTCGTGCCCTTCGGGGAATTTGCCTTTCAGATTCCATGCAAACGCGATGATCTCGGCAATCGTGCGGTACAGCTCTTCGGGAATGCTGTCGCCCAATTCCATCCGCGCCAACAGGCGCACCAGCTCGGCGTTCTCGTAGATCGGCACTTCACAGTCGCGAGCAATGCGCAGGATTTCTTCGGCCAGTTCTTCATCACCCTTGGCGGTGAGTGTCGGCGCGTGGTTGCCGTCGTATTTGAGGGCGATGGCCTGGCGTGGGGCAGTGGAATTGTTCATGCGGTTTCGTCGACCCAGCGGTGTTCGAGACGGGTTTGGTTGCCTTGCGGCGGGGTGCCGAGATGGCAATCGATATCGCCGACGTTCAACCCGCGATCAAGCAGACGCTGGCGCAGGGCGAACAGATTGCTTTCAATCAGATCGGCGGTGTACTGCCGTTCGGCCCAGAGCTGGCTCGACAGGCTGCCGGCGATCAACTGCGCCTGAATCTGCATTGGCCCGAGCGGTTCCATGTCGAACGCCAGATCGACGCGCCACAGTTGTTGCCGGGGCTCGTGTTCCTCGCGGCGCTCGTTCGGTTGCGGTTCGCGTTCCGGGGCTTCTTCGCGCTGGAACTTGACCTGCAACGGCACGATGTCCTGCAGGTTGCGCATGGGGATTTCCAACTGCCAGGTGCTGAGCAAGCGGCCGTCGTCGGTGACGCCGGTCTGTTCCAGGCTCGACAGTTGATGGCTTTGCAGGCGCGAAACAGCGGCAGCGGCGAGGCGCAGCAACTGTTCCAGATCGCCTTCGCCTTCCAGATTTTGCAGCAAGCGGTCGGGCAGGGGGAAGCTGCTCGGCAGCGGTTTTGCGCTGACCTGGCCGAGGGTGCCGAGCGCGTTACGGACGAAATTCGGTAGCGCCTGCGCCAGCGTATTGGCGGCGATGATCGCATTGAAACTGGTGCTGCTCGGCAAGCCCGGCGTCAGTTGCGCGATCAGCTTGAGCAGATCGGCTTTCATGTCTGGCGCCAGTGTCGGGGTCTGCCCGGTCAGCAGTTTCGCTTCGAGGAACGCGCCGCTGTTGGCCAGGGCCTGCGCGACACCTTTGGCGGTGCTCAATTGCTGCACGTCGGGCAGGCTGGCCAGCAACTTGTCGACCATGGCGCGCAAATCCTGCGAGGTCTGATCGGTGTCGGCCGGCAGGTTTTGCAGCGCGTTCAACACACCTGTCAGGGAAGCCTGACGACTTTGCTGGCCAAGCAATTGCTGGCTGACGGCGAGCTGCTCCTGACGGCTGCTCAAGGGCAGGAATTTCAGCGTTTGCGCATCTTCGACCAAGGCCGAGAGCAGGGTGCCGATGCGCAGCGGTTGCGGGCTGTCGAGGGTCAGCGTGCTGCCGCTCTGGGCGGTGTTGAGCAACGTCACCAGCGAGCGAAACACCGTTGCTTGCCCCGGCGTCTGCGGCAGCACTTGCGAGGTCAGCACTTTGCCTTGCAACAGGGTGCCGACCGGCAATTGTGCCGTGTCGATGCGGGTGAGGGCGGCAACACTGCTGGCGATGGCTTGCTGCACGGTAATCGCCAGATTGCCCGCCGATGGCTGGGTGATCGCGAGGCTGGTGCCCTGGGGCAGCGGCAGATTGCTGGTCGCTTGCACGGTGGTCTGGCGACCGTTGTCGAGCGTCACCTTGAGCAACAGTTGAAAGGTCTGATCCGCCTGCTTGAGCGACAACACCTCGGCCTTGGCGCTTTGCCCCGCGTCGATCAAGCCTTCGACCGGGGTCAGCAGCTTGAGCAACTCACCGACCTGCGGGCGAACGGTCGCCTGGGTGGCTGGCGGGAGCGGGAGGATGTTCATTTCGCCTGTCATACGCGGACACAACCTGAGGAAATTGCACTCTTGAGAGTAAGGCACGGCATGTATAATGCCGCCCGTCTTGCGCTTCGTTCAGAAAACATAGCAATTGTTTGACGCAGCTCTCTAGATCGAGCCGTCATTGCATTTATGCTGCATCTCTTTAACGGCCGCGCCAGAGCCGACTTGAACCGTATAAGGCCCGTGATCCCTTGACCAGTCCTGTCCTGCAAACCGTTGCCCTCGCGTGTGAACGTGATCTCAGGCTGCTCTTCGAAAATCTCGAATTGAGACTGGCCAGTGGCGATATGGTGCAGATCAGCGGTCCCAACGGCAGCGGTAAAACCAGTTTGTTGCGTTTGTTGGCCGGGCTGATGCAGCCGACCGACGGTCAAGTCCTGCTCAACGGTCTGCCGCTCGCCGAACAACGCAGCGAACTGGCGCGCAACCTGTTGTGGATCGGTCACGCCGCCGGGATCAAGGACCTGCTGACCCCGGAAGAGAACCTGTCGTGGCTCTGCGCCCTGCATCATCCCGCCGAACGCGAGGCCATCTGGCAAGCGCTGGCAGCAGTAGGATTGCGCGGCTTCGAAGATGTTCCCTGCCACAGCCTGTCTGCCGGTCAGCAACGACGCGTGGCGCTGGCGCGGTTGTATCTCGACAGCCCGCCGCTTTGGATTCTCGATGAGCCGTTCACCGCGCTGGACAAACAGGGCGTGGCGCAACTCGAAGAGCACCTGGCGGCTCACTGCGAGCGCGGCGGCCTGGTCGTGCTGACCACGCACCACACGCTGAGCCGAATGCCGGCCGGTTATCGTGATATCGATCTGGGGAACTGGGCAGTATGAGTGTCTTCGGCCTGCTGGTTGCCCGTGAATCCCGACTGCTGTTTCGCCGCCCGGCGGATCTGGCCAATCCGCTGATTTTCTTCGCCATCGTCATCGCTTTGTTCCCGCTGGCCGTCGGCCCGGAAACTCAAGTGTTGCAAAACCTGTCCCCCGGGTTAGTCTGGGTGGCGGCGCTTTTGTCGGTCCTGCTCTCGCTGGACGGGCTTTTCCGCAGTGATTTCGAAGACGGGTCCCTGGAACAGTGGGTCCTTTCGTCGCACCCGTTACCACTTCTGGTATTGGCCAAGGTACTGGCACACTGGCTTTTCTCCGGCCTGGCACTGGTTTTGCTCTCACCTCTGCTGGCGTTGATGCTCGGTTTGCCTGCCGCCTGTCTGCCGGTTTTGCTGCTTTCGTTGCTGCTGGGAACACCGGTGCTGAGCTTGCTCGGCGCGGTGGGCGCGGCGCTGACGGTCGGTTTGAAACGTGGCGGCCTGTTGCTGGCGCTGCTGATTCTGCCGTTGTACATCCCGGTGTTGATTCTTGGCAGTGGCGCCTTGCAGGCAGCCCTCCAAGGCATGCCGGCGACCGGGTATCTGCTGTGGCTTGGTAGCCTGACCGCCCTGGCGATCACCCTGACACCTTTTGCAATAGCTGCTGGCCTGAAGATCAGCGTCGGCGAATAATGAGGTCTGGTTAAAATTTAACCAGCAAAGACCCTGAGACTGCTCACACCGATGAGCGGCACCCGTGATGGAAACAGTATGAACTGGACCTGGTTTCACAAGCTCGGCTCGCCCAAGTGGTTCTACGGCATCAGCAGCAAGTTGCTGCCGTGGTTGAGCATCGCAGCGTTGCTGCTGATTGGTGTCGGCGTCGTCTGGGGCCTGGCCTTCGCGCCGCCGGATTATCAGCAAGGCAACAGCTTTCGCATCATCTACATCCACGTGCCTGCCGCGATGCTCGCTCAGTCGATCTACGTGATGCTGGCGGTGTGCGGTGTGGTCGGGCTGGTGTGGAAGATGAAACTGGCTGACGTCGCCCTGCAATGCGCCGCACCGATCGGTGCGTGGATGACCGCCGTGGCGCTGGTCACCGGGGCGATCTGGGGCAAACCGACCTGGGGTTCATGGTGGGTCTGGGACGCACGCCTGACCTCGATGCTGATTCTGCTGTTCCTGTATTTCGGTGTGATCGCGCTGGGCAATGCCATCAGCAACCGCGACAGTGCCGCCAAGGCCTGCGCGGTGCTGGCCATCGTTGGTGTGATCAATATCCCGATCATCAAGTACTCGGTGGAATGGTGGAACACCCTGCACCAGGGCGCGACCTTCACCCTCACCGAAAAACCGGCAATGCCGGCAGAAATGTGGCTGCCGCTGCTGCTGACAGTGCTGGGTTTCTACTGCTTCTTCGGCGCCGTACTACTGTTGCGCATGCGTCTTGAAGTGCTCAAACGCGAAGCCCGCGCCAGTTGGGTGAAAGCAGAAGTGCAGAACAGTCTGGAGGCCGCTCGATGAGTTTTGCTTCATTCGGCGACTTTCTCGCCATGGGCCATCATGGCCTGTATGTCTGGACGGCCTACGGCATCTGCCTGGCCGTACTGGCCTTCAACGTGGCGGCGCCGATCCTGGCCCGCAAGCGGTATCTGCAACAAGAGGCGCGACGTCTGCGCCGGGAGAACGGCAAGTGAATCCGCTGCGCAAGAAACGTCTGATCATCATTCTGGCCATTCTGGTCGGGGTCGGCGCTGCCGTCGGCCTGGCCCTCAGCGCCCTGCAGCAGAACATCAATCTGTTCTACACCCCGACCCAGATCGCCAACGGCGAAGCGCCGCAAGACACGCGCATCCGCGCCGGTGGCATGGTCGAGAAAGGCTCGCTGCAACGTTCGCCGGATTCGCTCGACGTCAAATTCATCGTCACCGATTTCAACAAATCCGTGACCATCACCTATCGCGGTATCCTCCCGGACCTGTTCCGCGAAGGGCAGGGCATCGTCGCGCTGGGCAAGATCAACGCCGACGGCGTGGTGGTGGCCGATGAAGTGCTGGCCAAGCACGACGAGAAGTACATGCCGCCGGAAGTGACCAAAGCGCTGAAAGACAGTGGTCAATCCGCACCAACGCCCGCGAAGGAGGGTTGATCGATGACGTCGGCAATTTTTATTCCTGAGCTGGGTCATCTGGCGATGATTCTGGCGCTGTGTTTTGCTCTGGTGCAGGCCGTGGTGCCGTTGATTGGCGCCTGGCGCGGCGACCGTTTCTGGATGAGTCTGGCCCAGCCGGCCGCGTGGGGGCAGTTTGCATTTTTGCTGTTCGCCTTCGGCGCCTTGACCTACGCGTTCATGGTCGACGACTTCTCCGTCGCCTACGTGGCGAACAACTCGAATACCGCGTTGCCGTGGTATTACAAATTCAGCGCGGTATGGGGTGCCCACGAAGGTTCGTTACTGTTGTGGGCACTGATCCTCGGCGGCTGGACCTTTGCGGTGTCGGTATTTTCCCGGCAGTTGCCGCAAGTCATGCTCGCCAGGGTGCTGGCGGTGATGGGCATGATCAGCACCGGTTTCCTGCTGTTCCTGATCCTCACGTCCAACCCGTTCAAACGCATCCTGCCGCAAATGCCCAGCAATGGCGCTGACCTTAATCCGCTGCTGCAAGACATTGGCCTGATCGTTCACCCGCCGATGTTGTACATGGGCTACGTCGGCTTTTCCGTGGCGTTCGCCTTCGCCATCGCCGCGTTGATGGGCGGTCGACTTGATGCTGCGTGGGCACGCTGGTCGCGCCCGTGGACCATTGTCGCCTGGGCCTTCCTCGGTATCGGCATCACCCTCGGTTCATGGTGGGCGTACTACGAACTCGGCTGGGGCGGCTGGTGGTTCTGGGATCCGGTGGAAAACGCATCGTTCATGCCTTGGCTGGTCGGCACTGCGCTGATTCACTCGCTGGCGGTCACGGAAAAACGTGGCGTGTTCAAGAGCTGGACGGTGTTGCTGGCGATTGCCG
This sequence comes from Pseudomonas helmanticensis, assembly GCF_900182985.1. Classification (NCBI taxonomy): domain Bacteria; kingdom Pseudomonadati; phylum Pseudomonadota; class Gammaproteobacteria; order Pseudomonadales; family Pseudomonadaceae; genus Pseudomonas; species Pseudomonas helmanticensis. The sequence continues at coordinate 2,517,877 of NZ_FXUY01000001.1, read as the reverse complement.
CATTCTCGCTGAGCCTGCTCGGTACGTTCCTCGTACGTTCCGGCGTGCTGACCTCGGTGCACGCATTTGCCTCGGACCCTGAGCGCGGCGTGTTCATCCTGATCTTCCTGCTGTTCGTGGTCGGCGGCTCGCTGACGCTGTTTGCCCTGCGCGCGCCAGTGGTGAAGAGTCAGGTCGGTTTCAATCTGTGGTCGCGGGAAACCCTGCTGCTGGGCAACAACCTGGTGCTGGTGGTGGCCGCGTCGATGATCCTGCTCGGCACGCTGTACCCGCTGATTCTCGATGCGCTGAGCGGCGCGAAAATGTCGGTTGGCCCGCCGTACTTCAACGCGTTGTTCATTCCGTTGATGGCGCTGCTGATGATGGTCATGGCGGTCGGCGTTATCGTCCGTTGGAAAGACACGCCGGTGAAATGGCTGGGCAGCATGCTCACACCAGTGCTGCTCGGTAGCGTCGCGCTGGCCGTGGTGGCCGGTGTCGCTTACGGCGATTTCAACTGGGCGGTGATCGCGACTTTCCTGCTCGCTGCCTGGGTTCTGCTCGCCGGCGCCCGCGACATCGTCGACAAGACTCGCCACAAAGGCTTGATCAAAGGCCTGCCGACGCTGACCCGCAGCTACTGGGGCATGCAGATCGCCCACCTCGGTATCGCTGTTTGCGCGCTGGGCGTGGTGTTATCGAGCCAGAACAGTGCTGAACGCGACTTGCGTCTGGCGCCGGGCGAGTCAATGGACCTGGCCGGTTATCACTTCATCTTCGAAGGCGCCAAACACTTCGAAGGGCCGAACTTCACGTCCGACAAAGGCACGATTCGCGTTATTCGTGACGGCAAGGAAGTCAGCGTGCTGCACCCGGAAAAACGTCTGTACACCGTGCAGAACTCGGTGATGACCGAAGCCGGGATCGACGCCGGTTTCACCCGCGACCTCTATGTCGCCCTCGGCGAGCCGCTGGAAAACGGCGCCTGGGCTGTGCGCGTGCACGTCAAACCGTTCGTGCGCTGGATCTGGTTCGGCGGTCTGCTCACCGGGTTCGGTGGTTTGCTGGCGGCGCTGGATCGACGTTATCGGGTCAAGGTGAAAGCCAAGGTGCGTGAAGCCCTGGGCATGACGGGAGCGGCTGCATGAGACGTTGGTTGATGCTGGTGCCATTGGCGATTTTCCTGCTGGTGGCGGTATTTCTTTATCGCGGTCTGTACCTCGATCCGGCGGAGCTGCCGTCGGCGATGATCAACAAACCGTTCCCGGAGTTTTCCCTGCCAAACGTGCAGGGCGACAAGAGCCTGACCAAGGCTGACATTCTCGGCAAACCGGCACTGGTCAACGTCTGGGGAACCTGGTGCATTTCCTGCCGGGTCGAGCATCCGGTGCTGAACAAACTCGCCGAGCGCGGCGTGGTGATCTACGGCATCAATTACAAGGACACCAACGCCGATGCCTTGAAGTGGCTGGCCGAATTCCACAATCCGTACGTGCTGGATATCCGTGATGACGAAGGCTCGCTGGGCCTGAATCTCGGCGTCTACGGCGCGCCGGAAACCTTCTTTATCGACGCCAAGGGCATCATTCGCGACAAGTACGTCGGCGTGATCGATGAACAGGTCTGGCGCGAAAAACTCGCGGCCAAGTATCAGGCGCTGGTCGATGAGGCCAAGCCATGAAGCGCTTTCTAGCTGCGCTGGTATTGGGCTTGAGTCTGGTCGGCGTGGCGCATGCCGCGATCGACACCTACGAGTTTGCCAAAGAAGGCGATCGCGAGCGTTTCCGCGAGCTGACCAAGGAACTGCGCTGCCCCAAATGCCAGAACCAGGACATCGCCGACTCCAACGCGCCGATTGCCGCTGACCTGCGCAAAGAGATTTTCCGCATGCTCGGCGAGGGCAAGGACAACCAGCAGATCATCGACTTCATGGTGGATCGCTACGGTGATTTCGTCCGCTACAAACCGGCGCTGAATGCCAAGACCGCGCTGCTGTGGTTTGGCCCGGCCGGTTTGTTGCTCGGTGGTTTGGTGGTAATCGCGGTGATCGTCCGCCGTCGTCGCGGCCAGCGCGCCGAGACCCCGCAAGCGCTGTCCATCGAAGAGCGTCAGCGCCTCGACCAACTGTTGGATAAAAACCAAGAATGATTGATTTCTGGCTTGCCGCAGGGCTGTTGCTTCTGGTCGCCCTGAGTTTTCTGCTGATCCCGGTTCTGCGTGAACGCCGCGCCCAGCGTGAAGAGGATCGTACTGCCCTGAACGTTGCGCTGTATCAGGAGCGCGTCGCCGAGTTGCAATCGCAACAGGCTGAAGGCGTGCTCGACGCTGCGCAAATGGACAGCGGTCGTGCCGAGGCTGCACGTGAGTTGCTGGCGGATACCGAAGGCGTTGCTGCGCCACGAGTGTCGAAGCTGGGTAAACCGTTGCCGTTGTTGGCCGCCGTATTGGTGCCAGTGCTGGGCTTGGGTCTTTATATGCATTTCGGCGCCGCCGACAAGGTCGAACTGACCCGCGAATTCGCCCAGGCGCCTCAGTCGATGGAAGAGATGACCCAGCGTCTGGAGCGTGCTGTCGCGGCGCAACCGGATTCCGCTGAAGGCCTGTACTTCCTCGGCCGTACCTACATGGCGCAAGAGCGTCCGGCGGATGCGGCGAAGATGTTCGAACGCGCCGCCAATCTGGCTGGTCGTCAGCCGGAACTGCTCGGGCAGTGGGCGCAGGCGCAGTATTTCGCCGACGGCAAGAAGTGGTCGGCGAAGATCCAGACGCTGACCGACGAAGCGCTGAAGGCCGATCCGAAAGAAGTCACCAGCCTCGGTCTGCTCGGAATCGCCGCGTTCGAAGGCGAGCGTTATCAGCAAGCCATCGATTACTGGAACCGTCTGCTCGCGCAACTGCCACCGGACGACAAATCCCGTGACGCGCTGCAAGGCGGGATCAAGCGTGCCGCCGAACGTCTGGAAGCCAGCGGTGGCAAAGTCGCTGAGGCACCTGTAGCTGCGAAAGCCGCACTGTTGAAAGTCAGCGTCGATCTGGCCAGCGAGCTCAAAGGCAAAGTGCAACCGGGCGACAGCGTGTTCATCTTCGCCCGCGCGACGTCCGGCCCACCAGCGCCGCTGGCAGCCAAGCGCCTGACCGTGGCGGATCTGCCGGTGACCGTGGAGCTGGGCGATGCCGATGCAATGATGCCGCAGTTGAAACTGTCGAACTTCCCTGAAGTCCAACTGGTTGCGCGCGTCTCACGGGCTGGTCAACCGACCGCCGGTGAATGGGTGGGTCGCAGCGGCCCGCTGGCCAGCAGCACCACCGCGCCTCAAAAACTGACCATCGACAGCCCGGATCAATAACCGGGCACAACAGGAAAGCACCGCCATGCACACCATCGCCCGAATCACAGTCCTCACACTGGCCCTGGGCTTGAGTGCATGTGCGGTGCAACGCCCGGAACCGACCACCCACCTGCCGCCGATCCCGCCGTCGCAACCGAGCCCGACCCCGTCGACCTCGCCGACCCCAGGCAAAAGCATCCCGGCGAAACCGGCCAAACCGGTCCCGCGCACCTCGGCCAGCTTCGCCCCACCACCGGGCGGCAACAGCCACTGGGACCAGAAACTCGGCGTCTACGTCCTCGACGACCAGACCAACACCTTCTACCGCCAACGCACCTACTACCGCTGGAACAACGGCTGGAGCCGCTCGATCAGCCCTAACGGCCCGTGGGAAGACACCAACATCCACGGCGTGCCACCGGGGCTGGGCAAGCAGTTCGGGCAGTGAATGAAAACGGCGATCTTCGGATCGCCGTTTTTTGTCTGTCGATTGCGTTGGCGATTTCACAGGATCGCGCGGTAGCTGCCGAGCGCGTGAATCGACTTCTTCAATCCCTGACGCTGCAGCAAACTCAGAAATGATTCGACGTCCATCGCGGGTGTTTTCAATTGCTTTCGCTGTCGTTGAGCGGCTGCGATCACTGCAGCCGAATCCAGATGAAACAGATTTTCGACGAATTCATCTGGATGCTGCGCCTCGATACCAAAAGGGGCGAGATGCTCATCGGGAAAATCTTTCAAATTGAATGTGACGATAACGCCTGCACCGCAACGTATCGCGGCTGCCAGAACATGGCGGTCATCTGGATCCGGCAGTGACAGTCCGGTTACAAGATCCTCATAGTCCGAGACGCATGCATCAGGGATGGCGCGATCCATCAGTTCCGACGTGCGGTCCAGTTGCTGCATGGTCAAGTCAGTGCGGTTCTTTAGTAGGTTGCGTTTCCATTCGCCGTGAATCTCCTTTGTCCATCGCGCCCGAAATCTTCCTGAGAGGGCGAGCCACATCAGGAAATCTCGCAACGGGGCTGGGTATAAAACACATGCATCGTATACAGCGGTGAAAGAGGAATGCCTCACTCGTATCCTGTCCTTAATACTTGTGCCTGCTCCGCGAGTAGCGCCATTGCCTGCTCGCTGGCGGTGTCGCGCCGGGTTTTATAGTCCATCAAATCGGCAAAGCGCACACGTCGGTGCTTGCCGGTTTTGTGGTAGGAAATCTCGCCGCTTTCCAGCAGCTTTATCATGTGCGGGCGTGAGACGTTAAGGAGGTCAGCGGCTTCCTGGGTGGTGAGTTCGGCATGAATCGGCACGACTTTGACGGCATTGCCTTCTGCCAGCGCCGCAAGAATGTCGACGAGAAGGCGCAGGGCGGAGGTGGGCAGTTCGACACGGTGCGCCTCGTTCTGCTCATCGAAGATCTGGATGTGCTGGGTTTCGAATTCAGTCGCCAGGTAAGCGGCCAGGGCGCGTTGGCCTTCGATGGCTGCTTTTATTTCGCGCTCTACGGGAAGGTTGATAGGAGGATGAACAATGATCGACATGATTTTTCCGACATGTTAATAATGAATGTCGGAACTTTATTCGAAATAAACGAAAATCGCAATAAACGAAACGCTCGGTATTAATGCTCGTCGATCAGAATCCCCTGCACATACTCAACAAACGCCCGCGCCTTGGCACTCGCCATTCTTCCCGTTGGAAACACCGCCCACAAATCCAGATCGGGCAGTGTCCAGTCGTGCATAACGGTTTTCACCGCGCCGCTGGCCAGTTCCGGGGCGAACATCCATTCGGAGGCGATTGTCAGGCCCTGATCGGCCAGTACAGCTTCGCGTACGCCCTCGGCCGCGCTGACGCGCAAACGTCCGCTGAGGATCACCGATTGTTGCTCCGCGCCTTTGGCGAACTGCCAAGTGGTGCCGCCGCCGAGGTTGTAGACGACGGCCTGGTGTTTGCTCAATTCGGCGGGGCAGCTCGGTTCGCCGTGCTTGGCAAAGTAGGCCGGTGTGCCAAGCACCACGCGGCGGCAGTCGGCGATCTTGCGGGCGGTGAGCCCCGAATCGTTGAGCGCACCCATGCGCAAAGCTACATCGATGCCTTCTTCAACCAGATTGATGTTGCGGTCGTCGAGCATCAGGTCGATGTTCAGTTGTGGGTGCTGATCGAGGAACGGCCCCAGTTGCGGGACGATGTGCAGGCGACCGAAGGTCACCGCGGCGCTGATGCGCAAGTTGCCGCTCAAGCCGCTGGCGATGCCGCGCGCAGCGTTGTCGGCCTCGTCGGCTTCTTCGATGGCGCGTTTGGCCCGTTCGAAAAAAGCCAGTCCGGCTTCGGTCGGGGTCAGGCCGCGCGTCGAGCGCAGGAGCAGGCTGACGGCCAAGCGTTTTTCCAGCGCGGCGATGGTTTTCGATACCGCTGGCTGGCCGATATTCAGACGTCGCGCGGCGGCGGAAAACGAGCCGGTTTCGACGACGTAGATGAAGGTTTCCATGACGGCGAGGCGGTCCATCAATGCTCCTTATCGTGGATCCCTGTGGGAGCGAGCCTGCTCGCGAAAGCGGTGTATCAGCAACATCAATGTGTCTGACATACCGTATTCGCGAGCAGGCTCGCTCCCACAGAGGATTTGGGGTGTTGATCAGAATGCGGCTTTGCCGACTGATGCGCCGCCATCGACGAACAAGGTTTGCCCGGTGATGAAGCCGCTTTGCTCCGACAGCAGAAACGCAATCGCCGAGGCAATCTCCTCCGGCTGCCCCAGGCGTCCCATCGGCACCCCGGCCAGATACCGCGCCTCACCCTCGCTGCCCGGCGGATTGTTGGCGCGGAACAGTTCGGTTTCGGTCGGCCCCGGTGCCACCGCATTCACGGTGATACCGGTCTGCGCCAGCTCCAGCGCCCATGAGCGGGTGAAGCTGACCAGCGCCGCTTTCGCCGCTGCATACGCCGTGCGCTGGGTGATGCCCAGCACCGTCAGGCTGGAAATGTTTACCACCCGACCCCAACCGCGCGTGCGCATTCCCGGCAGCAGCGCCTGCGTCGCCTGTAACGCTGAATGCAGATTCAGCCGCATCACGTCGTCGAAGGCGTCCAGATCGATTTCACCCAACGCCTGCGGGCGCACCAGTCCGACGTTGTTCACCAGCCCGTCGAACTCATACGTGCGCGCCAGTTCTGCGAGGACCTCACCGGTCAGCTTGCGATCGCTCAGGTCCAGTGGAAACAGAATCCCCGGAAAGCTCAGATCCGGCTGGCGAGCGATCCCCACCACGCGATGCCCGGTGCGGTCGAGATGTTCGGCCAGCGCCCGGCCAATGCCTTTGCTGGCACCGGTGATGAGGAAAGTACGTCGGGTCATGGCAACTCCAGGGCAGGTCATCGATTCAGCCGCGCAATGCATCCAGCATCGCGTCAGGCTCGGGACGCTGAGTGTAATCCGGGTTGACCTCGGCGTAACGAATCACGCCGTCCTGACCGATCACATAACGCGCCGGCATCGGCAAGGTCCAGGCCGGATCATCGTTGAAGGTCGGCAGGTCATTGCGCAGATTCTTGTACAGCTCGATCAGGTAGGGCGGCAATTCGAAGCGCAACCCAAAGGCTGCGGCGACGTCATTGCGCGGATCGCTGAGGATCGGGAATTGCAGTTCGTTGATGCGTTGCGACTTGCGACTGTTGGCAGCGATCTGCGGTGAAATTGCCAAAAGGCTCGCCCCATTGTTTTCAATCTCAGGCAGAAACGCCTGCAATGCTTGCAGCTCCATGTTGCAGTACGGACACCAGACGCCACGATAAAACGTCAGCACCAACGGCCCTCGTGCCAGCCGATCGGCGGACGAGACCGCGTTGCCCTCAGGGTCTTTGAGAGTGAACAGCGGTGCGATGTCACCGACTTTCAAGGCACGACTGGCGGCGCCGGAGGCGATCAAATCGGCGGTGGCGCGCTCCATTACCGGGTGGATGTCGGCAGGGGCGTTGTAAGGCGGTTTGCCAGCCTTGAAGTCAGCTTTGAAGGCATCGAGTTTTGCTTGCAGGGTCATGGTCGAAAGTCCTGAAAAAGCGCCGGTAGTGGCTGGGTTCAAGAGTGACCGCCAGGTGCGCGCAGGAGAACGCCGGTGCGTGGCATAGCATTCATGCTCGGGGGGAATGAATGAAAACTCACACTCTGCAAAACAACCGGACGTCGCTTTGCGGTTTTCTGTGCTTGAGTAAAGATAACTCTAGGGTTATTTTTAAAAGGCCGGGCCAAGGAGGCGATTGGTGCAGAGCAGGCAATTGATCAAGGAGCTGGAGGAGGCTGGCTGGGTGCTGGATCGGATCACTGGCAGTCATCACATCTTCACTCACCGATACAACCCGTACACGATTCCCGTCCCTCACCCGAAAAAGGATTTGCCACTGGGGACGGTCAAAAGCATCAGGAGGCGTGCCGGGCTGTACAACCCGCCAGCCAGTTACCAAGGAGATCCATAATGCAATATCCAATCTGCATTGAATGGGGCGACGAAAATACTGCCATCGGTATTCAGATCCCCGATATTCCCGGCGCCGTGACAGCGGGGGATAGTTTCGAAGAGGCCTACAACGCTGCCGTTGAAATCGCCCACATCATGCTGCAGGAGATTGTGGCGAGCGCAGAGGCGGTCCCTATGCCCACTTCTGCAGCGGCGCATCGCAACAATCCGGAATTTGCCGATATGGGCTGGGGCATGCTGGAGCTGGATATTTCGCCTTATCTCGGCAAGACCGAGAAGGTCAACGTGACGCTCCCCGGTTACGTGATCCAGCGAATCGACCGTTATGTGCGCGAACACAACGTCAAAAGCCGCTCCTCCTTTCTGGCGGATGCGGCGATGGAGAAACTGGTTCGGTATTAAGCGTCATCGGTCCCCCAGGCTCAGTGAATAACCTGTGTAGGAGCTGCCGCAGGCTGCGATCTTTCAAGGCAAGATCAAGAGATCGTCCGATCACGGCCCGAGCCTTCGGCAGCTCCTGCATTTGACCTGTAGCCACAGTGCCAATGTGGGAGCTTACCCGCGACGCTTTTTGTTTCAGGCAGCAGCCAGAGAACGCCTTTCAGTCACACTCAAAAACCGCAACAACGCCAACAGCGGAAACACACTGCCGACGATCACGATCCACAACCAGCCGCCATGTTCATACACCGCACTGGCCACCGACGAGCCGAACGCGCCGCCGATAAAGATGCTGGTCATGTACAGCGCGTTGAGGCGACCACGGCTTTTCGCGTCCAGCGAATACACCGCGCGTTGGCCCAGGACCATGTTCATCTGCACGCAGAAGTCCAATACCACGCCGGTCACGGCCAGACCGATGACGCTATAGGCCGGATGGATGAAGGCGGGCAGGAAGCTCAGGCTGGCAAAGATCATGGCCAGCAACGAAGCGATGCGGGTGTGACCGGCATCCGCCAGGCGGCCGCTGATCGGCGCGGCGATGGCACCGATGGCGCCGACCAGGGCGAAGATCGCGATCTCGCTTTGCGACAGGCCATGGTTGCGCGCCAGCTCCAGCGGCACGGCGGTCCAGAACAGGCTGAACGTGGCGAACATGCAGCCCTGATAAAACGCGCGCTGGCGCAGTACTGGTTGCTGGCGCAGCAGCGTCCACAATGAGCCGAGCAGTTGGCCGTACGTGGCGCTGTGATCCGGTTGGCGCTTGGGCACGGTCAGCGCCAGCACCACGCTGATCGCCGCCATCAACGCGGCGGCAATCATGAACATCGCCCGCCAGCCGAAGTGGTCGGCAACCACACTCGACACTGGCCGAGCCAGCAGAATACCCAGCAACAAGCCGCCCATGATCCCGCCGACCACACGGCCACGGGACTCTTCCGGCGCCAGATGCGCCGCCAGTGGAATCAGGATCTGCACCGACACCGAACTGAAACCCACCAGCAACGAGATCAGCAGGAACACATTCGGCTGATCGGTAAACGCCGCCGCCAACAGGCTGGCAATCGCCACCACGGTGGTGATGATCATCAACCGGCGGTTCTCCAGCAGATCACCCAGCGGCACCAGGAAGAACAGGCCCAGCGCATAACCGATCTGCGTCAGCGAGACGATGAAGCTGGCCATGGTGTCGGAGAGGCCGATGTCCGGCGCGATCAGGCCGATGATCGGCTGCGCGTAGTAGATGTTGGCGACGATGGCGCCGCAGCAGAAGGCGAACAGCAGCACCATGCCCCTGGTCATTGCGTGAGTTGTGGCGGTCATAAGGTTTCTCGATCCAGCGAAAGGGAATGCAGTGAGGCTATGGGACAAACCGCCAGGGCAGAAGACGCCGTCGGTTGATATCAGTTATTCCGTTGCGGAATGAACAGGAGCGCTCGGCATGTCATCCATCGGCGGACCTTGCGTCCGGCCGTTGAGGGTCGATGATACATTCACTTACATCTTCTTCGATAGCGTGCTTATGTTTGCATCGGCTTGTTCAATGTTCATCACCGGAGGATTGCAATGTTTCGTCAGAGGCTTCGCCACACCGCAACGATTGTCCTGATCAGCCTGCTGAGTGCGACGAGCGTGCAGGCTGCCGATGCTCCGGGCATGCGCCTCGGTGTGCGCGGCGAGATCACCGGGGTCAGCGCCGATACCTTGAAAGTCCACGTCAACAGTGGCGAGAACGTGGTGATCCGGTTGACCGGCGACACCAAAGTTCGCGCCGTCACTTTGGCCAATATCGAAGACATCAAACCCGGCAGTTACATTGGTTCGGCGGCAATGCCCCAGGAAGATGGCACGCTCAAGGCGCTGGAAGTGCATGTGTTTCCGCCGGAATTGGCCGGAAGTGGCGATGGTCATCGACCTTTCGATCTGGCCAAGGGCAGCAGCATGACCAATGGCAGCGTCGGCGATCTGGTGGTGAGCAACGGGCGGGTGCTGACGGTGAACTACAAGGGCGGGCAGCAGAAGATCCTGGTGCCGGAGGATGTGCCGATCGTCAATCTGACGCCGGGCGATAGAAGCTTGCTGAAGGTTGGAGTGAAGATCGTCACCTTCGTCACGCAAAGTGCGGACGGCACGCTGACAGCGCAATCCATCTCCGCCGGCAAGGACGGCGTCACCCCACCGATGTAATGGTTCACACAATTCCCCCTGTAGGAGCTGCCGCAGGCTGCGATCTTTTGATCTTGTTTCTAAACATCAAAGTCAAAAGATCGCAGCCTGCGGCAGCTCCTACAGAGGATCAGGTGTTACTGGCCGGTGTAAATCTGATCGAAGACACCGCCGTCATTGAAGTGAGTCTTTTGCACGGTGCGCCAGTCGCCGAAGGTCTTCTCAACCGAGAGGAAATCAACTTTCGGGAAACGATCGGTGTACTTCGCCAGCACCGCCGGATCACGCGGACGCAGGTAGTTCGCCGCAGCAATCTCCTGGCCTTCCGGCGACCACAGGTACTTCAGGTACTCATCCGCCGTCGCGCGCGAACCTTTCTTGTCGACCACTTTATCGACCACGGACACCGGTGGCTCAGCCTCAGCCGAAACACTCGGGTAGATCACTTCAAACTGATCACGACCAAACTCGCGGGCAATCATTTCCGCTTCGTTTTCGAAGGTCACCAGCACGTCGCCGATCTGGTTGGTCATGAACGTGGTGGTTGCGGCGCGGCCACCGGTGTCCAGTACCGGCGCTTGCTTGAACAGTTTGCCGACGAAATCCTTGGCCTTGTTCTCGTCACCACCGTTCTTCAGCACATAACCCCAAGCCGACAGGTAGGTGTAGCGGCCGTTACCCGAAGTTTTCGGGTTTGGCACGATCACTTGCACGCCGTCCTTGAGCAGGTCCGGCCAGTCTTTCAGGGCTTTCGGGTTGCCCTTGCGGACGATGAACACGGTGGCGGAGGTGAATGGCGCGCTGTTGTTCGGCAGACGCGTGACCCAGTTTTCCGGAACCAGTTTGCCGTTGTCGGCGAGGGCGTTGATGTCGGTGGCCATGTTCATGGTGATGACGTCAGCCGGCAGGCCGTCGATCACCGAGCGCGCTTGCTTGCTCGAACCGCCGAAGGACATCTGCACGGTGATGTTTTCGTTGTGCTCGGCTTGCCAGTGTTTCTGGAACGCAGTGTTGTAGTCCTTGTAGAAATCGCGCATCACGTCGTAGGAAACGTTGAGCAGCGTCGGGGCTGCCTGAGCGATGTTGGCCAAGGCCAGGCCGGCGGCGAGAAGTGAGGCGCCAAAGAGTTTTTTCACTGCGCATTCCTTGTTGTTTGCGTATGTATCGGGGGGGTGATGGTCAATTGCCACTGACTATAACGGGGCGCGCATAGTCGCTTAAAGATTAAAAAGCTCTGTGCTTATTCCAGTTTCTTGAACAACGCATTGCCGCACCGCGAGCAGAACGCCGCGCCGTGTTCATGGCTGTTTTTCTTGCACACCGGGCAGTCGTGTTGCAGCTGTTCGCCGCGCATGGCGTTGGCCAGCTCGGCGGTGAAAATCCCGGTCGGTACAGCGATGATCGAGTAACCGGTGATCATCACCAACGACGAAATCACCTGGCCCAGCGGGGTCTTCGGCACGATGTCGCCGAAGCCTACCGTGGTCAGTGTGACGATCGCCCAATAGATACCTTTGGGAATGCTGGTGAAGCCATGCTCCGGGCCTTCGATCACGTACATCAGCGTGCCGAACACCGTCACCAGGGTGCAGACGCTGACCAGAAACACGACGATCTTCTGCTTGCTGCCACGCAGCGCCGACATCAAATAGTTGGCTTGCTTGAGGTACGGGCTGAGCTTGAGTACGCGGAAGATCCGCAGCATGCGGATGATCCGAATGATCAGCAGGTACTGCGCATCGCTGTAATACAGGGCGAGGATGCCGGGCACGATCGCCAGCAAATCCACCAGCCCGTAAAAGCTGAAGGCGTAGCGCAATGGTTTCGGTGAGCAATACAGACGCAGGATGTACTCGCCGAGAAAGATGATCGTGAAGCCCCACTCGATGTAGGCCAGCACGTCGGCGTAGTTCTGGTGAATGCTGTCGATGCTGTCGAGCATCACGATCACCAGACTGGCGAGGATGATCAACAGCAAGATGCCGTCGAAGCGACGCCCGGCGAGGGTGTCGCTCTGGAAAATCATGACGTAGAGCCGTTCGCGCCAATTGTTGCTGCTGTCCATGGATAACGCCTGAATCGAAGATCAGCGCAGCCTAGGTTGATTCTCCCCATGAGCGCAAGGCGCACGCTCGACCGGGGTTTTGCCGAGCATCTGGATGCCGGCGCGGATCAGCCAGCCGGCGAGGATAAATGGCGCGGTCAACGTAGCGAGGCCGATGGCGGCAAACAGCGGTGTGACCAGCAGCGCGAGAACGATGCCAAGCAGCGGCAACCAAGGTTGTTGACGTTGCGAAGAGAAGGCGAGGGCAGCGAGCACAGCGTTATAGCTGCCGAGGCCGAAAAGCGCAGCGTTGGTTTCGTGGTGCAGCAGACTGGAGCCGAGGCCGATTGCAGAGGCCAGCAGCGCCCAGCAAAAGGCGCGGCGATCAGCGATCAGCAAACCGATGGCGATCAGGGCGCCGGCCAGTGGATGACCGAGAAACATCACCTGGCCCAAACCACGCAGTTCGGCGGCGAGCAGGTTGACCGTGTTCATCTCGACGGGCGCCATCGGCGCCGACGGTTCGGCAAACATCAACAGCACCCAGCTCATGGCGACAAACGGCGAGGTATAGGCCGGAATCGAACGGCTGCTGTAGACATGTTTGAGCCATTGCTGGGTGACCATCGCGCTCAAGCCGCCAGCGGCAAGAATCAGCGGCGGCAGCATCGGCGACCACGGGAAATACAGGCTCAGCAGCAGACCGAGCAGCACGCCGTTGTAGCTGAACAGTCCGGCCTGACGATCAGCCTTGGCGTAGTTGCGCCGTTGCGCGGTGAGCAAACCGGCAACGCCACCGAGCAGCGCACCGGCGAACAGCACTGGCGCCGTCAGCAGGATCGCCAACAGGCACAGCAGGCCGCACAGCGGATGGCGCTGGAGGAATATTTGACTGAAACCGTTGAGCAAAGCCTCGGCCCAGTCGGGGCAGTGGGTGTTGAAATGATTGGCAGGCATGTTGAGGAAATCTGGGCAGTTGATCGTTCCCACGCTCTGCGTGGGAATGCCTCAAAGGACGCTCTGCGTCTGCTCTTGGGACGCAGAGCGTCCCGGGCCGCATTCCCACGCAGAGCGTGGGAACGATCATGGTGGGCGGTTAAATCAATGTTTCGATACGCAGCGAGTTAGTCGACCCCGGCTGACCAAACGGCACACCAGCAGTGATCAGCAACGTGTCGCCACGCTCGGCCATGCCTTGCGCCTGGGCGATTTCCAGCGCGGTCGAGCAGACTTCGTCGACCTGACGCAAGCGATCGTTGACCACCGAATGAATCCCCCACGCCACGCTCAAACGCCGTGCCGTCTGCAGGTTCGGCGTCAGGTTGAGGATCGGCGCTTTTGGCCTTTCCCGCGCGGCACGCAAACTCGATGTGCCCGACTCGCTGTAGTTGACCAGCACCGCCACTGGCAGCACGTTGCTGATGCGACGGATCGCGCAGCTGATCGCGTCGGAAACGGTCGCTTCAGCTTTCGGCCGACTGACGTCGAGCTGAGTCTGATAGTCCGGGCCGTTTTCCACCTGACGAATGATCTTGCTCATCATCTGCACGGCTTCCAGCGGGTATTCGCCGGAGGCAGTTTCTGCCGACAGCATCACCGCATCGGCGCCTTCGGCCACGGCGTTGGCAACGTCTGTCACTTCGGCGCGGGTCGGGGCAGGGGAGAAGCGCATCGACTCCAGCATCTGCGTCGCCACCACCACCGGTTTACCGAGTTCGCGGCAGGTGGTGATGATGTTTTTCTGAATCTGCGGCACGCTTTCGGCCGGCACTTCAACGCCGAGGTCGCCGCGAGCCACCATGATCGCGTCGCTCAATTCAGCGATTTCGCGCAGTTGTTCAACGGCGGAAGGCTTCTCGATTTTCGCCATCAGAAAGGCTTTGTCGCCGATCAATGCGCGGGCTTCGATGATGTCTTGCGGACGCTGCACAAACGACAGCGCGACCCAGTCCACCCCCAGTTCCAGACCGAAGCTCAGGTCGCGGCGATCCTTGGCGGTCAGCGGGCTGAGGTCGAGTACCGCTTGCGGCACGTTGACGCCTTTGCGATCCGACAGTTCGCCGCCATTGAGCACGGTGGTATCGATCGCATCGTCGTACTTGGTGACTACGCGCAGACGCAGTTTGCCGTCATCGAGCAGCAAATCCATGCCGGCTTCCAGCGCAGCAATGATCTCTGGATGCGGCAGATTCACCCGGCGCTCATCGCCCGGTGTCGCGTCCAGATCCAGGCGAAATGCCTGACCGCGATGCAACTGCACCTTGCCGTCAGCGAACTTGCCGACACGCAGTTTCGGCCCCTGCAAGTCCATCAGAATGCCCAACGGGTAGTTGAGCTGGCGCTCGACTTCGCGGATCCACTGATAGCGCTTGGCGTGGTCGGCGTGGTCGCCGTGGCTGAAGTTCAGGCGGAAGATATTGACCCCGGCCTCGACCAGTTCACGGATGTCTTCTATGCCATCGACGGCAGGCCCGAGGGTGGCGAGGATTTTGACCTTTTTATCAGGCGTCATGATTTGGAGCTCTCAAGGATCAGAATGGCGCGGAAGTCGTTGACGTTGGTGCGGGTCGGCTCGGTGACGATCAGCGCATCGAGCGCCGCGAAATAGCCGTAGCCGTTGTTGTTATCCAACTCGTCGCTGGCGCTCAAACCGAGGGTGGCGGCGCGGGCGTAGCTGTCCGGGGTCATGATCGCGCCGGCGTTGTCTTCCGAGCCGTCGATGCCGTCGGTGTCACCGGCCAGCGCATAGACGCCGGGCTGGCCTTTGAGGTTTTCGGTCAGGCTCAGAAGGAACTCGGCGTTGCGTCCGCCACGGCCATTGCCGCGCACGGTCACGGTGGTTTCGCCGCCGGAGAGAATCACGCACGGCGCAGCCAGTGGCTGGCCGTGATTGATGATCTGGCGGGCGATGCCGGCGTGGACTTTCGCCACTTCGCGCGACTCACCCTCGAGGTCGCCGAGGATCAGCGTGCTGAACCCGGCCTGACGGCATTTCACTGCTGCGGCATCCAGCGATTGCTGCGGGCGGGCGATCAACTGGAAGTGGCTGCGCGCCAGCGACGGATCACCGGGTTTGACGGTTTCCGACTCAGGGCTTTGCAGCCAGGTGCGTACCGACGCCGGGATCTCGATGCCGTAGCGTTTGATGATCGCCAGCGCTTCAGCGGAGGTACTTGGGTCGGCCACTGTCGGGCCGGAAGCGATGACCGTGGCGAGGTCGCCGGGTACATCGGAAATCGCGTAGGTGTAGACAGTGGCAGGCCAGCAGGCCTTGCCGAGACGGCCACCCTTGATCGCCGAGAGGTGCTTGCGCACGCAGTTCATCTCGCCGATGGTCGCGCCGGATTTGAGCAGGGCTTTGTTGATCGACTGCTTGTCCGCGAGGGTGATGCCGGCGGCCGGTAACGCCAGCAGGGCAGAGCCGCCACCGGAGAGCAGGAAGATCACGCGGTCGTCTTCAGTCAGGTTGCTGACCAGCTCGAGTACGCGTTTGGCCACGGCCAGACCGGCAGCGTCCGGCACCGGGTGCGCGGCTTCGACCACTTCGATTTTTTCGCAGGGGGCGCCGTGACCGTAACGGGTCACTACCAGGCCAGACACTTCACCTTGCCAGCTGCGCTCGACCACTTGCGCCATCGCGGCGGCGGCTTTACCGGCGCCGATGACGATCACCCGGCCGCTGCGATCAGCGGGCAGATGGGCTTCGAGAACCTGGTTCGGATGGGCCGCGTCGATGGCTGTGGCAAACAGCTCGCGCAGCAGTTGTTGCGGATCGACCGACATGGCGGGCTCCCAATCTTATTGTTCTTGGTTAATGCTGATGATCGTTCCCACGCGCAGCAAAGGAATGCCTCAATGGACGCTCTGCGTCCGCTTCGGCAGGGACGCGGAGCGTCCCGGGCTGCATTCCCACGCAGAGCGTGGGAACGAGCGACGGGGCAGTGGTTTATTTTTTGTCGCGGATCGAGAAGTTGGCCATGTGTTCCAGACCTTTGATCAGCGCCGAGTGATCCCAGTTGCTGCCACCGATGGCTGCGCAGGTGCTGAACACTTGCTGGGCGTTGGCGGTGTTTGGCAGGTTGATGTTCAGCTCTTTGGCGCCTTGCAGGGCCAGGTTCAGGTCTTTCTGGTGCAGGCTGATGCGGAAGCCTGGATCGAAGGTACCTTTGATCATGCGCTCGCCGTGCACTTCAAGAATCTTCGAGGAAGCGAAACCACCCATCAGTGCTTCACGCACTTTGGCCGGATCAGCACCGTTTTTCGAAGCGAACAGCAGGGCTTCAGCAACGGCCTGAATGTTCAGCGCAACGATGATCTGGTTAGCGACCTTGGCGGTTTGACCGTCGCCATTGCCACCGACCAGAGTGATGTTCTTGCCCATGGCCTGGAACAGCGGTAGCGCGCGTTCGAAGGCATCGGCGTCGCCACCGATCATGATGCTCAGGGTCGCGGCTTTGGCGCCGACTTCACCACCGGATACCGGTGCGTCGAGGTATTGCGCGCCTTTCTCGTTGATCTTCGCAGCGAAGGCCTTGGTGGCGGTCGGCGAGATAGAGCTCATGTCGATAACGATCTTGCCTTTGCTCAGGCCGGCGGCAACGCCGTCAGCGCGGAACAGGACGTCGTCTACCTGCGGGGTATCCGGCACCATAACGATGATGAATTCAGCTTCCTGTGCCACTTCGCGCGGGTTGGCCAGGGCGACGGCGCCAGCGGCAACCAGGTCGGCAGGGGCGGCGTCGTGGTGCGCCGACAGGAACAGGCTGTGACCGGCTTTCTGCAGGTTCGAAGCCATTGGGTGGCCCATGATGCCGGTGCCGATAAATCCGATTTTAGCCATGAGAAAATCCTCTTGTTTTTGTCTTTCCCCTGTAGGAGCTGCCGCAGGCTGCGATCTTTTGATCTTGATCTTCAAAATAACAAGATCAAAAGATCGCAGCCTGCGGCAGCTCCTTCGGGGTCACGTGTTTGTCAGATTGCGTTGTGGGTTTTCAGCCAGCCGAGGCCTGCTTCGGTGGTGGTCAGCGGCTTGTATTCACAACCAACCCAGCCTTGGTAACCGATGCGGTCAAGGTGTTCGAACAGGAAGCGGTAGTTGATTTCACCAGTGCCTGGTTCGTTGCGCCCCGGGTTGTCCGCGAGCTGCACATGGTTGATCTCGCCCAAGTGCGATTGCAGGGTGCGGGCCAGATCGCCTTCCATGATTTGCATGTGATAGATGTCGTATTGCAGGAACAGATTGGCGCTGCCGACCTGTTCGCGAATCGACAGGGCTTGCGCCGTGTTGTTCAGGTAGAAGCCCGGAATGTCACGGGTGTTGATCGCTTCCATCACCAGTTTGATACCCGCAGCCTGCAGCTTGTCGGCGGCGTATTTCAGGTTGGCAACGAAGGTCTTTTCTACGGTTGCATCATCAACGCCTTGCGGACGAATACCGGCCAGGCAGTTGATCTGGGTGTTGCCCAGCACTTGCGCGTAGGCAATCGCCAGATCGACACCGGCGCGGAACTCTTCGACCCGATCCGGCAGACACGCGATACCGCGCTCGCCCTTGGCCCAGTCACCGGCCGGCAGGTTGAACAGCACTTGGGTCAGACCGTTGGCGTCGAGCTTGGCCTTGATTTCAGCGGAGCTGAAGTCGTACGGGAACAGGTACTCGACACCGCTGAAACCAGCCTTGGCGGCGGCGTCGAAACGGGCAAGGAAATCCTGTTCGGTGAACAGCATGGACAGGTTGGCTGCGAAACGCGGCATGGTGGTCTCCCGTTGCAAATTAATGATGATGACCCCGTGTAGGAGCTGCCGCAGGCTGCGATCTTTTGATCTTGATCTGTTAACAACAAAGATCAAAAGATCGCAGCCTGCGGCAGCTCCTACAGGAGCATCAGGCCATGGCGGATCAGTCGAGCAACGAAATCGCCGTTGGCGCATCGTTGCCGACCAGCGCCAGGTCTTCGAATTCGTTGACGGCGTTGATCTCGGTACCCATGGAGATGTTGGTCACACGCTCCAGAATGATCTCGACGATCACCGGCACCTTGAACTCTTCGATCATCTGTTCGGCCTTGCGCAGGGCAGGGGCGATTTCCGATGGTTCGAACACACGCAGCGCTTTACAGCCGAGGCCTTCAGCCACTGCAACGTGGTCAACACCGTAACCGTTGAGTTCCGGCGCGTTGAGGTTATCGAAGGACAGCTGCACGCAGTAGTCCATTTCGAAGCCGCGCTGTGCCTGACGGATCAGACCCAGGTACGAGTTGTTCACCACGACGTGGATGTACGGCAGTTTGAACTGAGCGCCGACCGCCAGTTCTTCGATCATGAACTGGAAGTCATAGTCCCCCGACAGGGCCACGACTTTACGGCTCGGATCGGCCTTCACCACGCCCAGCGCCGCCGGAATGGTCCAGCCCAACGGGCCTGCCTGGCCACAGTTGATCCAGTGACGCGGTTTGTAGACGTGCAGGAACTGCGCGCCGGCAATCTGCGACAGACCAATGGTGCTGACGTAGCAGGTGTCCTTGCCGAACACCTGGTTCATTTCTTCGTAAACGCGTTGCGGTTTTACCGGCACGTTGTCGAAGTGAGTCTTGCGGTGCAGGCTGGCTTTGCGCTGCTGGCAGTCTTGCAGCCAGGCACTGCGGTTTTTCAGCTTGCCGGCGGCTTGCCATTCACGGGCCACTTCGATGAACACGGTCAGTGCGGCAGCAGCGTCGGAAACGATGCCCAGATCCGGCGTGAACACACGACCGATCTGCGTGCCTTCGATGTCGACGTGAATGAACTTGCGGCCTTCGGTGTAAACGTCAACCGAACCGGTGTGACGGTTAGCCCAACGGTTACCGATCCCCAACACCACGTCGGATTTCAGCATCGTCGCGTTGCCGTAACGGTGCGAAGTCTGCAGACCGACCATGCCGACCATCAGCGGGTGATCGTCCGGAATGGTGCCCCAGCCCATCAGGGTCGGGATCACCGGGATGCCGGTCAGTTCAGCGAATTCAACCAGCAGATCGCTGGCGTCGGCGTTGATGATGCCGCCACCGGCAACCAGCAATGGGCGCTCAGCTTGATCAAGCAGAGCCAAAGCCTTCTCGACCTGAATGCGGGTCGCGGTCGGTTTGGCCAATGGCAGCGGCTGGTAAGCGTCGATATCGAATTCGATTTCGGCCATCTGCACGTCGAACGGCAGGTCGATCAGCACTGGGCCTGGACGGCCGGAACGCATCTCGAAGAACGCTTTCTGGAACGCGTAAGGCACTTGGCCCGGTTCCAGAACAGTGGTCGCCCACTTGGTGACTGGCTTGACGATGCTGGTGATGTCGACAGCCTGGAAGTCTTCCTTGTGCATACGGGCGCGGGGTGCCTGGCCGGTAATGCAGAGGATTGGAATCGAGTCGGCCGAGGCGCTGTAGAGCCCGGTGACCATGTCGGTACCGGCAGGGCCGGAAGTACCGATGCACACGCCGATGTTGCCGGCCTTGGTGCGGGTGTAGCCCTCGGCCATGTGCGAGGCGCCTTCAACGTGGCGAGCAAGGACGTGATCGATGCCACCGATTTTCTGCAAGGCGGAGTACAGCGGGTTGATGGCAGCGCCCGGGATGCCAAAAGCGGTATCAACCCCTTCACGGCGCATCACCAGAACGGCGGCTTCGATTGCTCTCATTTTGCTCATGGTTTTGTGCCTCTTTACGTTTTGTAATTGTATACAAGTGGCTTTGCGCAGAGTGTATTCACGGCGGACGGCGCAGGTCAATCCATTTTCTCAAGCGCCTGTTTCATTCGTCGGAAGCCGTTTCTGCTGTGGCTTTTCGTCGCATGTGGCGCTTTTCGAGAATTATTGTATACAAAAAAATAATTCATTGTGTTCTATTTGTTGCATCGGGCTGCGGCAGAAAACCGCAGCCCCCGACTTTCCCTATAACAAAATGAGGACGGCACCATGAGCGCTTTAACCTTGAAAGTCGCAGTCAACCTGGTCAACGAAGCCATCACGGCCGGGCGGGGCATCAACGCCGCGCCGCTGACCATCGCGGTACTCGATACCGGCGGCCACCTGATCACCCTGCAGCGCGAAGACGGCGCGAGCCTGCTGCGCCCGAACATCGCCATCGGCAAAGCCTGGGGCGCCATCGCTCTGGGCAAAGGCTCACGCCTGCTGGCACTTGATGCACAACAACGCCCGGCCTTTATTGCCGCGCTGAACAGCATGGGCCAGGGCAGCGTCGTGCCGGCACCGGGCGGTGTGTTGATTCGTGATCAGGCCGGCAATGTGCTGGGAGCGATCGGGATTAGCGGCGATCTGTCGGATATCGATGAGCAAGTGGCGATCAAAGCGGTGGAGGCGCTGGACCTGCGTGCGGATGCGGGGGTGGCGGCCTGACCGGCAATGAGTCAGCACGCCTGATGGTGTGATGATGACGAAGAGGGGCGGGGTCTATAGACTGCCGCCCTTCTCGTTTATGTATCAAGGAAGATCTGCGTGAAGACGCTATTTGCCATGACGATGGCCGCCGCCATCATTCTCTGCACTCCCGTCCTGCATGCGACGGAAACTCCCGATGCCGAAGAAATCGCGTTCAACGCACTGAGCCCGGTGGTCTCGGCATTGATCAATGCCGACGACGTCGAGGAACTGATGGAGCGCGCGGAAAAGCTCGAATCGTCCGATACGTTGCAGGCCATTGCCGTCTATCTGGCCGCCAGCCGTGAAGATCCGAAACAATTGCAGGCGCCTTATCAGGTCGCGGCGCTGTTTGCTCGTCGTGGTGACGACAAATTGGCCGAGCGCTTCCTGCGCGAAGCCGATGATCGTGGTTTGTGGTTCGGCCCATTGATGGCTGGCGATGAGGATTTTGCTGATCTGCGCGAATCTGACACCTACAAAACCGTGCTGGCGCACGCGCAGGAACGCTACCGGAAAATTGCCGTGGGCAAGGTTGGCGCGATATCGGTGCTCAACCCGTCGGCAAGCATTCCGGTGCCCAAAGCCTGCCGGCCGGTAGTGGTCTGGCTGCACGGTTATGGCGTCAATGGTGAACTGGATGAGGGCTACCAACCGCTGGCTGACACGGGCGCAATCATTCTAGGGATCAACGGTACGCAAATGATCAACGCGGTCGACAGCTTCCGCTGGATCGGCCCAGGTTTTGAAGGTACTCATCAAACGGTGCAGAATGGCCTCAAAACCCTCGAAGCCCAGCAATGCATCGACCGCAAACGCGTGTTCCTGATGGGTTTCTCGCAAGGCTCGCAACACGCCGGCGCCTTGTTGGCGCAACACCCGGACGATTACGCCGGCGCACTGCTGCTGTCACCCGGCGGCAATCAGCCGACGCCTACCGAAAGCAAGGCACGCGGCAAACGTGTGTTTGTCATCAACGGTGAGAAAGAAGGACCGGGCAATCAACAGATGAGCGCCGATTTCCGCAAGCTGTTCAGCGACGGCAACGAGGTAAAGTCGCGCACTCACGAGGCTGGACACACTTTTCCGGAGGACTGGAGCACTTCGCTGCCGCAGGCATTGCGCTGGTTGATGGGGGAGGAGGCTTGAGATTTTTATTCGTGAAGTTTTGCGGCGCCTGAAGAAGAGTCATCGCGAGCAGGCTCCCTCCTACAAGGGGCGTGTTTAGACACAAATTGTCTAAACACCACAAACCCTATGTAGGAGTGAGCCTGCTCGCGATAGCAACCTTCCAGACACATCCAGCCAAAGGTCCACCCACCCCAATTGAATCCACAGAACTAGCCTTTCATGACCTGATCATGGAGGGCAAAGGAATGCCGGATTTACCTGCTGCACACCGATTGCGATTCGGACGCTACGCCGAAGCCAGTCGCATTTATCTGTTAACTACCAACACATATCAGAGGAAACCGGTCTTCAGGGATTTCACCCTGGTAGATTGGTCGTCAAGCAATTTAGAAATGCTCAGCATTCTGGCCAGGCCAACTCATTGGCGTGGGTGGTTATGCCGGATCATTTTCACTGGCTGATCGAGTTGCGGCAGGGAACCTTGAGTGAGTTGATGCAGAAGACCAAGTCACTGAGTGCTAAAGCGGTAAAGCAGGCTACTGGTGATAGCAACTCTATCTGGCAGCGAGGCTTTCATGACCGGGCACTGCGGCGAGAGGAGGATCTGGTGAAAGTGGCGCGGTATGTCGTGGCTAACCCATTGCGGGCAGGACTTGTACAAAAACTAGGTGACTATCCGCTGTGGGATGCTATTTGGGTTTGAGCTCAAACCGAGTTGCCTTGATCGCGAGCAGGCTCACTCCTACATTTGGAATGCGTTCCCCTGTAGGAGTGAGCCTGCTCGCGATGGCGTCACCGCAGTCTTATTGATCTGGCTCACAGCCTTTGAGCACCAACCGGATAATCGTCTGCGCCGCTGCTTCATAATCCGCTTCGTCCAGATTCTCCTTCCCGGTGACCGCAGAAATCTGCCAGTCGAAGTCGGCGTAGGTCTGGGTCGCGGCCCAGATGCTGAACATCAGGTGATTCGGGTCGATCGGGGCGATCTGGCCGCGGTCGATCCAGCTCTGGATGCAGTCGATGTTGTGCTTGGCCTGGCCGTTGAGCTGCTCGACCAGGTCAGCGCTCAAATGTGGCGCGCCGTGCATGATTTCGCTGGCGAACACCTTGGAGGCGAAGGGCAGGTCACGGGAGATGCGGATCTTCGAGCGGATGTAGCCGCTCAGCACTTCGCTCGGTACGCCGTCCGGATTGAACGGGGTCGAGGCCTGCAGGATCGGCACGATGATGCTTTCCAGAACCTCGCGATAGAGGTTTTCCTTGGACTTGAAGTAGTAGTAGACGTTGGGCTTGGGCAATCCTGCCTTGGCGGCGATGTCGCTGGTTTTGGTCGCAGCGAAGCCCTTGTCGGCAAACTCCTCACTGGCGGCACGCAGGATCAGTTCTTTGTTGCGCTCGCGGATTGTGCTCATAAACCCGGTGGTTCCTTGCCTGTTCTGGCGGTTGCGCATGGTAGCACCGGCCTCGCGCGGCGCTCAAGAATGCTCCGTGTGGTCTGTGGTCGCGTTATGCTTCGCAACATTCATACATAAAAGGAAACAGGATTCATGGCAGGAAGCAGTTTGCTGGTGCTGGTCGACGATATCGCCACCGTTCTGGATGACGTGGCGTTGATGAGCAAAATGGCCGCCAAGAAAACCGCCGGCGTGCTCGGCGACGACCTGGCGCTGAATGCCCAGCAAGTCTCCGGCGTGCGTGCCGAGCGGGAAATTCCGGTGGTTTGGGCGGTGGCCAAGGGCTCATTCGTCAACAAGCTGATCCTCGTGCCGTCGGCGCTGGCGATCAGTGCGTTCGTCCCTTGGCTGGTGACGCCGTTGTTGATGGTCGGTGGCGCGTATCTGTGTTTCGAAGGCTTCGAAAAACTCGCGCACAAATTTCTCCACAGCGAGGCTGAAGACGAGGCCGGGCATGCGCAGTTGACAGAAGCCGTGGCGGATCCTGCGACCGATCTGGTGGCGTACGAAAAGGACAAGATCAAAGGCGCGATTCGCACTGACTTCATTCTGTCGGCAGAAATCATCGCCATCACGTTGGGTACCGTGGCGGATGCCTCGCTGACCCAGCAAGTGATCGTGATGTCGGGCATTGCCATCGTCATGACCGTGGGGGTTTACGGCCTGGTCGCGGGCATCGTCAAACTCGACGATCTCGGTTTGTGGCTGACCCAGAAGCCTGGGCAGATGGCGAAGAAGATTGGCAGCGGGATCCTCAGCGCAGCACCGTACATGATGAAAACCCTGTCGGTGGTGGGCACGGCGGCGATGTTTCTCGTCGGTGGCGGCATTCTCACCCACGGCGTGCCGGTGATTCATCACTGGATTGAAGGCGTTGGCGCAGCGGCCGGGAGTGCCGGGTTTGCGGTGCCGATGTTGCTCAATGGCGTGGCGGGGATCTTTGCCGGTGCGGTGGTGTTGGCGGTGGTTTCCATCGTCGGCAAAATCTGGAAATCTGTTAAGGGCTAAAAGATCGCAGCCTGCGGCAGCTCCTACATGGGCATCGCGCACCCTCTGTAGGAGCTGCCGCAGGCTGCGATCCCTTGATCTTAAAAAAAAGGGCCATTCGACTCGCATCGAATGGCCCTTTTTTGTTTCTGCCGAAAACTATTCGGCGATCTGCAACTTACGCGCTTCGGTGTACACGTAACGCACTTTCTCGTACTCGAACGGCGAGTTCATCTGACCGTAACGGAAGCTGGTCTGGTAGCGCTTGTCGACGGCGCGCAAGGCCCAGACTTCCGGGTGGTTGGAGCTGACTTCCGAAACATTGAGGAAGTTGATCGCCGACTCGGCAGTGAAATCCACGGCGAGGCCTGCGGTGTCACGAATGTTCGACGGGCCGAAGATCGGCAGTACGAAGTAGGCGCCACCCGGTACACCGTAGAAACCCAGGGTCTGCCCGAAGTCTTCGCTCTGGCGTGGCAGGCCCATGGCGGTCGCCGGGTCCCACAGGCCGGCGATGCCGATGGTGGTGTTGAGCAACAGGCGCGCGGTGGTTTCCATCGAGCGCTGACCTTTGAACTGCAACAGGCTGTTCAACAGGTTCGGCACATCGCCGAGGTTGTTGAAGAAGTTGCTCACACCGGTGCGCACAAAGCTTGGCGTGACGTAGCGATAGCCATCGACCACCGGCAGGAATACCCATTGGTCGAAGCGGTAGTTGAAGTGGTAAACCCGACGGTTCCACGATTCCAGCGGGTCGTAGACGTTCAGCGCGTTGAGCGTCGAACGCTCGAATTCGCGCTGGTCCAGTCCCGGGTTGAATTTCAGTTTGGACAGCGGCTCTTTGAAGCCGTCGCTGTCGACCACGACGGGTGCGTTGGCCTTACTGTTGTCGGCCTGGGCCACGCCTGCGCAGAGGAGCGCTGCAATCAGCAGGAGATATTTAGCCACGGAAGAACTCCAGCATGGCGTCGCTGTTGACGCGGTAGTTAATGTTGCCGCAATGGCCGCCCAGTGGGTAAACGGTCAGGCGATCACCGAAGGTCTTGCGCAGGAAACCGAGGTCGCCGGGGCCGAGAATCACGTCATCGGCGTTATGCATCACGGCGATTTTCGGGCTGTCGTGCAGGTAATCCTTGAGCGCATACAGGCTGACCTGATCGATCAGTTGCAGCAGGCTGCCGCCGTCGGTGCGTGCGCGCCACATCGGAATCACCTGATCGGTCAGGTAGCAGTCGAAGTCGCATTGCAGGGCACGCTTGAGGAACGGCGTGAGGCTGGTGCCTTCGGTGATCGGAAACTTCGGCGGGGTGATCAGGCCGCGACGGTTGATCAGGTCCGAGGTGAACGCGATGTCGGCTGCCGAGAAGCGGAACGAGGTGCCGATCAGCATCGCCATCTGTTCGTTGGTCAGGTGCTGCTTGGACTGCTGGAAGTCGTAGAGCAGCGCATCGTTGAGGTCGATGTAGCCTTTCTGCTGGAAGTAGCGGGTCAATTTGCTCAGTACCAGTTCATAGAACGTGGTGCTGTTATTGATGCCCTTGACCTCGGTCTGGACCAGCTTGTCGAGGTTGGTGATCGAGGTGTAGAGGTTCACCGGCGGATTGAGCAGCAGGACTTTCTTGAAGTTGAAGCTGCGACGCGTCTCGTCGAGGTGCGCCACGAATGCCGCATCGAGGGCGCCGAGGCTGTAGCCGGTCAGGTAGTACTCGGTGACCGGCACTTTCGGGTTTTGCGCGCGCACGGCCTGCATCACCCGGTACATGTCTTCGGCGTCTTCCTTGGTCACGCCCGGGGTGGCGAAGCGCGAGGCGGCGCTGATGAAGTCGAAGCTGGTCGGCGAGGACAACTGCACGACGTGGTAGCCGGCCTTGTAGTAGAGCTTTTTCAGGTATTCGTTGAGCGTGCTGTCATAGCGCGCGCCAGTGCCGGCGATCAGGAAGATCAGTGGCGCCGGCTTGTCCTGCGTGGCGATGCGGTAGGTGAGTTTTTTCACTGCCCAGAAATTGTCCGGCAGGATAAACGCACGCTCCGGGCGCAAAGTGACGCTGCGATCCGACTGATTGATGTCGTCGTCCAGCGGCAATTCCGGGCGCAAATCCGGCGGGGTCGTGGCGATGGTCGCCTCGAACGGATTGGTCAGGGGGTAGCCATAACTGGCGGCATCGATATCTACCGCCAGTGCGGACGCACTCAAAATAAGGCCGCTGAACAGCGCGGCGAAGCGCAAGGAACGGAGCATGACTAGATCCCTTAGAGGAAGGTGCCGAATGAAGTTCGCAGGCTATGACCACCGGGTTTGCGCCAAAGTGCCATGCATCGGCACCAAACAGGCAGAATTCGGAGTAATAGTAGCTGGACGATACACTTTGCACCGCTTCAATGAACAGTTAACTGTTGTTAGCGCTTGCACACGGCTGGCGGCAGATTAAGCTGGCCGCCGATTTCTCAAGATTGGAGTGCTTCATGTCCCGCCGCTTGCCCGTGATTCTGTTGCTCGTTCTGTTGCCGTTATGGCTGGCCGCCAGTTATGGCGCGCGTTATGGCTTTATGGAGGACGGCAAGTGGGTGGGCATCTGCGTGGATGAGGCCAGCCGTTGGGAATGCCAGCTGCGTTCCAACCTCGGGCTGATGATTCATTTTCAGGTGCTGGGATGGGCGGCGCTGGGTGCGGCGCTGATCGCTTTCGTCTTGCCCGGGCGGGCAGGGTGGTGGCTGGCGGTGCTGGCGCTGGTGTTCGGGCTGCCGGCGCTGGCGTTGTACAACACCACTTTTGCGGTGTTTGCGCTGGTGATTGCCGGGTTGCGTCTGGTTCGCGAGTCCCGTAGCGCCTGATGGAAAAGATCGCAGCCTTCGGCAGCTCCTACATTGAGATGGCGTACACCTTGTAGGAGCTGCCGAAGGCTGCGATCTTTTGATCTTGCTTTTGATCAGTCCTTTCGAATGCGCAGGCAGCGCCACAACGCAGCCATCATCAATCCACTCACCAACGCCCAACCCCACGCCTGCTGATTCTGCAAACCTTCCTGATACAACTGCGGCGCAATCCCCGCACCGACAATAAACGTCAGCAAGGCAATCTCGCGCCGTGGCACGCTTACCGGGCGGCACAGGTAAACCAGCGCTGGCAGCACAAACGCCATGCTGGCGAAGCTGCGATAACGCGGGTCAAAGACCATCTCGAGCATCATCACTGCCGCCGCAAACCCGGCCGCCGCGACCAGCCAGCCGGCGCGCCGCTCCAGCAGACTGAACGCCCGTTCACGCCAACCCGTACGCGCGCTGAGCGTCAGTGCAGCATGCGCCAACACCAGCAGATTCAACACCGTCAGCAAACCGATCCACAGCCATTCACCGGTAAAGCGTGTGGTCACGCGCGCCAGATCCCCCCACGCGCCCATCGAGCAAGCGGCGAGGGCGCCCAGCAGCGGCAACACCAGGGCTGCGCGGGTGGTACGCACGCGACCGCCCAGCAGCAAGGTTGCGAGGAAAATCAAACCACCGACCGCTAGCCATTCCTTCCAGTACGGCACATTGGTCACTGGCCCGGCGAGCACACCTTTGTCCTGGCGATCCGCATCGAACAGCCCCCAGTAGCCGCCCACCGCGCCTTCACTGCCACGTTTCCATGGCTGATCGAACGCTTCGATCAGGTTGTAATGCCAGCCTTCCTTCTCGGCCATGGCGACAAAACCACGAATGAACTTGGCTTCGTTGACCCGGCTCGGCAGGGCGGTTTCACGCTGGCGGCCTTCGCTCGGCCAGCCGGTTTCGCCAATCATCACGTCTTTCGGGGCGAATTTGTTGCCGAACACCTGACGCACCTCTGCCACGTGGTGCAGGGCGGCATCGATGTTGGAGGGATCATCTTCCCAGTACGGCAGCAAATGAATGGTCAGGAAATCCACTGCCGGCGCGACTTCCGGGTGCTTGAGCCAGAACTCCCAGACATCCGCGTAGGTCACCGGTTGCTTGATCTGGCTCTTGACCTTGTTGATCAGGCGAGCCAGTTGCGCGCCGGTGACTTCCTTGCGCAGCAGCGCTTCGTTGCCGACGATCACCGCGCTGACCACGTCCGGGTTGGCGTTGGCCGATTTGATCAGCAGCTCGACTTCTTTTTCGGTGTCCACCGGGTTGCTGTTGACCCAGGCGCCGATCATCAATTTCAGACCGTGCTTGCGTGCCAGATCGGGCAGCGCTTCAAGGCCGGTCATTGAATAGGTGCGAATGCATTCAAAGCGTGTCGCCAGCAACGCGAGGTCGGCGTCCATGCGCTCCGGGCGCAGCTTGAACGGCACGTCGAACGGCGACTGGTCCTTGTCGAACGGCGTGTAGGAGGCGCATTGCAGTTTGTGCGTCGGCGTTGCGGCGTCCGGCAGGATCACCGGTTTGCCGAGGCCGTACCAAAAGCCGCCGAGGGCAAACAGGCCAAGCAGGCAGGCGAAGAGATAAGGCAGGAAAGGGAAGCGGGAAGTCGCGGACATGGTCAGGCCGAGTGGCTGCAAAGCGACGCATGTTACCTGCATTTATCCGGGGTTGGTGGCTCGCATCATTTGCACATGCAAAGTTCGGGCGGATTGTCTGGCGTCAATTATTCAGAGGCGATTAATGGCCTTCTGATGTCGTTTCTCGTTGTCTTGAGGTCGCTGACAGAGCAGGTCGCGTGCGGCGTGAGGTTGATGATCAAAGCGTCAGCACTCCACTGATGGTCCAGCGAGTTTGCGGTCAGGCGTGATGGGGGCGCTGTGCACCATAACAATACGTTGACGCCGCCCGTCATCCGTCGGGCGCAGCATTTCGGGGAAGTAACGATGAAGATGCGACGACTTTTAGGCGCAGGTGCCGCACTGGCGCTTGCGATGGGCGCAACACTGGCCAGCGCGGAAACCAAGACCCTGAACATCGGTTACGTTGACGGCTGGTCCGACAGCGTTGCGACCACCCACGTAGCGGCCGAAGTGATCAAGCAGAAACTCGGCTATGACGTGAAGCTGCAAGCCGTCGCCACCGGGATCATGTGGCAAGGTGTTGCCACCGGTAAACTCGACGCCATGCTCTCGGCCTGGCTGCCAGTCACCCATGGCGAGTACTGGGCGAAGAACAAGGATCTGGTCGTCGATTACGGCCCGAACTTCAAGGACGCAAAAATCGGCCTGATCGTGCCGGAGTACGTCAAAGCCAAGTCGATCGAAGACCTGAAAACCGATGACACCTTCAAAAATCGCATTGTCGGCATCGATGCCGGTTCAGGCGTGATGCTCAAAACCGATCAGGCGATCAAGGATTACGGCCTCGATAAATACAATCTCAAGGCCAGTTCCGGCGCCGGCATGATCGCCGAGCTGACCCGTGCCGAGAAGAAAAACGAATCCATTGCCGTCACCGGTTGGGTGCCGCACTGGATGTTCGCCAAGTGGAAACTGCGCTTCCTCGACGACCCGAAAGGCGTGTACGGCGCGGCTGAAACCGTGAACAGCATCGGCAGCAAAGAGCTCGACGCCAAGGCACCGGAAGTGGCCAAGTTCCTGAAGAACTTCCAGTGGGCATCGAAAGACGAAATCGGCGAAGTCATGCTGGCGATTCAGGACGGTGCAAAACCTGAAGCCGCCGCGAAAGACTGGGTAGCCAAACACCCGGATCGCGTGGCTGACTGGACCAAATAACCACAACACCGCAATCCCCCTGTAGGAGTGAGCCTGCTCGCGATAGCGTTCTGTCAGTTGACGAAAATGTTGACTGATACGACGCCATCGCGAGCAGGCTCCCTCCTGCATTTATTTATTCCTGCTGAAAATTGGCGAAAACGTCATGTCGTTCTAATACTAAGGTCGTCTGGAACCTGTTCCGAAGCCGCATAGAGTGGATACGTTCCAACAATAATCTGTGCTGCGAGGATAAAAACAATGAACGACAGCATTTACCTCTCGATTCAAAACAGCCCGCGCTTCAAGGAGCTGGTTCAGAAAAGGGAACGATTCGCCTGGATACTCTCGGCGATCATGCTAGGGCTTTACTCGGCATTCATCCTGCTGATCGCTTATGGGCCGCAAGTGCTCGGGGCGAAGATCAGTCCTGAATCATCCATCACATGGGGCATCCCGATCGGTGTCGGGCTGATTGTCTCGGCCTTCATCCTGACCGCTATCTACGTGCGCCGCGCCAATGGCGAGTTCGACGACCTGAACAATGCGATTCTCAAGGAGGCTCAGCAATGATCCGGCGTCTACTGGCTCTTCTGAGCATCTCGGCGTTCGCGCCAGCCGTCTGGGCCGCTGACGCCCTGACCGGCGAAGTCCACAAACAACCGCTCAACGTCGCCGCGATCGCCATGTTCGTAGTGTTCGTTGGCGCCACCCTGTGCATCACGTACTGGGCATCCAAACGTAACAAGTCGGCTGCCGACTACTATGCGGCGGGCGGCAAGATCACCGGTTTCCAGAACGGTCTGGCGATTGCCGGTGACTACATGTCGGCGGCGTCCTTCCTGGGGATTTCCGCGCTGGTGTTCACCTCCGGCTACGATGGTCTGATCTACTCGATCGGCTTCCTGGTGGGCTGGCCGATCATTCTGTTCCTGATCGCCGAGCGTCTGCGTAACCTGGGTAAGTACACTTTTGCCGACGTGGCGTCCTACCGCCTCGGGCAAACCCAGATACGCACTCTGTCCGCCTGCGGCTCGCTGGTGGTAGTGGCGTTCTACCTGATCGCGCAAATGGTCGGTGCCGGCAAGCTGATCCAGCTGCTGTTCGGTCTCGACTACTACGTGGCGGTGATTCTGGTCGGTATCCTGATGTGCATGTACGTGCTGTTCGGCGGCATGCTCGCGACCACCTGGGTGCAGATCATCAAAGCCGTGTTGTTGCTGTCCGGTGCCTCGTTCATGGCGCTGATGGTGATGAAGCACGTCAACTTCGACTTCAACATGCTGTTCTCCGAGGCGATCAAGGTTCACCCGAAAGGTGAAGCGATCATGAGCCCGGGCGGTCTGGTGAAAGATCCGATTTCGGCGTTCTCGCTGGGCCTGGCACTGATGTTCGGTACCGCTGGCCTGCCACACATCCTGATGCGCTTCTTCACTGTGAGCGACGCAAAAGAAGCGCGTAAGAGCGTGCTGTACGCGACCGGCTTCATTGGTTACTTCTACATCCTGACCTTCATCATCGGCTTCGGCGCGATCCTGCTGGTCAGCACCAACCCGGCCTTCAAAGATGCAGCGGGCGCTCTGCTCGGCGGCAACAACATGGCGGCGGTGCACCTGGCTGACGCGGTGGGCGGCAGTATCTTCCTCGGCTTCATCTCGGCGGTAGCGTTTGCGACCATTCTGGCGGTAGTGGCAGGTTTGACGCTGGCCGGTGCTTCGGCGGTGTCTCACGACCTGTATGCCAGCGTGATCAAGAAGGGCAAGGCTAACGACAAGGATGAGATTCGCGTTTCGAAGATCACCACCATCGCACTGGGGATCCTGGCGATTGGCCTGGGTATTTTGTTCGAAAGCCAGAACATTGCGTTCATGGTGGGTCTGGCGTTCTCGATTGCGGCGAGCTGCAACTTCCCGGTGCTGTTGCTTTCGATGTACTGGAAGAAGCTGACGACTCGTGGTGCGATGATTGGTGGGTGGTTGGGGTTGATCAGTGCGGTGGGTTTGATGATTCTCGGGCCGACCATTTGGGTGCAGATTCTGCATCACGAGAAGGCGATCTTCCCTTATGAGTATCCGGCGTTGTTTTCGATGATCATTGCCTTTGTCGGGATCTGGTTCTTCTCGATTACTGACAAGTCGGCGGCTGCGGACAAAGAACGTGCGCTGTTCTTCCCGCAGTTTGTGCGTTCGCAGACTGGGTTGGGGGCGAGCGGGGCGGTTTCGCATTGATGGTTTGATGGTTTGGTAATGTTGTGCTGAATGCCCCGGTTGAGAGATCGGGGCATTTTTTGTGGGCGGTTATCGGGCAGGCTGTGCTTTTTGTGTGGATTTTGTACATATCCGTTGCTGCGGTAACGGCGGCTTAGGGTTTCGCCCTTACGGCGACTCACTTTTTTTCAAACGCCAAAAAAAGTAAGCAAAAAACGCTTGCTCCTACGTGCGGCCCGCTCGCTGGAGCTCGGGGTTCCTTCGCTGCGGGATCGATCCGGGCGCAGCGCCTACGGTTTGCTTCGCTGCACCTCCTCTCGCTGTGTTTGGCTGCGCCAAACGGTCGCTATGCTCCCACCCCCCGGATCAATCCCTCCGCTCAGCCTTCCGACGTCGCCTTACAGATCAAGAGCTGCAGCCGAGCTAACGCTCATCCTGTTGAGTGGTGAGGAGCAACAGCGCGCTCGGCTTTGGATTGGTTGTGGATTCGCCCCTCACCCCAGCCCTCTCCCGGAGGGAGAGGGGGCCGATCTGTGGGTGTTTCAAGACCTGAGTTCACCGCGGTATCGCACGTCGGCGTAGCTCTCGCAATCACCTCGGTCAGTTCCCTCTCCCCCCGGGAGGGAGAGGGGGCCGATCTGTGGGTGTTTCAAGGCATGAGTTCACCGCGGTATCGCACGTCGGCGTAGCTCTCGCAATCACCTTGGTCAGTTCCCTCTCCCTCCGGGAGAGGGCTAGGGTGAGGGGCTCTTGATCTGGTTTGTGATCTTGATCTGGCTTTGGCTTCGGCCTTTGATCTTTTGCCCCATCGGCAGGCCGAGCGTAGGTGTTCATCCGGGGGTAGGCGCGCAGCGCCGTGCGGCGCAGCCGCATACATCGAGAGGAGGTGCAGCGAAGCAAACCGTAGGCGATGCCCCCGGATGGACGCCGTAGCGAGGGAACACTGAGCCTCAGCGAAGTGCCGTACGCCGGGGCCAAGCCTTTTGCTTACTTTTCGGCGTTTGGAAAAGTGAGTTGCTGTAAGGGCGAAACCGCCAGCGGCGGCTCCCGCAGCATCGGATATGCCCCTAATCCAATAAAACCGCCACGGCACAAACAAAAACGGCCCCTATATAAATAGAGGCCGTTCCCGATACAACTTAAAAACCTATCGCAAGACAGATCTTATTTACGGTCTTCCAGCTTGGAAATATCACGCGACTCGTAGCCGGTGTACAGCTGGCGCGGACGGCCAATCTTGTACGGGCTGGAGAGCATCTCTTTCCAGTGCGAAATCCAGCCAACAGTACGTGCCAGCGCGAAAATCACGGTGAACATGCTGGTTGGAATGCCGATCGCCTTGAGGATGATCCCCGAGTAGAAGTCGACGTTCGGGTACAGCGAGCGCTCGATGAAGTACGGGTCGGTCAGCGCGATCTCTTCCAGGCGCATGGCCAGTTCGAGTTGCGGATCGTTGTTGATGCCCAGTTCCTTCAGTACTTCGTCGCAGGTCTGCTTCATTACAGTCGCGCGAGGATCGCGGTTCTTGTAAACGCGGTGACCGAAGCCCATCAGTTTGAACGGATCGTTCTTGTCCTTGGCCTTGGCGATGAACTTGTCGATGTTCGACACATCGCCAATCTCGTCAAGCATGGTCAACACGGCTTCGTTCGCGCCGCCGTGGGCAGGGCCCCACAGTGCGGCGATACCGGCGGCGATACAGGCGAACGGGTTGGCACCCGAAGAGCCGGCCAGGCGCACGGTGGAGGTCGAAGCGTTCTGCTCGTGGTCGGCGTGGAGGATGAAGATCCGGTCCATGGCCTTGGCGAGTACCGGGCTGATCGGTTTGATCTCGCACGGGGTGTTGAACATCATGTGCAGGAAGTTTTCCGCGTACGTCAGGTCGTTGCGCGGGTACATCATGGGTTGGCCCATGGAGTACTTGTAAACCATCGCTGCCAGGGTCGGCATCTTGGCAACCAGACGGATCGCGGAGATTTCGCGATGCTGCGGGTTATTGATGTCGAGGGAGTCGTGGTAGAAGGCCGAGAGGGCGCCGACTACACCGCACATGACGGCCATTGGGTGGGCGTCGCGACGGAAGCCGTTGAAGAAGGTTTTCAGCTGCTCGTGAACCATGGTGTGGTTTTTCACGGTGCTGACGAACTGGGCCTTCTGTTCTGCGGTCGGCAGTTCGCCGTTGAGCAGCAGGTAGCAGGTTTCCAGGTAGTCCGATTTTTCAGCCAGCTGTTCGATCGGGTAGCCGCGGTGCAGCAGAATGCCGTTGTCGCCGTCGATATAGGTGATCTTCGATTCGCACGAAGCGGTCGACATGAAACCAGGGTCGAAAGTGAAGCGGCCCGTGGCCGTCAGGCCCCGAACATCGATTACATCGGGACCAACGGTGCCGGTTAAAATGGGCAGCTCGACGGGGGCTGCGCCCTCGATGATCAACTGCGCTTTTTTGTCAGCCATGTGGCCTCCTATTTATGCTTGAACCATCAGACAGACCCCCCACGCAGGGCCCGCACCACTATAGTGAGATAAATTCGAATGTCAATTTGCCTAAAGTCTTGCTCCAGAAGGCTTTAAGCGCACTTTTTCCTCGAAATTGACTGCCATTTACGCCTTTTATGCAACTTGTGCAATCAGCTATTGGGGGTAGGTGATTGCGTTGTCATTAGTAGCCTAACTGTCTATACTCGGCCACCGACCGCCAAGGGCTTTTGGGCCTGCTTTATTGGGGGTCGCATCCCTGGGTGGTGGTTACCTGACCAGTGCACTCCCCAACAACTTTGCCCTGATTGTTAGGGGCTCTTCAGTGTGAAAAAAAAGCCGTGAAAAGCCAACGACCTGTAAACCTAGACCTAAGGACCATCAAACTCCCCATCACCGGCGTTACGTCGTTTCTTCACCGTGTTTCCGGCATCATCCTCTTCCTGGGCCTTGGCTTCATGCTTTATGCATTGGGCAAATCCCTGGGTTCCGAGGAAGGTTTTGCCGAAGTGAAGGCATGCTTGACCAGCCCGCTGGCCAAGTTCGTAGCATGGGGCCTCCTGTCCGCTCTGCTGTATCACTTGGTAGCCGGTGTGCGCCACTTGATCATGGACATGGGCATCGGTGAGACGCTGGAAGGCGGCCGCCTGGGCTCGAAAATCATCATCGCCATTTCCGTGGTGCTGATCGTTCTGGCAGGAGTTTGGATATGGTAACCAGCGTTACGAACCTTTCGCGTTCGGGCCTCTATGACTGGATGGCGCAACGTGTGTCTGCGGTTGTTCTCGCGGCTTATTTCATCTTCCTGATCGGATACCTTGCAGCGAATCCGGGCATTGGCTACGACCAGTGGCACGGCCTGTTCGCTCACAACGGGATGCGTATCTTCAGTCTGCTGGCCCTCGTTGCCCTTGGCGCTCACGCCTGGGTCGGCATGTGGACCATCGCGACCGACTACCTGACGCCGATGGCGCTGGGCAAGTCCGCGACTGCAGTACGTTTCCTTTTCCAGGCAGTATGCGGCGTCGCGATGTTCGCTTACTTCGTCTGGGGTGTGCAGATTCTCTGGGGTATCTGATTCATGGCTAACATTCCAACGATTTCTTTCGACGCCATCATTATTGGTGGTGGCGGTGCCGGCATGCGCGCTGCGCTGCAGCTGGCACAGGGCGGTCACAAGACTGCCGTGATCACCAAGGTTTTCCCGACCCGTTCGCACACTGTATCCGCCCAGGGCGGCATCACGTGCGCAATCGCGTCCGCTGACCCGAACGATGACTGGCGCTGGCACATGTACGATACCGTCAAGGGTTCCGACTACATCGGTGACCAGGACGCTATCGAATACATGTGTCAGGAAGGCCCGGCTGCTGTTTATGAGCTGGACCACATGGGCATGCCGTTCTCGCGTACCGAACAGGGCCGTATCTACCAGCGTCCGTTCGGTGGTCAGTCCAAGGACTACGGCAAAGGCGGGCAGGCTGCCCGTACGTGCGCCGCTTCCGACCGTACCGGTCACGCGCTGCTGCACACCCTTTATCAGGGCAACCTGAAAGCCGGTACCACGTTCCTGAACGAGTACTACGCTGTCGATCTGGTGAAAAACCAGGAAGGCGACTTCGTCGGTGTGATCGCGATCTGCATCGAAACCGGCGAAACCACCTACATCCGCGCTAAAGCCACCGTATTGGCTACCGGCGGTGCAGGTCGTATCTACGCGTCCACCACCAACGCCCTGATCAACACCGGTGACGGCGTCGGCATGGCTCTGCGTGCTGGCGTGCCGGTACAAGACATCGAAATGTGGCAGTTCCACCCGACCGGCATCGCCGGCGCCGGTGTACTGGTTACCGAAGGTTGCCGTGGTGAAGGTGGTTACCTGATCAACAAGCACGGCGAGCGTTTCATGGAGCGCTATGCTCCGAACGCCAAAGACCTTGCTGGTCGTGACGTGGTTGCTCGCTCGATGGTTAAAGAAATCATCGCCGGCAACGGTTGCGGTCCGAATGGCGATCACGTACTGCTCAAGCTCGACCACCTGGGCGAGGAAGTACTGCACAGCCGTCTGCCAGGCATCTGCGAACTGTCGAAGACTTTCGCTCACGTTGACCCGGTTGTTGCGCCGGTTCCGGTTGTTCCGACTTGCCACTATATGATGGGCGGCGTTGCCACCAACATTCACGGCCAGGCGATCACCCAGAACGCTGAAGGCGTCGATCAGATCATTCCTGGTCTGTTCGCGGTAGGCGAAGTGGCTTGCGTATCGGTTCACGGTGCCAACCGTCTGGGCGGCAACTCGCTGCTCGACCTGGTGGTATTCGGCCGCGCTGCTGGCCTGCACCTGGAAAAAGCCCTGACCGACGGCATCGAATACGACGACGCTACCGAAGCCGACATCGAAGCTGCCCTGTCGCGTCTGAACGCGCTGAACAGCCGTACCGACGGTGAAGACGTGGCAACCCTGCGTCGCGAGCTGCAGAACTGCATGCAGAACTACTTCGGTGTGTTCCGTACCGGCGAATACATGCAGAAAGGTATCGCTCAGCTTGCTGACCTGCGTACCCGCATCGCCAACGTGAAGATCAACGATAAGTCGCAGGCGTTCAACACTGCCCGTATCGAAGCGCTGGAACTGCAAAACCTGCTGGAAGTGGCTGAAGCTACCGCCATCGCCGCTGAAGTCCGCAAAGAGTCGCGCGGTGCTCACGCCCGTGAAGACTTCGAAGACCGTGACGACGAAAACTGGCTGTGCCACACCCTGTACTTCCCGGGTGACAAGCGCGTCACCAAGCGTGCCGTGAACTTCTCGCCGAAGACTGTTCCGACTTTTGAACCTAAGATTCGGACTTATTAAGGGTGGCCGCCATGTTGCAAGTCAGCGTTTATCGTTACAACCCTGATCAGGACGCCGCGCCGTTCATGCAGGAATTCCAGATCGATACCGGTGGTAAAGATCTGATGGTGCTGGACGTACTGGCCCTGATCAAAGAGCAGGACGAGGGATTCTCCTATCGTCGCTCTTGCCGTGAAGGTGTTTGCGGTTCCGACGGCATGAACATCAACGGCAAGAACGGTCTGGCGTGCATCACGCCGCTGTCTGCTGTTGTAAAAGGTAACAAGTTGGTTGTTCGTCCACTGCCAGGTTTGCCGGTTATTCGTGACCTGGTCGTCGATATGAGCATCTTCTACAAGCAATACGAGAAGGTGAAGCCTTACCTGCAGAACGACACGCCGGCTCCGGCCATCGAGCGTCTGCAGTCGCCAGAAGAGCGTGAAAAGCTCGACGGTCTGTACGAGTGCATCCTGTGCGCTTGCTGCTCGACTTCGTGCCCGTCCTTTTGGTGGAACCCGGACAAGTTCCTGGGTCCAGCTGCACTGCTGCAAGCTTATCGCTTCCTGGCAGACAGCCGTGACACCAAGACTACCGAGCGTCTGGCTTCGCTCGATGACCCGTTCAGCGTATTCCGCTGCCGGGGCATCATGAACTGCGTCAACGTATGTCCGAAAGGCCTGAACCCGACTAAGGCCATCGGTCACATCCGTAACATGCTGCTTTCGAGCGGCGTGTGATTCAGCTGCTGTAACCGCTGTACCGTAGAGGCTGTGGCGCGGGCTTCAACCCGCGTCATGGCTATAACCAGAGCAGCAGCCACAAGCTGCCGCTCTTATTTTGAAGAAATGAGACAAGCAGGGGCATCCGGGCTGGTACCCGGACTATCAGTGTGATCCTAAGTGGCTTGTTTTAGTCGCTGCATTCGGACTTCTGCAAGTTTGCTCGGTGTCGACGCCGATGGTGTTCCCCTAACCGAGGGTGACCAAGCATGCAAGAAAGCGTGATGCAGCGCATGTGGAACAGCGCCTACCTTTCAGGTGGAAACGCTGCCTATGTGGAAGAGCTTTATGAGCTCTACCTGCACGACCCTAACGCTGTGCCAGAAGAGTGGCGCACCTACTTTCAGAAGTTGCCTGCCGACGGCAACTCTGCCACTGATGTTTCGCACTCCACAATTCGCGATCATTTCGTGCTGCTGGCAAAGAACCAGCGCCGCGCTCAACCGGTTTCCGCCGGGAGCGTGAGCAGTGAGCACGAGAAGAAGCAAGTTGAAGTGCTGCGATTGATCCAGGCCTACCGTATGCGTGGCCACCAGGCAGCCCAGCTTGACCCGCTGGGGCTGTGGCAGCGTCCTGCACCTGCAGACCTGTCGATCAATCATTACGGCTTGACCAATGCCGATCTTGATACGACCTTCCGTGCCGGCGACCTGTTCATCGGCAAAGAGGAAGCGAGCCTACGCGAAATTCACGAAGCGTTGCAGCAGACATATTGCCGCACCATCGGCGCTGAATTTACGCATATCACCGATTCCGAGCAGCGCCAGTGGTTCCAGCAGCGTCTGGAAAGCGTGCGTGGTCGTCCGACGTACTCCGCCGACATCAAGAGCCACCTGCTTGAGCGCGTGACTGCCGGTGAAGGCCTGGAAAAATACCTGGGCACCAAATACCCGGGCACCAAGCGTTTCGGTCTGGAAGGCGGCGAAAGCCTGATTCCGATGCTCGACGAACTGATCCAGCGTTCCGGTTCCTACGGCACCAAGGAAGTCGTCATCGGCATGGCCCACCGTGGCCGTCTGAACGTACTGGTCAACACCTTCGGCAAGAACCCGCGCGAGCTGTTCGACGAGTTCGAAGGCAAGAAGAAGGTCGAGCTGGGTTCCGGTGACGTTAAATATCACCAGGGCTTCTCGTCCAACGTGATGACCGCCGGCGGTGAAGTTCACCTGGCCATGGCGTTCAACCCGTCCCACCTGGAAATCGTTTCCCCGGTGGTAGAAGGTTCGGTTCGCGCCCGTCAGGATCGTCGTAACGACCCGACCGGTGAGAAGGTTCTGCCGATCTCCATCCACGGCGACGCTGCTTTTGCAGGTCAGGGCGTGGTCATGGAAACCTTCCAGATGTCGCAGACCCGCGGTTTCAAGACCGGCGGTACCGTGCACATCGTGATCAACAACCAGGTTGGTTTCACCATCAGCAACCCGCTGGACTCGCGTTCCACCGAGTACGCCACCGACGTTGCGAAGATGATCCAGGCGCCGATCCTCCATGTGAATGGTGATGATCCGGAAGCTGTGTTGTTCGTCACCCAGATGGCCATCGACTACCGCATGCAGTTCAAGCGTGACGTGGTGATCGACCTGGTCTGCTACCGTCGTCGCGGCCACAACGAAGCTGACGAGCCAAGCGGCACTCAGCCTCTGATGTATCAGCAGATCACCAAGCAGCGCACCACCCGTGAGCTGTACGCTGATCGTCTGACTCAGTCCGGTGTACTGGACGTTGAGCGTGTTCAGGCCAAGGTCGACGAATACCGCAACGCGCTGGACAACGGTCTGCACGTAGTGAAATCGCTGGTCAAAGAGCCGAACAAAGAGTTGTTCGTGGACTGGCGTCCGTATCTGGGCCACGCCTGGACTGCGCGTCACGACACGCGTTTCGATCTGAAGACCCTGCAAGAACTGTCCGCCAAGCTGCTGGAAATTCCGGACGGCTTCGTTGTTCAGCGTCAGGTTGCGAAGATCTACGAAGACCGTCAGAAAATGCAAGCCGGCGGCCTGCCGATCAACTGGGGTTACGCCGAAACCATGGCGTACGCGACCCTGGCGTTCGAAGGTCACCCGATTCGCATGACCGGTCAGGACATCGGCCGCGGTACGTTCTCGCACCGTCACGCTGTGTTGCACAACCAGAAAGACGCGGGCACCTACATTCCGCTGGCACACCTGTACGACGGTCAGCCACGCTTTGACCTGTACGACTCGTTCCTGTCGGAAGAAGCGGTACTGGCTTTCGAATATGGTTACTCGACCACCACGCCAGAAGCGTTGGTGATCTGGGAAGCCCAGTTCGGCGACTTCGCCAACGGTGCACAGGTTGTTATCGACCAGTTCATCACCAGCGGCGAGCACAAGTGGGGCCGTCTGTGCGGTCTGACCATGTTGCTGCCACACGGTTACGAAGGTCAGGGCCCTGAGCATAGCTCGGCACGTCTTGAGCGTTACCTGCAACTGTGCGCCGAGCACAACATTCAGGTAGCTGTACCGACCACGCCAGCACAGATCTACCACTTGCTGCGTCGTCAGGTGATTCGTCCGCTGCGCAAGCCGTTGATCGTGCTGACTCCAAAGTCGCTGCTGCGCCACAAGCTGGCCATCTCGACCCTGGAAGATCTGGCCGAAGGTTCGTTCCAGACCGTTATCCCGGAAATCGATGCACTGGACCCGAAAAAGGTCGAGCGCGTTGTTCTGTGCAGCGGCAAGGTCTACTACGATCTGCTGGAAAAACGCCGTGCCGAAGGCCGTGAAGATATCGCCATCGTGCGTATCGAGCAGTTGTATCCATTCCCTGAGGACGACTTGAAAGAAGTCCTGGCTCCGTACACCAACGTCAAAAATGCCGTTTGGTGTCAGGAAGAGCCGATGAACCAGGGCGCCTGGTACTGCAGCCAGCATCACTTGCGCCGCAGCATCAGCAACCTCGACAAGTCTCTCGTACTTGAGTACGCGGGCCGTGAGGCTTCTGCTGCACCTGCTTGTGGTTACGCATCGATGCACGCCGAGCAGCAGGAAAAACTCCTGCAAGACGCGTTTACCATTTAACGCCTTCGCGCACCTGAAACCGAATTTAAGGAACTACAGATAATGGCTATCGAGATCAAAGCCCCCACTTTCCCGGAATCGGTTGCCGATGGCACCGTTGCCACCTGGCACAAAAAACCGGGCGACGCCGTCAAGCGTGACGACCTGATCGTCGACATCGAAACTGACAAAGTCGTACTGGAAGTTCTGGCTACCGCTGACGGCGTGCTGGGCGCAATCGTCAAGAACGAAGGCGACACCGTTCTGTCCGACGAAGTGCTGGGCTCCATCGAAGCGGGTGGCGCTGCTGCCGCTGCTCCAGCCGCCGCTGCTGCTCCGGCCGCTGCTGCCGCTGCACCGGCTGCCGCCGAAGGCGAAGACGATCCTGTTGCTGCACCGGCTGCGCGCAAGCTGGCTGAAGAAAACGGCATCAACATCGCTTCCGTTGCCGGCACCGGCAAAGGCGGTCGTGTGACCAAGGAAGACGTGGTTGCGGCTGTTGCTGCCAAGAAAGCCGCTCCGGCTGCCGCGCCTGCCAAGGCTGCTGCTCCTTCGGCCGCCGCTCCTGTGTTCGCCGCTGGCGACCGCATCGAGAAGCGCGTACCGATGACCCGCGTGCGTGCCACCGTGGCCAAGCGTCTGGTTGAAGCGCAGTCGAACATGGCGATGCTGACCACTTTCAACGAAGTCGACATGACTGAAGTCATGGCCCTGCGTTCGAAGTACAAGGACCTGTTCGAGAAGTCCCACAACGGCGTACGCCTGGGCTTCATGTCGTTCTTCGTGAAAGCCGCTACCGAAGCGCTGAAACGCTTCCCGGCTGTCAACGCATCGATCGACGGCGCTGACATCGTTTACCACGGCTACGCTGACATCGGCGTTGCCGTTTCCAGCGACCGCGGCCTGGTTGTTCCGGTTCTGCGTAACGCCGAACTGATGAGCCTGGCTGAAATCGAAGGCGGCATCGCAACATTCGGCAAAAAAGCCCGTGACGGCAAACTGTCGATGGACGAGATGACCGGTGGTACCTTCACCATCACCAACGGTGGTACCTTCGGTTCGATGATGTCGACCCCGATCGTCAACCCGCCGCAGGCAGCGATTCTGGGCATGCACAACATCATCCAGCGTCCTATGGCCATCAACGGTCAGGTCGTTATCCGTCCGATGATGTACCTGGCACTGTCCTACGATCACCGTCTGATCGATGGCAAAGAAGCTGTGACCTTCCTGGTGACCATCAAGAACCTGCTGGAAGATCCGGCGCGTCTGTTGCTGGATATCTAAAAAACAGCTGCAAGTTTCAAGTTTCAAGCCACAAGCTCAAAGCGAGCGGGGTGGCTGGGAGCTTGTAGCTTGCGGCTTGTAGCTTTATTGCTAAAGAGGATTTTTTGAATGTCGCAGAAATTTGACGTAGTAGTGATCGGTGCTGGCCCTGGTGGCTACGTGGCTGCCATCAAGGCCGCGCAGCTGGGTCTGACCACTGCCTGCATCGAGAAGTACACCGACGCAGAAGGCAAGCAAGCCCTGGGCGGCACCTGCCTGAACGTGGGCTGCATTCCTTCCAAGGCGCTGCTCGACAGCTCCTGGAAATACAAGGAAGCGAAAGAAAGCTTCAACGTTCACGGTATCTCGACCGGCGAAGTCAAAATGGACGTCGCTGCGATGGTTGGCCGCAAGGCTGGCATCGTCAAGAACCTGACCGGCGGCGTTGCCACCCTGTTCAAGGCCAACGGCGTTACTTCGATCCAGGGCCACGGCAAGCTGCTGGCTGGCAAGAAAGTCGAAGTCACCAAGCCAGACGGCTCGGTTGAAATCATCGAAGCTGAAAACGTCATTCTGGCGCCAGGTTCGCGTCCGATCGACATTCCACCGGCTCCGGTTGATCAGAACGTCATCGTCGATTCGACTGGCGCTCTGGAATTCCAGACCGTACCTAAGCGTCTGGGCGTGATCGGCGCTGGCGTGATCGGTCTGGAACTGGGTTCGGTGTGGTCGCGTCTGGGTTCGGAAGTGGTTGTTCTGGAAGCGCTGGACACCTTCCTGATGGCAGCGGACACCGCTGTTTCCAAGGAAGCGCTGAAAACCCTCACCAAACAAGGTCTGGACATCAAACTGGGCGCTCGCGTGACCGGCTCGAAAGTGAACGGCGACGAAGTCGTTGTGAACTACACCGATGCCAACGGCGAACAGACCATCACTTTCGACAAGCTGATCGTAGCCGTTGGTCGCCGTCCAGTGACCACTGATCTGCTGGCTGCCGACAGCGGCGTGACCCTCGACGAGCGCGGTTTCGTGCACGTTGACGATCACTGCGCGACCACCGTACCGGGCGTTTTCGCCATCGGTGACGTGGTT
Organism: Pseudomonas helmanticensis; assembly: GCF_900182985.1. NCBI lineage: Bacteria > Pseudomonadati > Pseudomonadota > Gammaproteobacteria > Pseudomonadales > Pseudomonadaceae > Pseudomonas > Pseudomonas helmanticensis. The sequence continues at coordinate 2,474,153 of NZ_FXUY01000001.1, read as the reverse complement.
CGCGGCATGATGCTGGCTCACAAAGCGTCGGAAGAAGGCATCATGGTTGTCGAGCGCATCAAGGGCCACAAAGCCCAGATGAACTATGATCTGATCCCTTCGGTTATTTATACTCACCCGGAAATCGCGTGGGTTGGCAAAACCGAGCAGGCCTTGAAAGCTGAAGGCGTTGAAGTTAACGTCGGCACCTTCCCGTTCGCCGCTTCCGGCCGTGCCATGGCCGCCAACGATACCGGTGGTTTCGTCAAGGTCATCGCTGATGCCAAGACTGACCGCGTATTGGGTGTGCACGTGATTGGTCCGAGCGCTGCAGAACTGGTTCAGCAGGGCGCGATCGGTATGGAATTCGGCACCAGCGCTGAAGACCTGGGCATGATGGTTTTCTCCCATCCGACCCTGTCTGAAGCCTTGCACGAAGCTGCTCTGGCTGTGAATGGCGGCGCCATCCACATTGCCAACCGCAAAAAGCGTTAACAGACAATAAGAAACCACGGCGGTAACGGCCCGTCGTGAGCCTTGCGAGCAAGACTCACCGCGGAATGTCCGCTGGACGCAGCCTTGCGTAGCTCAGCTACGCAAGCAGCAGTCACAGGTGGCGCGGCACTCAAACGAGCGCAGCGCCGAATGCGCAGTACCTAACGAAGACGGTAAAAAGCATGAATCTTCACGAGTATCAGGGTAAGCAGCTGTTCGCTGAATACGGCCTGCCAGTTTCCACTGGTTACGCAGTAGACACCCCGGAAGCAGCAGCAGAAGCTTGCGACAAAATCGGCGGCAGTGAGTGGGTTGTCAAAGCCCAGGTCCACGCTGGTGGTCGCGGTAAAGCGGGCGGCGTCAAGCTGGTTCGCAGCAAAGAAGACGCCAAAGCCTTCGCACAGCAGTGGCTGGGCAAGCGTCTGGTGACTTACCAGACTGACGCCAATGGCCAGCCAGTCACCAAGATCCTGGTTGAATCGTGCACTGATATCGCTAAAGAGCTGTACCTGGGCGCTGTCGTTGACCGTTCGAGCCGTCGTATCGTGTTCATGGCTTCCACCGAAGGTGGCGTGGACATCGAGAAAATCGCTCACGACACTCCAGAAAAAATTCTGAAAGCCACTATCGATCCACTGGTTGGCGCTCAGCCATTCCAGGGTCGCGAGCTGGCATTCCAGCTGGGTCTGGAAGGCAAGCAGGTTGCTCAGTTCGCCAAGATCTTCGTAGGTCTGGCCAAGCTGTTCAAGGATCACGACCTGGCTCTGCTGGAAGTGAACCCGCTGGTGATCAAGGCTGACGGCGATCTGCACTGCCTGGACGCCAAGATCAACATCGACGCCAACGCAATGTACCGTCAGCCTAAGCTGAAGACTTTCCACGATCCGTCGCAAGACGATCCGCGCGAAGCGCACGCTGCCAAGTTCGAACTGAACTACGTGGCACTGGAAGGCAACATCGGCTGCATGGTCAACGGTGCTGGCCTGGCCATGGGTACCATGGACATCGTCAACCTGCATGGCGGCAAGCCAGCCAACTTCCTCGACGTAGGTGGTGGCGCTACCAAAGAACGCGTAACTGAAGCGTTCAAGATCATCCTGTCCGACACCAACGTCGCTGCAGTACTGGTCAACATCTTCGGCGGCATCGTTCGCTGCGACATGATTGCCGAAGGCATCATCGGCGCTGTGAAAGAAGTCGGCGTGAAAATCCCGGTTGTTGTTCGCCTTGAAGGCAACAACGCTGAGCTGGGCGCTAAAGTACTGGCAGAAAGCGGTTTGAACATCATCGCTGCTACCAGCCTGACCGACGCTGCTCAACAAGTTGTCAAAGCTGCGGAGGGCAAATAATGAGCGTCCTGATCAATAAAGACACCAAAGTTATCTGCCAGGGTATTACCGGTTCGCAAGGTAGTTTCCACACCCAGCAAGCCATCGAATACGGCACCAAGATGGTAGGTGGCGTTACTCCTGGCAAGGGCGGTACCGAACACCTGGGTCTGCCAGTGTTCAACACCGTTAAAGACGCAGTAGCGGCCACTGGCGCTACCGCCTCCGTTATCTACGTTCCGGCTCCTTTCTGCAAAGATTCGATCCTGGAAGCTGCTTTCGGCGGCATCAAGCTGATCGTCTGCATCACCGAAGGCATTCCTACCCTGGACATGCTGGATGCCAAAGTAGTTTGCGACGATCTGGGCATTGTCCTGATCGGCCCTAACTGCCCAGGCGTGATCACCCCAGGCGAATGCAAGATCGGCATCATGCCAGGTCACATTCACTTGCCAGGCAAGGTCGGTATCGTTTCGCGTTCCGGCACCCTGACCTACGAAGCTGTGAAGCAGACTACTGACGCCGGTTTCGGTCAGTCGACTTGCGTCGGCATCGGTGGTGACCCGATCCCGGGTTCGAACTTCATCGACATCCTGAAGCTGTTCCAGGAAGACCCGAAGACCGAAGCGATCGTGATGATCGGTGAGATCGGCGGTTCGGCTGAAGAAGAAGCGGCTGCCTACATCAAGGCACATGTGACCAAGCCGGTTGTTTCCTACATCGCTGGTGTGACTGCTCCTCCGGGCAAGCGCATGGGCCATGCTGGCGCAATCATCTCTGGCGGCAAAGGCACTGCAGACGAGAAATTCGCTGCTCTGCAAGACGCAGGCGTTAAAACCGTGCGTTCGCTGGCAGACATCGGCAAGGCCCTGGCCGAGCTGACTGGTTGGGCTGTCAAGTAAGCCTCGCGCTTAGCTGACGCTTTACCTAACAAAGGCCACCTTCGGGTGGCCTTTGTCGTTTCTGCAATTTGGAAGATCAAAAGATCGTCCGATCGCGGCCCGAGCCTTCGGCAGCTCCTACATGGGAATACTTTCATCCTCATGTAGGAGCTGCCGAAGGCTGCGATCTTTTGATCTTTGCCGTACCAACGAAAAATAGATACGTAAACGCGACACGGAAACGTCGCGTATCGGATAGTTCGCCCTCTAACAGTGCGTTTACACGTCAAATTAGTTAGGCTAGCAGCCATTTTTGCGTCTGCCGCCCACAAGGCATGCAACGCGCTTTAAGGGTCAGTCCCATACGGATCGACAGCATTTCCCTAATTACACAGGGCAATCCCCCTCTAAATTCCGATTCAGTAGTGTGGTATTACCTTAATGAAAGTTTTGAAAGGTCAGGACATCCTGGCACTTGGCTTTATGACATTTGCCCTGTTCGTTGGGGCTGGCAACATCATCTTCCCGCCTATCGTTGGCTTGCAGGCCGGACCTCATGTCTGGATGGCCGCGCTAGGCTTCCTGATCACCGCAGTGGGTCTGCCGGTGATCACCGTCGTTGCGCTGGCCAAGGTCGGTGGGGCGATGGACGCGCTGAGCAGCCCGATCGGCAAGGTTGCCGGCGGTATTCTCGCGGCTGCGTGCTACCTCGCGGTTGGGCCGTTGTTCGCCACCCCGCGTACCGCCACCGTTTCGTTTGAAGTGGGCTTGGCGCCGCTGACCGGTGAAAGCCCGCTGGCGCTGTTCCTCTACAGCTCGGTGTACTTCCTGCTGGTGTTCTTCATCTCGCTATACCCTGGGCGTTTGCTGGACACCGTCGGCCGTTTCCTCGCGCCGCTGAAGATCATCGCGCTGGCAGTGCTGGGTATCGCTGCATTCGCCTTGCCGGCGGGTGACATTGGTCACGGCACGCCGGAATACGTCGCGGCACCGTTCTCCCAAGGTTTCATCAATGGTTACCTAACCATGGATACTCTGGGCGCACTGGTGTTCGGCATCGTCATCGTCAACGCGATCCGTTCGCGTGGCGTCGAGTCGCCGAAACTGATCACCCGTTACGCGATCATCGCTGGTCTGATCGCCGGCGTCGGTCTGGCCCTGGTGTACGTCAGCCTGTTCCGTCTCGGTTCCGGGAGTCACGAAGTGGCCGTCGGTGCAACCAACGGCGCGGCGGTATTGCACGCTTATGTTCAGCACACCTTCGGTTCGCTGGGCAGCGGTTTCCTCGCGGTGCTGATCTCGCTGGCGTGTCTGGTAACAGCCGTGGGCCTGACCTGCGCCTGTGCCGAGTATTTCAGCCGCGTCCTGCCGCTGTCGTACAAGACCCTGGTGATCATCCTGGCGGCGTTCTCGCTGCTGGTGTCCAACCTGGGCCTGACCAAGCTGATCGCATTCTCGATTCCAGTACTGACGGCGATTTACCCGCCATGCATCGTTCTGGTCGCGCTGAGCTTCTGCAAAGACTTCTGGCATGAACACGGGCGCATCCTCGGTCCGGTGATGCTGGTGTCATTCGTGTTCGGCAGCATCGACGCGCTGAAAGGCGCTGGTCTGGCTGACTGGATGCCAGCGCAGCTGTCGCACCTGCCGCTGAGCGAGCAGGGCCTGGCGTGGCTGGTGCCATGCGTGATGACCCTGGTGGTCGCGGTCGTGTGCGATCGTCTGCTGGGCAAACGCAGCGAAGCAGTTGCCTGACGTTGCCTGACCCGCCAAAAGCGGGTCTTCAACGCTTAAACAGAAATGCCCCGTATCAATCGATACGGGGCATTTTTTATGCGCGTCAGGCAGTGTCTTTTTCCTTACGCTAACGTCGAAGCACTGCACAGCTTTTATGTAGGAGTGAGCCTGCTCGCGATAGCGGTGTGTCAGGCAACTTCAATGGTGACTGACACACCGCTATCGCGAGCAGGCTCACTCCTGCAGGTACAGCATCTATATTCACAAGGAATTGCATGTCGTTCATCCAAGCCAACCTGATCCACCTGCTCGCCGCGTGCTGGTTTGTCATCTGCTGGGGCGGTTACACCCGTTATGCCTCGTGGAAGGGCCGTGACACCGCGTGCCTGGCCAGCGTGTTGCACCTGTACCGCGAAGACTGGATGCGCCGCATGCTGCTGCGCGACAACCGTATCGCCGACGCCAGCGTGATCGGCAATCTTGAACGCAACGCCTCGTTTTTTGCCTCGAGCACGCTGATCATCCTCGCCGGTATTCTCACCGTGCTCGGTGCGTCGGAGCGCGCGGTGTCGTTGCTCGCGGACATCCCGATGGTGCAACAGGCCTCGCAAGGCATGTCGGAGATCAAGCTGTTGTGCCTGGCGATGGTGTTCGTCTACGCGTTCTTCACCTTCAGCTGGTGCATGCGCCAGTACAACTTCGCGGCGGTGCTGGTCGGCTCGGCGCCGATGATCGGTGAGCGCCATGTCTCCGAGCAGGAGCGCAAAGCGTTCGCTGCACGGGCGGCGCGAGTGATTTCGATGGCGGCCAACCAGTTCAACTTCGGCCTGCGTTCCTACTACTTCGGCATGACCATGCTGGCGTGGTTCGTCAGCCCGTGGTTATTCATGTTAATGAGCGCCGGTGTGGTCTTGGTGTTGTACCGACGCGAGTTTCATTCCGACGTTCTCGATGTCATGGTCTATACCCCTACAGAGGCGCCCATTCCCGAGGCGAACAAAGAGGCTGCTTGATGAGTATTCCGTTCTGGTGTGTGTTTATTAGTGCGTTGCTGATCTACGTCGCGCGTATGCCCGTGGCCAAGGCGATGAAAGAGCAGGGCGGTTACAACAATCACTTGCCGCGCCAGCAACAGGCGCAACTGACCGGTTACGGCGCGCGAGCACTGGCGGCGCATCAGAACAGCATCGAGGCATTTATCTTGTTTGCGGTGGGTGTGCTGATGGCGCATACCACGCAAACGGCGGGCTGGTTGATCGATACATTGGCGATCATCTTTGTGATCGCACGGATTCTCTACTTGTGGCTTTACCTGGCGGATCAGCCGTCGTTGCGCAGCCTGGTCTGGTTCGTCGGCTTAGTGTGTTCGTTGTTGTTGATGATTAGTCCGACTTTTAGAACTGTGTTGCTCTAAGGCGACGCTGGCGTTAAATCCCAGACAAAAGAAAACCCGCACTTGGCGGGTTTTCTTTTTTCTGCAGCAAAAAAGCGGATTATTGCTTCTTCGCAGCTTCGTCTTGCGCAGCAGCGTTCGATTCAGCCTGAGCTTTGGCAGCTTCGGCGTTTTCTTTCGCAGCGTCGTTCACTTTATCCTGAGCTTTGTTCATGTCTTGCTGAGCTTGTTCAGCATGTTGGTTGGCATCTTGAGCTTTGTCCTCGGATTTTTTATCGCAGGCAGCGAGACCGAGGGAAGCGGTCAACATCAAGGCAATAGCTAAAGTCTTACGCATGGGGTGTTTCTCCTTATGGAAAATAACTACTGGCCTTAAGAGCCTGGCGCTGAAGGTTAAGTTCCTCATTTCTTTCAGATATATAGTTTTGTTCGGTAGCGGAACTTTTGCGCTATTCCTTACTACTGGCAACAGGCTATAACGAGAGTAATTATCAAATGGCCGAAAACCCCGTTTTTGAGCGTGCGACGCGATTTCTGTCGGCGTTGCGCCACTGTCAGGTCCTCGGTTTGCAGGTGCATAGCGCCTCCACGGAGGGGCTGACGGTGATCTTGCCGTACAGCGCGAAAATCGTTGGCAACCCGCAGACCGGTGTCATCCATGGCGGGGCAATTACTTCGCTGATGGACACCGCCTGCGGGATGTCGACCCTATGCGTGCTGCCGGAATTCGAGGTTTGTCCGACCCTCGATCTGCGCATCGACTACATGCACGCCGCTGAACCGAATAAGGACGTGTACGGCTTCGCTCAGTGCTATCGGGTGACTACTGACGTGATTTTCGCCCGTGGTTTTGCTTATCAGGACGATCCTGAGCAGCCGATCGCCCATGTTGTCGGTACGTTCATGCGCATGGGCAAAGGCCTTAAGGGCGCCAAAGGTTTTGGCGGCGCAATCAAGGGAGAAGGCCAATGAGCGATGACCTGAAAGCGCAATTGCTCAAGGCTCACGCGCAGGGCGACTATGCGCCGCTGTTGCAGTTGATCCCTTATGCCGGGCTGATCGGCATCGAGTGTTCGCGCGTTGGCGATGAACTGCTGTTCAAGCTGCCAGCGAACAAGGACAACATTGGTAACCCTTTACTGCCGGCGATCCATGGCGGAGTGATTGCCGGGTTCATGGAGCTGGCAGCCGCGCTGCATCTGTTGATCTTCACCGGCGCACCCGGCGTGCCGAAGATTATCGACTTCTCCCTCGATTACCTGCGCGCCGGGCAGTTTCGCGACACCTGGGCCAAATGTCAGGTGTGTCGCCAGGGTCGGCGAGTGGCCAACGTCGCCGTCACGGCCTGGCAAAGTACCGAAAGCGAACCGATTGCCACCGCCCGAGCACACTTCAAAATCGATGAGCCCTTGAAATCCTGAACAGCGCCCCAAACTCACAAGACAACCCGCCGCCGACCATTTGGGTCGCGGCCACTGCCATCTGATTGGAGTTTGATGACCATGAGTGTGGAAACTCAAAAGGAAACCCTGGGCTTCCAGACCGAGGTAAAGCAGCTGCTGCACCTCATGATCCATTCGCTGTATTCCAACAAGGAAATCTTCCTTCGCGAATTGATCTCGAACGCCTCTGACGCTGTCGACAAGCTGCGCTTCGAAGCCCTGGCCAAGCCAGAGTTGCTCGAAGGTGGCGCTGATCTGAAAATCCGTGTGAGCTTCGACAAGGACGCCAAGACCGTCACCCTCGAAGACAACGGTATCGGCATGAACCGTGACGATGTGATCGCCCACCTGGGGACCATCGCCAAATCCGGCACCGCCGATTTCATGAAAAACCTCTCGGGTGATCAGAAGAAAGATTCGCACCTGATCGGCCAGTTCGGTGTCGGTTTCTACTCTGCCTTCATCGTTGCCGACCAGGTTGACGTGTACTCCCGTCGCGCCGGCACCCCAGCCAGCGAAGGCGTGCACTGGTCGTCGAAAGGCGAGGGCGAGTTCGAAGTTGCGAACATCGACAAGCCAGAACGCGGCACCCGCATCGTCCTGCACCTGAAAGCGGCGGAAGACGAGTTCGCTGATGGCTGGCGTCTGCGCAATATCATCAAGAAGTACTCCGACCACATCGCTTTGCCGATCGAGCTGCCGAAAGAAGCGGCTGCCGCTGAAGGCGAGGAGACTCCGGCCGTTGAATGGGAAACCGTCAACCGCGCCAGCGCCCTGTGGACTCGCCCTCGCACTGAAGTGAAGGACGAGGAATACCAGGAGTTCTACAAACACATCGCCCACGACTTTGAAAACCCGCTGGCCTGGAGCCACAACAAAGTCGAAGGCAAGCTCGAATACAGCTCGCTGCTCTACGTGCCGGCCCGTGCACCGTTCGACCTGTACCAGCGTGAAGCGCCGAAAGGCCTGAAGCTGTACGTGCAGCGCGTGTTCGTCATGGATCAGGCTGAGTCCTTCCTGCCGCTTTACCTGCGCTTCATCAAAGGTGTGGTTGACTCCAACGACCTGTCGCTGAACGTGTCGCGTGAAATCCTGCAGAAAGACCCGATCATCGATTCGATGAAAACCGCGCTGACCAAGCGCGTGCTCGACATGCTGGAAAAACTGGCGAAAAACGAGCCTGAGCAATACAAAGGTTTCTGGAAGAACTTCGGTCAGGTCATGAAAGAAGGCCCGGCAGAAGACTTCGCCAACAAAGAGAAAATTGCCGGTCTGCTGCGTTTTGCATCGACCAATGGCGACGACGGCGAGCAGATCGTCGGTCTGGCCGACTACCTGGCACGCGCCAAGGAAGGTCAGGACAAGATCTACTACCTCACCGGCGAAACCTACGCGCAGGTCAAGAACAGCCCGCACCTGGAAGTCTTCCGCAAGAAAGGCATCGAAGTGTTGCTGCTGACCGACCGCATCGACGAGTGGCTGATGAGCTACCTCAGCGAGTTCGACGGCAAGAGCTTTGTCGACGTAGCACGCGGTGATCTCGATCTGGGCAACCTGGACTCGGAAGAGGACAAGAAAGCCGCAGAAGAAGTCGCCAAGTCCAAAGAAGGTCTGGTTGAGCGTCTGAAAGCCGCACTGGGCGATTCCGTGGCTGAAGTCCGCGTATCGCATCGTCTGACCGACTCGCCGGCCATCCTGGCCATCGGCGAGCAGGATCTGGGTCTGCAAATGCGTCAGATCCTCGAAGCCAGCGGGCAGAAAGTGCCGGATTCGAAGCCGATCTTCGAATTCAACCCAAGCCACCCGCTGATCGAGAAACTCGATGGCGAGCAGAGCGAAGAGCGTTTTGGCGACCTGTCGCACATCCTCTTCGATCAGGCAGCCCTGGCTGCCGGCGACAGCTTGAAGGATCCGGCCGCGTATGTGCGCCGTCTGAACAAGCTGCTGGTTGAACTGTCGGTTTAACCAAGTTGAGGAAAAACCCGCTTCGGCGGGTTTTTTCATTCTGGTGTTTAACAAATCAGGAGTCAGAAATGAGCCAAGTCACTGTACGTTCCGTGGTCTATCAGATTGACGGCCAACCTTATGAAGGGCGTCTGGCGTTCGACGCCGAACACAAAGGCGCGCGTCCGGGTTTGTTGATGGCGCCGAACTGGATGGGCGTCAGCGCCGGTGCCGAAGAAATCGCCAAATCGGTGGCGGCCAAGGGCTACGTGGTGTTGATCGCTGATGTCTACGGTCAGGCCGTGCGTCCGCAGAACGGTGATCAAGCCGGTGCGGCTATGATGCCGTTGAAGAACGACCGCGCGCTGTTGCGCAAGCGTATGCAGACGGCGTTCGAGCAATTGCAGGCTCAGGGCGAAGCGGCGGTCGATACCTCGAAACTGGCGGTGTTCGGTTTCTGCTTCGGCGGCTGCTGTGCACTGGATCTGGCGCGCACCGGTGCGTCGGTGAAGGCGGCGATATCGTTCCACGGTACGCTGGACTCGCCGAATCCGGCCGATGCGCAGAACATCAAGGGTTCGGTATTGGTCTTGCACGGTGCTTCCGACCCGTTGGTGCCGAAAGAGCAGCTACCGGCGTTTGAAGACGAGATGAACGCGGCGAAGGTCGATTGGCAGTTGCTGAGCTACGGCGGTGCAGTGCACTCGTTTACTGATCCGCATGCCAATGTGCCGGGCAAGATGATGTATGACGAGAAGACCGCCAAGCGCGCGTTCAAGTCGATGCATGATTTGCTGGATGAAGTGTTCAAGGGCTGAAAAGCGAAAAGCCCCTCACCCTAACCCTCTCCCGGAGGGAGAAGGGACTGATTGGGGGATGCTTGAGGGTTACGCCGACCTGAAAGGGCTGTGCTGAATCCATAATCGCCAAGATTTTTCAGGTCGATGTATTACCCCAGACACCTCGGTCGGCTCCCTCTCCCTCTGGGAGAGGGCTGGGGTGAGGGTGCTTTTCAGCGCGGCAATTCAATCCGCTCGACTTCCCCTGGCACCGTCGGCCAATCCCCGGCCGCCCATTTGCGCCGCGCTTCATCGATCGCCGCCGGATCGCTCGCGACAAAATTCCAGTTGATCCGCCGAGGCCCCTCCAATGGTGCGCCGCCAAACACCACGGCGTGCACATCACTATCGGCGAAGAGGCTCAGCTCTTCCCCGGCCGGCAGCACTACGAGCGCATGTGGCTCAATCGGCTCGCCGTTCAACTGCGCATCTCCGCTCAGCACATACACCGCCCGCTCTTCATGCTCGGTCGGAATCAGCAGGGTGGTTGCCGTTTGCATCTGCACTTCGGCATACAACGTCGGCGAAAGCACCGGCACCGGCGATTCCAGGCAAAAGCCTGACCCGGCAATCATGCGGATCTGTACGCCAAGGTTATCGCTGACCGGCAACGTCGCCGCCGGGTGATGGCTGTAATGCCCGGGGCCTTGTTCATGATCCTTGGGCGACGCCAGCCAGATCTGCAAACCGTGCATCGTGAAGCTCTGATCCCACAACGGCTCAGGCGTGCGCTCGACATGAGCAATCGCGCTGCCGGCGGTCATCCAGCTGACATCGCCAGCGCCGACCACCTGATCGGAGCCGAGGCTGTCCTTGTGCAGGAGCTGCCCTTGAAACAGATAGGTGAGCGTCGACAGACCGATGTGCGGGTGTTGTCGGATGTTCATGCCTTTGCCCGTCGGATACACCGTCTCGAGCATGTGATCAAAAAACACGAAAGGCCCGACGCTGCGGCATTTGGCTGACGGCAACGGGCGCAGAATGGGCTGGCCTTCGACGTCTTCGGCGCGCGGGCGGATGATCAGAGGTTGCGTGTCCATGGTGCATTCCAGACTGAGCGGGCGATGCCAGAAGCATAACCCGCCGCTGGCATCAGGAGGGTTACTGGCTATCGAAACCCTGCGGGGCGTGGGTTTCGATGGTCACTTCACTGGTGGTCATCAGTTTGTGGATCGGGCAGCGGTCGGCGACGCGCAACAACTCCTCACGCTGGGCGTCAGTGAGTACGCCTTTGAGGGTGAGGGTGACGTGCAGGACGTATTTGCCTTTCTGCTCTTCGCTGTTGTCACGTTTGACGTCGACACCGACGCCGGTCAGCGGGATGTCTTTCTTCTTCGCGTACATTTTCAGGGTCAGCGCCTTGCAGGCACCGAGCGCCGCGTCGAAGTAGTCATGCGGCTCAGGGGCTGAGCCTTCGCCGCCGGCGGATTTCGGCACGTCGGCAAACAATTCGTGGTCATCAATCTGTACGGTGTGACGAAAACCTTCAGCGGAGACGGTATTGACGGTAACAGTCATGGGAACCTCACAGGCAGTAGGAAAAGTCGTTCGATCAACAAAGACCTTGCAGTTATAGAGCATTCCCACTGGTACGCGTTCCACTTTCCTGCGGGATGAACCCTTGTCGTCAGGGCGCGGTCTAGGCTATGCCTACTTGCCGGAGATTACTTGTGTCCCTGTATCGTTTGAGTCTCGCCTGCCTGCTGGCCTTTGCCGGCAACGCCACCGCCCGCGAATACAACTACAGCGATGCGCATCTGCATTATGTGGATTTTTTCCAGGAAACTGCCGGCATGGCGAAATTGCTTACAGCCATGCAGGAAAGCTCCGTCGAGCATGTGATGATTTCCGGTATTCCGGTGGCGAAGAAATGGCACGAAGACGAACCCAAGCGTCCGCGCTATTACGCCGGGGACGACGCCGATGCCTATTGGTACAGTGCAACCGATGTGATCGTCGCCGATGCGGTGCAAAAGTTGTCGCCCGAGCAGCGCCCGTACTTTCATCCCTTCCTGTCGGGCTTCAATCCTAACGACAAGAACTCCGCCGCGCACATCCAGCGCATGCTCGATCTGTATCCAGGGCTATGGCAGGGCATCGGCGAGGTGTTCACCCGGCATGACGACCTCTCCGCGCTGACGTCCGGCGACACGCCGCGCGCCAATAACGAGGCAATGACCAAAATCTATCATTTGGCGGCGGAAAACGACCTGCCGGTGATGCTGCATTCCAACATCACTTCCAAGCGTGAGAAAAATCCGCTGTACCTGAAGGAAATCGAAGAGCCACTGCGTAATCACCCGCACACGCGCTTCATCTGGGCGCATGCCGGGACCAGCGCCGAAATTCATCGGCATCAGACCCAACTGAAATTCTTGCTGCCAACGCTGACGCGCATGCTTGAGGCCTACCCGAATCTGTATGTTGATTTGTCGTGGAGCATGCTCACGCCATATTTGCTGGATGAGCAGGGCCAGCCACGCCCGGAATGGCTGGCGCTGGTCGAGAAATACCCGCAGCGCTTCATGCTCGGCTCTGACGTGGTAGGACGATTCAACAAACTCGGTGAGGAAATGCGCAGCTTCAAGCCATTTCTCGATGCATTGCCGGAAGATGTCGCCCGCAGGGTGGCTCGCGATAACTTCCTGGCGATCTTGCCGCGAACAGAGCTCAAGTCCGGCAAAAGCACGCTGAATCGTTAATGCCGTCGGTTGGAAGGATCAAGGCCTTTTGATATCGCGTTTTTGTCTTACGCAATTTTTCGCCGGGCCGATACCTTCTAGAGCAACCAGCTGCAGGGTTGATGCAGCGCTTTTGGAAGGAACCAGAGCAATGAGTATCCGTAGTCTCAATATTGCCCCGCGCGCCGGCCTCGGTTTTGGCCTGTTGGCGTTGATGGTGTTTGCCCTCGGGGCGTTCGCTTTGCTGCAGATGTCCAACATGCGCGCGCAGTCCGATGAGGTCGACAACAACTGGCTGCCGAGCGTGATGGCGGTCGGTGAGATGAGTCAGGACATGCTGCGTTTGCGCGCGTTGACCATGCGTTTGTTGCTCAATCGCGATCCACAGGCGCTTGAACAGAATGTCGCCAAGCTCGATGAGCTGCGCGGTGTGCTGAGTGAAGCCCAGCAGCGCTATGACGTGCTGATCGTGCTGCCCGAAGAGCGCAAGCTGTTCGACCGCTTCAAGGTCGCTGAGCACCAGTATCTGGAGTTCCAGGCGCAAGTCATGCAACTGTCCGCGCAAAACCGTGTCGAGGAGGCCGCGACCATTCTCAATGGGCAGATGAGCCCGCTGGCCGACGATATGGCGGTGACCCTGAAAGCGCTGGTCGAGCTGAACAAACACAATGCCAGCCTGGCGACAGAGGCAGCGCGACTGGTGTTTATCAATTCGCGGGTGTGGGTTGGCGTGATGATCGCTGTTACTGCACTGATCACCATTGGCCTGGCGCTGTTGCTGACCCGCAGCATCGTGCTGCCGCTGGCGCAATCGTTGGGCGTGGCCGAGGTGGTGGCGGGTGGTGATCTGACCGGCGATATCAATATCAGCGGCAAGGATGAGCCGGCGCGACTGCTGCACGCGCTGAAGAGCATGCAGCACAACCTGCGTGACACGATTCGACAAATTTCCGAGTCTTCCAGCCAATTGGCTTCGGCGTCCGAGGAGCTCAGTTGCGTCACCGAAGACGCGACGCGCGGGTTGCATCAGCAGAGTCTGGAAATCGAGCAAGCAGCCACGGCGGTGAATCAGATGACCGCGGCGGTGGAGGAGGTGGCCAGCAATGCGGTGGCGACTTCCGAGGCTTCGCGTGAATCCGATCGCATCGCCCAACAGGGTCGCGAACAGGTGCAGCAGACCGTTTCGTCGATCGAGTTTCTTGCTGAAGACGTAACCAACAATGCCTCGCAGGTAGAAGATCTGGCGCAGAAGGTTCACGGCATCAGCAAGGTACTGGATGTGATTCGCTCGATTGCCGAGCAGACCAATCTGCTGGCGCTGAATGCGGCGATTGAAGCGGCGCGGGCCGGTGATGCCGGGCGCGGGTTTGCGGTGGTGGCGGATGAGGTGCGCGCGCTGGCGCATCGCACGCAGCAGTCGACGCAGGAGATCGAGCAGATGATTGGCGGCATTCAGCAGGGCACCGATTCGGCAGTCAGTTCGATGCAGCAGAGCAATGCGCGCGCGCGTTCGACACTGGAGCTGGCCAAGGCCGCCGGTACGGCATTGGAGGAAATTGCCTCGGCGTTTACCTTGATCAACGAGCGCAATCTGGTCATCGCCAGTGCTTCGGAAGAGCAGGCAGCGGTGGCGCGCGAGGTGGATCGCAATCTGATGAATATTCGCGATCTGGCGATGCAGACTTCGGCGGGGGCCAATCAGACCAGTGCCGCGAGTCAGGAGTTGTCGCGGCTGGCGGTGGACCTGAACAACATGGTCGCCAAATTCTCGGTCTGAATACATCCCTGTAGGAGCTGTCGAGTGAAACGAGGCTGCGATCTGTGATGTTGATTTTAAAGATCAGGATCAAAAGATCGCAGCGTGCCGCAGCTCCTGCAGGGGCACAAAAAAGCCCCGCATTTGCGGGGCTCTTTGTTCTTGCGCGGATCAGCTGCCCTTAACGGTTTTGCCGTTGACCGTGCCGTCCTGGAGCATGATGTTGTACTCCTTGCCGTCGGTTTCAACCTGTTGCAGGCGAACCAGCAGGTAATCCCAATCCTTGGCGAACCAGAGGACGGTGATGCGCTTGCTTTGTGTCGGGTCGCGTACGCGCTCGACCTTGATTGCGTCGATCTTGCCAGCCTTGGTCTCGACTTTTTCCGAACCCAGCACGCGGAAGTCATAGGTATCGACTTCGCCATCATCGACCACTTGATAGCTCATGGTCTTTTTGCCGGCTGCCACATCATGTTGCAGGGCCAGCTGGTAAGTGGATTTGTCGACCATGCCACGGTTCAGCGGGATCTTCACCGCGTCGCCACGGTCGGTGCCGGTGACCATCTTGCTGTTCCAGTCGAAATCCAGATCAGCCTTCTTGGCTTTGCCCAGACCGCCACGTTCGAAGTGGTAGGACTGCGGCAGCAGGGTGTCTTTGTCCAGGGTCAGGGTGCTTTCTTCAGTCAGGCTGGCGATCATCATCGAGGCCTTGAAGCTGAGCTTCCAGACGCCGTTGGCTTCCTTGACCAGGCTGCGCTCGGCGGTGCCGCTCATGGGCAACTGCTTCCAGTCGGCGGTGTAGCTGGCGGAGAACGGTTGAAGGTCCGCTGCCTGCGCGAATGGCAGGGCGAGCAGAGCGCAAGCGAAGAGCAGGGCGCGACGCATAATATCTCCTAGTTTCGAATCAAGTGGCCGCTGGCCGCGAGTAACTGGCCATCCAGTAAAGCACCTTGCTCACCGAGTGCCAGTCTGCCTTCGGCGAACCAGCGTACTGCCATCGGATAGATCAGGTGTTCCTGAACGTGAACTCGCTGCGCGAGACTGTGCGGCGTGTCGTGCAACTCTACCGGTAATACTGCCTGTACGACCAGTGGTCCGCCATCGAGTTCCTCGGTGACGAAGTGCACGGAGCAGCCGTGCTCGGTGTCGCCGGCTTCCAGCGCGCGCTGATGAGTGTGTAACCCTTTGTATTTGGGCAGCAGCGACGGGTGGATATTGAGCAGGCGCCCTTGGTAGTGACGAACGAAATCAGCGCTGAGAATGCGCATGAAGCCGGCCAGCACCACAAGTTTCGGATTGAATTCGTCGATCAGTTCGATCAGAGCAGCATCGAAGGCCTCGCGACCTTCGAATGCCTTGTGATCCAGCGAGCGAGTAGCGATACCCGCATCACTGGCGCGTTGCAGGCCGTAGGCGTCGGCGCGGTTGGAAATCACCGCAGCGATGCGAACCGGGCTGTCGCCGGTCCGCGTGCTGTCGATCAAAGCCTGCAAGTTACTGCCGGTGCCGGACAACAGCACCACGACATCACAGGTTGCGGACATTAATGAGCCTTAAGGTTCTGCAGATCAACCTGAGCGGCACCTTCGGCGGCCGCAGCGATCTGGCCGATGACCCAAGGCTGTTCGCCAGCGTCACGCAGAGTGTTCAGGGCTACTTCAACGTGCTCCTGAGCCACGCAGATAACCATGCCGACGCCGCAGTTCAGTACGCGGTGCATCTCGGTTTCGTCAACGTTGCCTTTCTCTTGCAGCCAATCGAATACGGCAGGGCGAGTCCAGCTAGCCACGTCAACCACGGCCTGAGCGCCTTTTGGCAGTACGCGCGGGATGTTGTCGAGCAGGCCACCACCGGTGATGTGGGCCATGGCTTTGACGGCGCCGGTGTCTTTGATCAGCTTGAGCAGCGGCTTCACGTAGATGCGGGTCGGGGCCATCAGCAGGTCGGTCAGCGGTTTGCCGTCGAGCTGGATGTTTTCGATGTCGGCGCCGGACACTTCGATGATCTTGCGGATCAGCGAGTAGCCGTTCGAGTGCGGGCCGGACGATGGCAGCGCGATCAGCGCGTCACCGGTGGCGACTTTCGAGCCGTCGATGATTTCAGCTTTTTCCACGACGCCGACGCAGAAGCCGGCCAGGTCGTAGTCTTCGCCTTCGTACATGCCAGGCATTTCAGCGGTTTCGCCGCCAACCAGCGAGCAACCCGACAGTTCGCAGCCAGCGCCGATGCCGGTGACCACTTGGGTCGCGGTCTCGACATTGAGTTTGCCGGTGGCGTAGTAGTCGAGGAAGAACAGTGGCTCGGCGCCGCACACCACGAGGTCGTTGACGCACATGGCAACCAGGTCGATGCCGATGCTGTCGTGCTTGTTCAGGTTCAGCGCCAGACGCAGCTTGGTGCCGACGCCGTCGGTGCCGGAAACCAGCACAGGCTGCTTGTAGCCGGCCGGGATTTCGCAGAGGGCGCCGAAACCGCCCAGGCCGCCCATGACTTCCGGGCGCGCAGTGCGCTTGGCGACGCTCTTGATGCGTTCGACCAATGCTTCACCGGCGTCGATGTCTACACCGGCGTCCTTGTAGCTCAGGGAGGGTTGCTTGCTCATGATCCAGGCCTTTAGGGGAGGGGATTCAGGGGTAACGACCGAGTTCAGCGGGAACTTCGAAATCGAGAGGGCAATGGCCTCACGCGAGTTTCGAGGTGCCCGGCTGTTGCCGGTCTGCGAAGGCGCGCGATTTTATCAGGCTTGAGGGGCAGCGGCCATCCTCGCACCGACGGGCAGGGCCATATCAGCGGAATTTTTTTGCAATTGAGCGGCGTGGGTGCCTGTATAAGGTGTGGCAATTAACCGTCTATCGTTATCACTGTGCAAAAACTTACCGTTGCCGTGTGAATGTTTTGCAACGGCCGAGTGTCACAGCCTTGCTCAACCGGTTCACGCGGCCTGTTCCAGCCGCTCCTGTCGACGGGAATTCTCCATGCGTTTGTGTAAATTGTTGTTTGTGGGTTGTTTGTCTCTGGTCAGCCTGGCGAGTCACGCCGAAAACCTCAAAGGCCTTTATCAAGTACGCGAGCCGGTCAACGGTCAGGCGCCGGAAGAGCGCGATCGCGCCACTCAGGCGGCGCTGGATACGCTGATTCTGCGCCTGACCGGCGACCCGAAAGCCCCGCAGAACCCGGGGCTGGCGGCGATTCGCAAGGATCCGCAGCAAATCATCAGTCAATTCGGTTTCGATGCCGGGCCGCCGGAGGTGTTGAAGGTCGATTTCGATCCGTCGACCACCGAGCAGGCGTTGCGTCGTGCCGGGCTGTCGATGTGGGGCGCCAGTCGGCCGTCGATCCTCAGCTGGTGGCTGAATGACTCGACTGAAGGCTCAAGCCTGGTCGGCGATGGTCAGGCGGCTGCCGCTCCGTTACGTGCCGCTGCGCAACACCGTGGCTTGCCGTTGCGTTTGCCGTTGGCGGATTTGAGTGAACAACTGGTCGCCACCGCGCCGGCGCTGGAAGGCACTGATCCGGCACCCTTGCGCGGCGCGTCCGAGCGCTATAACGCCGATGCCCTGTTGGCGGTGCATGCGCGCGAAGAGGGCGGACAATGGCAGGCCAAATGGCATTTGTGGCTCGGCGACCAAAAAGAAGCCGGCAGCGTGCAGGGCGCCGATCAGGCTGCCGTGGCGGATGCGGTGATGCTGGCAGTGGCTGAGCGCCTCGCGCCGCGTTTTGTCGCCAAGCCCGGTGCTACGGGGCAACAGACGCTGGAAGTGCAGGGCATGAATCTTGAGCATTACGCGACGCTGTTGCGGTTACTCGAACCGTTCGGCGTGCGTCTGCAAAGTGTCGATGGCGATCGCATCGTGTATCGGGTCAATGGCAGCGCCGATCAAATGCGCGCGCAGTTGTCGCTGGCGAAGTTGCAGGAACTGCCGCCTGAGGTGCCAGCTCCGGTGGCAGCGCCACAGGCTGCGGTTGCAGGTGCGGCACCGGTCGCGGCTGCGGCTCCGACACCGGCGGCACCGTCCTTGCGGTTTCGCTGGTAAGTCTTTCCTTATATAGAAGCAACAGGAGTGGTACATGGCCGATACGCGGCGTTGGTTCTGGCTCGGTGGGGTAATCCTGCTTTGCGCGTTTGTCTGGTTGCTGCACCCGATCCTCACGCCGTTCCTGGTGGCGTTGCTGCTGGCTTATCTGTTCGATCCGCTGGTGGATCGACTGGAAAGGCTCGGTCTGTCGCGCACCTGGGGCGTGATCGCGGTATTTGCCTTGTTCACCCTGATCGTCACGGCGCTGTTGCTGGTGCTGGTACCGATGCTCGCGAAGCAGTTGCTGCGTTTGTACGAACTGGCGCCGCAAATGCTCGATTGGCTGCAGCACACCGCACTGCCGTGGGCGCAGGCGAAGCTGGGGTTGTCGGATGGCTTCTGGAAGTTCGACAAGGTCAAGGCGGCGATCAGTGAGCACATGGGCCAGACCACCGACATCGTCAGTGTGGTGCTGAGCCAGGCCACGGCGTCGAGCCTGGCGCTGATCGGCTGGTTGGCGAATCTGGTGTTGATCCCGGTAGTAAGTTTCTACTTGCTGCGCGATTGGGACGTGATGATGGCGAAGATCCGCAGCCTGCTGCCGCGTGATCGCGAAGAACGCGTGGTCGCCCTGGCCGGTGAGTGTCATGAAGTGCTGGGGGCGTTCGTTCGCGGGCAGTTGCTGGTGATGCTGGCGTTGGGTGTGATTTATGCGGCCGGTCTGATGATCGTTGGTCTCGAGCTGGGTCTGTTGATCGGCTTGATCGCCGGTCTGGCGGCGATCGTGCCGTACATGGGGTTTGTGATCGGCATCGGCGCGGCACTGGTTGCCGGGCTGTTCCAGTTCGGTGGCGATCTTTATCCAATGTTCGGCATCGTTGCGGTATTCATGGTCGGTCAGGCGCTGGAAGGCATGGTCCTGACGCCATTGCTGGTGGGCGACCGCATCGGTCTGCACCCGGTGGCGGTGATCTTCGCGATTCTGGCGGGCGGCGAGTTGTTCGGCTTCACCGGTGTCCTGCTGGCGCTGCCGGTGGCGGCGGTCATCATGGTGCTGGTGCGCCATGTGCACGACTTGTACAAGGACTCCGAGATTTATAGTGGCGTCGACGAACCGGAGTTGTAATGGCGAGGGCGACCCGGCGAATAGTCGGGTTGGCCCGGCTCATGCAGGCATTTGCTGCCCGGATGTGCCAAAGAATCTGTCATAAAACCAGTGTGTTAACGCAAACCTTTGATTTTGCTTGGACTCTGTCGCATTGTGCGCTCAGCTTCACGGGTATAAACTTCGCCAACTTTACACAGAGGCCACTAACGGTTCCTTGAGAACTGTTCAGTCAGCATGAAACCGATTCAGCTGCCCCTAGGTGTGCGTCTGCGTGACGACGCCACCTTCATCAACTACTACCCAGGCGCCAATGCCGCTGCACTCGGCTATGTCGAGCGCCTTTGCGAAGCCGACGCCGGCTGGACCGAAAGCCTGATCTATCTGTGGGGCAAACACGGCGTAGGGCGCACGCATCTGTTGCAGGCGGCTTGCTTGCGTTTCGAGCAGATGGGTGAGCCGGCGGTTTACCTGCCATTGGCCGAGTTGATGGATCGCGGCGTCGAAATCCTCGATAACCTTGAACAGTACGAACTGGTTTGCCTGGATGACTTGCAGGTGATTGCCGGCAAGGCTGACTGGGAAGAGGCGATGTTTCATCTGTTCAACCGCCTGCGTGACAGCGGTCGCCGCTTGCTGATTGCCGCCTCGACTTCGCCGCGTGAACTGCCGGTGAAACTGGCTGACTTGAAATCCCGCCTGACCATGGCGCTGATTTTCCAGATGCGCCCGCTTTCCGATGAAGACAAATTGCGAGCCTTGCAATTGCGCGCATCACGTCGTGGTCTGCACCTGACCGATGAAGTCGGACATTTTATTTTGACTCGCGGCACTCGCAGCATGAGTGCGCTGTTCGATCTGCTTGAACAGCTCGATCAGGCCTCTTTACAGGCGCAACGCAAGCTGACAATTCCCTTCCTCAAAGAAACCCTCGGCTGGTAGCCATCCCTTTTATTCCGGGGCTTTCAGCAGGTTTCGGCATATTTCAGGCGCCAGAAAATCCGCTTTCCTGCACGCTGTGCAGGCCGCGTATCGACTCAAATGGGCTTAAGCGCTTAGATGTAAACGAGAAACCGAGAAGTCACAAAAAGATCGATTGAATTTGCAAATGAGGTCGATAGCGGGCATAGTCTCGGCTTCTTTACAACTATCAGCCACGGTCGTGCCCATGCTAAAGCGCTTCGCACCCCTCGTGCCTCTCGCACTCGTCACCCTGTTGTTTGGTTGCGCTGCTCATTCTCCAGTTCAAGAGCAGTCTCAGCAGGTTAAAAATTCCGCCACGGCCCAGTCTTCCGTTATTTATCAGGAAGAGCTGGATACCGAAAAAGAACTCAACGAATTCAATGGCAGCAAGCCTTATCAGCTTCCTGTTCTGGCCGACAGCATCCTCGAACGCGGCATGTCCCTGATCGGTACCCGTTACCGTTTCGGCGGTACCTCCGAAGCCGGTTTCGATTGCAGTGGTTTCATCGGTTACCTGTTTCGCGAAGAAGCCGGCATGAACCTGCCACGCTCCACCCGCGAAATGATCAATGTGGATGCGCCGCTGGTTTCGCGCAGCAACCTTGAGCCGGGCGACCTGTTGTTCTTCGCCACCAATGGTCGTCGCGGTCGTGTCAGTCACGCCGGGATCTACCTGGGTGACAACCAGTTCATTCACTCCAGCAGTCGTCGCAGCGGCGGTGTACGCATCGACAGCCTGGGTGACAGCTACTGGAGCAAGACTTTCATCGAAGCCAAGCGTGCACTCGCAAACGCTCCGACCGTAGTCACCGCTCGCAAGTAATTCCCCCTGTTGTCGCTGCGCTCGCGGCGACAATCAGGCTGTCGGCAACGGAGTAGACCTATACTTTACAAGGTGAAGTTAAAGTCTTACTTGAAGTTTGTCGTATAGCCGCTAGAATCCTGAATCTATATTGATGGCAAACCGCCTGCGTGCTCCGCAGGCGGTTTTGTTTTCTGTCCATCCGGCAGAGAAAGCCGCAGCCAGATCAGGATGTTCTGCTTATGACGATGTCGGCCCGCCTCACATTGATGCTCTGTGCAGCGCTGCTCAGCGCTTGCGCCAGTCGCACACCACCGCCTGCGCCGGTTGCCCGAGCGCCTATGGTATTCGGCCCCTCACAATCCTTTTCACCCGCCGCTGAAGACGTACTGTTTCGCGCGCTGGGCCTGGTCGGCACGCCTTATCGCTGGGGCGGTAACACGCCGGATTCGGGATTTGATTGCAGTGGCCTGATCGGTTTTGTTTACCGCGACGCAGCCGGTATCTCCCTGCCGCGTTCGACGCGTGAGCTGATCGTGATGCAGGCACCGAATGTCGGCAAGGAAGGCTTGCAGACCGGCGACCTGATCTTCTTCGCCACCAATGGCGGCTCGCAGGTCAGTCATGCAGGGATTTATGTTGGCGAAGGGCGCTTCGTGCATGCGCCGGCGACGGGCGGCACGGTCAAGCTTGATAGCCTGTCGAAGGCGTATTGGCAGAAGGCTTATCTGAGTGCCAAGCGGGTGCTCCAGCCTGAGCATCTGGCGCATAACCCGTAACCCAAGTCGCCCACAATCCCATGTAGGAGCGAGCCTGCTCGCGATAGCGGTCGTTCAGTCAATGATGACTGATACGACGCTATCGCGAGCAGGCTCACTCCTACAATTGTATGTACGCAGCGAAAGTTATTTCGCGGCAGACACTCGCCAAACCTTGTTGCCAACATCGTCCGCCACCAGCAAACCACCTTGCTGATCGATCACCACGCCCACCGGCCGGCCCAGCGCGTTTTCGTCCTTGTCGAGGAACCCGGTCAGCACGTCCACCGGTGTGCCATTTGGTTTGCCACCGGTAAACGGCACGAAAATCACTTTGTAACCGCTGTGCGGTTTACGGTTCCACGAGCCATGCTGGCCGATGAAGGCGCCTTCCTTGAATTGTGCCGGCAAGGTATTACCCTCGGCGAATGTCAGGCCGAGAGAAGCGGTATGCGGGCCAATCGCGTAATCCGGGGCGATCGCCTTGGCCACCAGATCCAGATTCTGTGGCGACACGCGCACATCGACATGTTGGCCGTAATAGCTGAACGGCCAGCCATAGAAAGCCCCGTCCTTGACTGAGGTGATGTAGTCCGGCACCAGGTCGCTGCCGATTTCGTCACGTTCATTGACCGCCGTCCACAGCGCGCCGCTGGTGGGTTCCCACGCCAGGCCGTTGGGGTTGCGGATGCCTGAAGCAAAGATCCGGTGATTGCCGGTCGCCCGATCGACTTCCCAGATCGCCGCGCGACCTTCTTCTTTATCCAGGCCGTTCTCGCCGACGTTGCTGTTCGAACCAACCGTCACGTACAGCTTGCTGCCGTCCTTGCTGGCGATAACGTTTTTGGTCCAGTGATGGTTGATCGTGCCGCCGGGCAGGTCGGTAACCTTGATCGGTTGCGACTTGATCTCGGTCGCGCCGTTTTCATAGTGAAAGCGCAGCAAGCGATCGGTATCGGCGACATACAGATCATTGCCGACCAGGGTCATGCCGAATGGTGAATTGAGGTTTTGCAAAAACACTGTGCGCGTCTCGGCCACGCCATCGTGGTCGGCATCGCGCAGCAGGGTGATGCGGTTCGGGCTTGGCACGCCGGCGCCGGCCTTGCCCATGACCTTCTTCATGACCCAGCCACGAATACCGCTGCTGTCGTCAGGTTTCGGCGGGGCATTGGTTTCCGCAACCAGCACGTCGCCGTTGGGCAGCACATAGAGCCAGCGCGGGTGATCAAGACCTTCGGCAAAGGCCGCGACTTGGGTGCCGGCCGCCGCTGTCGGTTTGCCGCCCTGGGGCCAGCCGATTGCCGGGGCGATGTTCACCGTCGGGATCAGAGTCTTGTTCGGTTCGGGCAGTTTCGGTGACGGGCCGGTGCCGTCGGAGACTTGCAGGCTGGAGGATTCACCGCAGGCGGCGAGCCCTCCGGCGAGGGCGATGACGAAAACGAGCTGGGGCTTGCGCATTGCTGATCTTCCCTATGAATGCATTCCTAATCATAGAGGAGGACGCAAGCCCGATGGTTCAACTGCTCAGCCGCGGGCTTCCTTGAACAGCACGGCGATGCCCGGGTGATAATTGCCGGCCTCGCTGCGCAACTTGCGGTAGGCGTAGGGGAAATACCAGGCGACGGCGCAGGTATGTTCCTTTTGCAGATCGTCGACCATGTCCTGCAGCTCTTCGGGGCTGGCGCTGTGCTGGGCTTTTTGCGGGGCGACGAACAGGCAGCCGAGTTTCAGGTCACTGGCGAAGCTGATGCGTTTGGCGTCGCTGGTGATGTCCAGCAAGGCTTGGGTCAGGTTGAGATTGTTCACTCGAGGCCAGCGCTGGGTGGCCTGAATGTAGGCACGATCTTCGGCGCCGGCGATAAACAGATCGGCGCGGGCATTGCGCTCGCCTTCTTCGTTCTGTTTGCGCGTGGCGGTGTCGGTGAGGGTGACCAACTCGGCCATCCATGCCGCTGCCGAGAGCAATCCGAGATTGGCTTTCTCGTCGTGCCAGTAAGGCGTGTCGCTGTCGCCGCGCACGGCGTTGTAGCGGTCGATACAGTCAAACCAGCGTTCAAGCATCGGGCGCAGGAATTCCAGGCGCGGGTTGCTGATGATCATGCCTTGCATCGTAATCATCCTTATTGTTGTGATGGGCTTTTTCGAGAAAAGCATGGCTCTTTGATATCATTTGTATCAGTGTGGCACAAGATTGGCGCCAGTTAATTGATCGGCGGCAGTTATTCGCCCGCCGGCCCCCTCTTTAATTGACGCTCCACCCCCAACCCTCTAACCTTCGCGGCTTGTTTCAGGTGCTCTGTGACCGACGTCGACAGAGTGAAACAGGGAAGCCGGTGAGGGTTGTCTTCAAGCGAAGACTGGCCACGATCCCGGCGCTGCCCCCGCAACGGTAAATGAGTGAACACTGCGTCGAATGCCACTGCTCAACAGCGGGAAGGCGCGCAGTCAGGCCAACGCCGCTCATGAGCCCGGAGACCGGCCTGATCCATCCAGCGGCATCACGGTGGGCGATGCCAGGCTTTTTGCCGTCTATTCTTGTGCCTGCCCGCCGTTATCCAGCCCCAACGGAGAGCTCCCCCATGACTGATTCCCCCGAGCGCGACGAACGCCATCTGGCGCGTATGCAGCGCAAAAAAGCCGTGATCGACGAACGCATCGCCAACTCGCCCGACGAGTGCGGCCTGGTGCTGGTGCTGACCGGCAATGGCAAAGGCAAAAGCAGTTCGGCGTTCGGCATGCTTGCGCGCGCCATGGGCCACGGCATGCAGTGCGGCGTGGTGCAGTTCATCAAGGGCCGCAACAGCACTGGCGAAGAATTGTTTTTCCGCCGCTTCCCCGAACAAGTGCGCTTCCACGTGATGGGCGAGGGCTTCACCTGGGAAACCCAGGACCGTCAGCGCGACATCGCTGCTGCCGAAGCCGCTTGGGCAGTCTCCCGCGAGCTGTTGCGTGATCCGTCGATCGGTCTGGTGGTGCTCGATGAATTGAACATCGCCCTCAAGCACGGCTACCTCGATCTCGATCAAGTACTCAGCGATTTGCAGGCGCGGCCGCCGATGCAGCACGTGATCGTCACCGGTCGTGCGGCCAAGCCGGAAATGATCGAGATGGGCGACACCGTCACCGAAATGGGCATGCTCAAACACGCCTTCCAGGCCGGCATCAAAGCGCAGAAAGGCGTCGAACTTTGAATCAACCACGTCACTGCCCGGCGGTGCTCATCGCCGCGCCGGCTTCCGGTCAGGGCAAGACCACCGTTACCGCCGCGCTCGCCCGTTTGCATCGCAATCAGGGGCGCAAGGTGCGCGTGTTCAAATGCGGCCCGGACTTCCTCGACCCGATGATTCTCGAGCGTGCCAGCGGTGCGCCGGTGTATCAACTGGACATGTGGATGGTCGGCGAGCAGGAAAGTCGTCGTCTGTTGTGGGAAGCCGCCGCCGAGGCGGATCTGATTCTGATCGAAGGCGTGATGGGCCTGTTTGACGGCACGCCGTCGAGTGCCGATCTGGCGCGGCATTTTGGTGTGCCGGTGCTCGGTGTGATCGACGGCACAGCGATGGCGCAGACCTTTGGTGCGCTGGCGTTGGGCCTGGCGAAGTACCAACCGGATCTGCCATTTGCCGGGGTTTTGGCCAACCGGGTCGGCACGTTGCGTCACGCGCAATTGCTCGAAGGCAGCCTTACAGAAGGTCTGCGCTGGTACGGCGCATTGTCGCGCGAGACCGGCATCGAACTGCCGAGCCGTCATCTCGGCCTGGTGCAGGCCAGCGAGTTGAATGACCTCGATGTGCGACTCGACGCCGCCGCAGCAGCGCTCGCCAGCAGCTGCGAGGTAGCGCTGCCACCGGCCGTGGAATTTGCCGCGCCGGACGTTATCGCCGTCGAGCCTTTGCTGAAAAATGTGCGCATTGCCGTTGCGCGTGATGAGGCGTTTGCCTTCACCTATGGCGCGAGTCTCGATCTGCTGCGCGCGATGGGTGCCGAGTTGAGCTTTTTCTCGCCGATCCGCGATAGGCAACTGCCTGAGGCGGACAGTCTGTATCTGCCCGGCGGGTATCCGGAATTGCATCACGTGGCGTTGTCGCAGAACACCGCGATGCTCGAGGCGGTCCGTGCGCATCATGCGGCGGGTAAACCGTTGCTCGCTGAGTGTGGCGGGATGCTGTATCTGCTCGATTCGCTGACTGATGTTGAAGGCAAGCGGGCTGAGCTGGTCGGATTGCTGACCGGTGATGCAGTGATGCAGAAACGTCTGGCGGCGTTGGCGTTGCAGGCGGTGGATCTGCCGGAAGGGGCGTTGCGTGGGCACACTTATCATCATTCGCTGACGACTACCGAGCTGACCCCGATTGCCCGAGGGTTGAGCCCGAATGGCGGGCGTGGGGCTGAGGCGGTTTATCGTGAGGGGCGGATGACGGCTTCTTATGTGCACTTTTACTTTCCGTCGAATCCTGTGGCTGTCGCTGCGTTGTTTGCGCCGTGCCTTGAGGACGCTATCGCGAGCAGGCTCACTCCTACAGTGGGCGATGTTGTGGCTGACGAAATGCGATCCCCTGTAGGAGCGAGCCTGCTCGCGAAAGGGCCATGACCGACAACGCATTCTCTGAGGCGGAGCGCCAAGCCGTCTATCGAGCCATTGCCGAGCGCCGCGACATGCGCCACTTCACCGGCGGGACGGTCGAGCCTGAGTTGCTGCGGCGTCTCCTTGAAGCCGCCCACCAGGCCCCAAGCGTCGGCCTGATGCAGCCCTGGCGCTTCATTCGCATCAGCGACCGAAACCTGCGCGGCCGGATCCAGAACCTCGTCGAAGAAGAACGCATCCGCACAGCCGAAGCCCTCGGCGAGCGCAGTGACGAGTTCATGAAACTCAAGGTCGAAGGCATCAATGACTGCGCCGAAGTGCTGGTCGCGGCGCTGATGGATGATCGCGAGAAGCACATCTTCGGGCGCCGCACGTTGCCGGAAATGGACATGGCTTCGTTGTCCTGCGCGATTCAAAACCTCTGGCTGGCCTCGCGTGCCGAAGGGTTGGGCATGGGCTGGGTCTCGCTGTTCGAGCCGCAGGCACTCGCCGATTTACTGAAATTGCCGCAAGGCGCTAAACCTCTGGCCGTTTTGTGCCTGGGCCCGGTCAAGGAATTCTATCCGGCGCCGATGCTGGTACTCGAAGGGTGGGCGCAGGCGCGTCCGCTCAATGAGTTGCTGTATGAAAATTATTGGGGAGTGAGTCAATGAGTGTGGCGTTGTTGAGTGTCGCCGCGGTTGCGCTGGATGCGTTGCTCGGTGAACCGAAACGCTGGCATCCGCTGGTGGCGTTCGGCAATTTTGCCGGGCGCATCGAGCAACGTTTCAACGCCGGTGGTCGCGGCTGGCGCAGCCATGGCGTCACCGCGTGGGTGATCGCCGTGCTGCCGCTGACGTTACTCGCCACGGCATTTTCCTGGGCGCCGTACGTGGGCTGGGTGGTCGAGATTCTCGCGTTGTATTGCGCGCTCGGCATGCGCAGCCTCGGTGAACATGTCGCCCCGGTCGCTGCTGCGTTGCGCGCGGATGATCTCAACGAAGCGCGCAAGCGCGTCGGCTATCTGGTCAGCCGTCAGACCGATGAACTCGACAGCACCGCCGTCGCCCGCGCCGCCACGGAGTCGGTGCTGGAGAACGGCAGCGATGCGGTGTTCGCCGCGCTGTTCTGGTTTGTCGTCGCCGGTGCGCCGGGCGTGGTGCTCTATCGCCTGAGCAATACCCTCGACGCGATGTGGGGCTATCGCAACGAACGCTTTGAGCGTTTCGGCTGGGCGGCGGCAAAAATCGACGACGTGTTGAACTACATTCCTGCGCGCCTGGTGGCGTTGACCTACGCGTTGCTCGGCAAAACCCGACTGTCCTTGAAGTGCTGGCGCACACAGGCGCCGAAGTGGGACAGCCCGAACGCCGGCCCGGTGATGGCCACAGGTGCCGGTGCGCTGGGCGTGGAACTGGGCGGCCCGGCGATCTATCACGGCGAACTGCATGAGCGCCCGCAGCTCGGCGAAGGGGCGCCAGCCGATGCCGATTCCATTGATCGCGGCTGGCAATTGGTCCAGCGCGGCGTATGGTTATGGCTGCTGATTCTCTGCGTGGGGGCTGAATTCTATGCTTGAGCACGGTGGCCGGCTGCGCAAGGCGGCGCTCGACTACGGCATTGCCGAAGCTGACTGGCTCGACCTGTCCAGCGGTCTCGCGCCGTGGCCGTTCCCGATCCCGGAAATCCCGCTGCGTGCCTGGGCGCGCTTGCCGGAAACCGATGACGGTCTGGAGCAGGCGGCGTGCGATTACTACGGCGCCGCACAAGTGCTGCCGGTGGCTGGCTCGCAAATGGCCATTCAATTGCTGCCGCGTTTGCGTCGCACCGGCAAGGTTGGCGTTTTATCGCCGTGCTATGCCGAACACGCCGAAGCCTGGCGTCGCAGCGGTTACATCGTGCGCGAAGTGCTGGAGCAGGAAGTCGAGTTCTTTCTCGACAGTCTCGACGTGTTGGTGGTGGTCAATCCGAATAACCCGACCGGCCTCAGTCTGACCCCGGCGCGGCTACTCGACTGGCATGCGCGACTGGCGCAGCGCGGTGGCTGGCTGGTGGTCGATGAAGCGTTCATGGACAACACGCCGCAGCTGAGCCTCGCGCCGTATGCGCATCAGGTCGGGCTGGTCGTCTTGCGTTCGTTTGGCAAGTTCTTTGGTCTGGCCGGCGTGCGTCTGGGCTTTGTGCTGGCCGAGCGTAAATTGCTGCGTTTGCTCGCCGAACAAGTCGGGCCGTGGGCCGTCAGCGGGCCGACGCGCGTGCTTGGCCAGGTGTGTCTGCAAGACACCGAAGGCCATACGCGTCAGCGCATCCGCAGCGATGAGGCGAGTGAGCGGTTGGCCCTGATGCTCGCGCGCTATGGCTTCAAACCGCAGGGTGGTTGCGCGCTGTTCCAGTGCCTGATCACCGAGCATGCGCAGGCGCTGCACGAGTTCATGGCGCGGCGCGGCATCCTCCTGCGCATCTTCACCCACAACAGCAGTTTGCGTTTTGGTCTGCCCGCTGACGTCGCCGAAGAGGCGCGTCTCGAACAGGCTTTGCTGGCTTTCACCAAGGACAACGCATGACAACCCTGATGGTGCAGGGCACCACTTCCGACGCCGGTAAAAGCACGCTGGTGACGGCGTTGTGCCGTTGGGCAACGCGCCAAGGTGTCGCGGTCGTCCCGTTCAAACCGCAGAACATGGCGCTCAACAGCGCGGTGACGGCAGACGGTGGCGAGATCGGTCGCGCGCAAGCGGTGCAGGCGCAAGCGGCGCATCTCGAACCGCACACCGACATGAATCCGGTATTGCTCAAACCGAACAGCGACACCGGCGCGCAAGTGATCATCCATGGCCGCGCCGTCACCAGCATGAACGCCGTCGCCTATCACGACTACAAAGCCATCGCGATGCAAGCGGTGCTGGCCTCCCACGAACGGCTCAGCGCTGCTTATCCGCTGGTAATGGTCGAAGGTGCGGGCTCGCCGGCGGAGATCAATCTGCGTGCCGGCGACATCGCCAACATGGGTTTTGCCGAGGCGGTAGATTGCCCGGTGCTGCTGATTGCCGACATCAATCGCGGCGGGGTTTTCGCCCATCTGGTCGGCACGCTGGAGTTGCTCTCGCCGAGCGAGCAGGCGCGGGTCAAAGGTTTCATCATCAACCGTTTTCGCGGTGACATCGCTTTGCTGCAACCGGGTCTCGACTGGCTGGAACAGCGCACCGGCAAACCGGTGATCGGCGTGTTGCCCTACGTGATGGACCTGCATCTGGAAGCCGAGGACGGCATCGATCAGCGCCAGACCGACAAGGCCGAACAAGTGCTGAAGGTGGTGGTGCCGGTACTGCCGCGAATCAGCAACCACACCGACTTCGATCCACTGCGTTTGCACCCGCAGGTCGACCTGCAATTTGTCGGCCCGGGGCAGGCGATTCCGGCGGCTGACCTGATCATTCTGCCCGGCTCGAAAAGCGTGCGCAGCGACCTCGCGTATCTACGTGCGAATGGCTGGG
This sequence comes from Pseudomonas helmanticensis, assembly GCF_900182985.1. Taxonomy (NCBI): domain Bacteria; kingdom Pseudomonadati; phylum Pseudomonadota; class Gammaproteobacteria; order Pseudomonadales; family Pseudomonadaceae; genus Pseudomonas; species Pseudomonas helmanticensis. The sequence goes on along the minus strand of NZ_FXUY01000001.1, from coordinate 2,443,976 downwards.
ATACGGCAATCAGTCGGCATTTGCGTTACGGCGGCAAAGTGCTGGGGATCTGCGGCGGTCTGCAAATGCTCGGTCAGCAGGTGCATGATCCTTTGGGCCTCGAAGGTGCGCCGGGTTCCAGTGCCGGCCTGGCTTTGCTGGCGTTCGAAACGACGCTGGAAGCCGAGAAGCAATTGCGCAATGTGCGCGGGCGGCTGGCGCTGGAAGATGCCGAGGTCAGCGGTTATGAAATCCATGCCGGGGTGACCAGCGGAGCAGCGCTGGAGCATGCGGCGGTGCATCTGGATGACGGTCGTTGCGACGGTGCGCAGAGTGCTGATGGACAAGTGTTTGGCACCTACCTGCATGGCCTGTTTGAATCGCCGGCGGCGAGTGCCGCTTTGTTGCGCTGGGCCGGATTGTGCGATGTGCAGGCGGTGGATTACCACGGCTTGCGCGAGCGCGATATCGAGCGGTTGGCGGATCTGGTGGAGAAGCATCTGGATACCGAGCTGTTGCGCCGGCTCTGTGGGATTTGAGGTGGGTTCCATAGCCTCATCGCGAGCAGGCTCACTCCTACAGTTGACCGCGTTCCCTTGCAGGAGTGAGCCTGTTCGCGATAGCGCCATTCGTCTCAACCCATAATTTTCAGGATGTCCCCATGCTCCAACTGATCCTCGGCGGCGCCCGCTCCGGCAAAAGCCGCCTCGCGGAAAAACTCGCCAGCGAAAGCAATCTTGCGGTCACCTACATCGCCACCAGCCAGCCGCTCGATGGCGAGATGAGCGATCGCGTCGCCCATCACCGCGCCCGTCGCCCAGCCGAATGGACGCTCATCGAAGAACCATTGGAACTGGCCCGCGTCCTGCGCGAACACGCCAGCGCCGAGCGTTGCCTGCTGGTCGATTGTCTGACGCTGTGGCTGACCAACCTGCTGATGCTCGATGACGCCGAGCGTCTCGCCGCCGAGCGTGAATCCCTGCTCGAATGCCTGGCCGCGCTGCCGGGTGAAATCATTTTTGTCAGCAACGAGACCGGAATGGGTGTCGTGCCGCTGGGCGAATTGACTCGCCGCTACGTCGATGAAGCCGGTTGGCTGCATCAAGCTCTGGCCGAGCGCTGTCAGCGTGTGGTGCTGACGGTCGCCGGCTTGCCCCTGACTTTGAAAGGATCTGCGTTATGACTCAATCGTGGTGGCTGAATTCGTGCCAACCGCTGCATGCCGAGGTGCTTGCACAAGCGGCGGCGCGGCAGCAGCAACTGACCAAACCGGCCGGCTCGCTGGGTCGCCTGGAATCGGTGGCGGTGCAACTGGCCGGGCTGCAAGGGCAGGTCAAACCGACGCTGGCGCAGGTCTGGATCGCGATTTTTGCCGGCGATCACGGGGTGGTCGCCGAAGGGGTTTCGGCGTTCCCGCAGGAAGTCACCGGGCAGATGCTGCTGAACTTTGTCAGCGGCGGGGCAGCGATCAGTGTGCTCGCGCGTCAACTGGGTGCGCAGCTCGAAGTGGTCGATCTAGGCACCGTGACGCCGTCGCTGAATCTGCCGGGTGTGCGTCACTTGAACATTGGCCCGGGCACGGCGAATCTCGTGTTGGGCGCGGCGATGACTCAGGCTCAGGGCGAACTTGCTTTGCAGGCTGGGCGTGACAGCGTGCTGCGCGCGAAAGCGGCTGGCGCTCAGTTGTTCATCGGCGGCGAAATGGGTATCGGCAATACCACCGCGGCCAGTGCGCTGGCCTGCGCCTTGCTCGATTGTCCGGTGATGCATCTGACCGGCCCGGGCACAGGTTTGAACGCGGAAGGCGTCAGCCACAAAGCGCAAGTCATCGAGCGCGCATTGGCCTTGCACGCGGCGCAACGTGGTGATGCGTTGCAGACGTTGTTCAACCTTGGCGGTTTCGAAATCGCGGCGCTGGTCGGTGCCTATCTGGCCTGCGCGCAGGAAGGCGTTGCGGTGTTGGTCGACGGCTTTATCTGCACGGTCGCCGCGCTGGTCGCGGTGCGTCTCAATCCTGCGTGTCGCGAGTGGCTGTTGTTCGGGCATCGTGGCGCCGAGCCGGGCCATCGTCACGTACTCGAAGCGCTCGGTGCTGAGCCGTTGCTGGAGCTTGGCCTGCGTCTGGGCGAGGGCAGTGGTGCGGCGTTGGCGGTGCCATTGTTGCGTCTGGCGTGCGACCTGCACGGGCAAATGGCGACGTTCGCCGAAGCGGCAGTTGCGGATCGTCCGGCATGACATTGCATCTGGATCTGCTGCGCCACGGTGAGACTGAACTCGGTGGCGGATTGCGCGGCAGTCTCGACGATGCGCTCACCGAGAACGGCTGGGCGCAGATGCGTGCAGCGGTGGTCGAGGGCGGGCCGTGGGATCGTCTGGTCAGCTCGCCGTTGCAGCGTTGCGCGCGGTTTGCCGCTGAGCTGGGTGAGCAGCTGAATTTGCCGGTGCAGCTCGACAAGGATCTGCAAGAGCTGCATTTCGGCGCGTGGGAAGGGCAGAGCGCGGCGGCGTTGATGGCGACCGATGCCGAGGCGTTGGGCCTGTTCTGGGCCGATCCGTATGCGTTTACACCGCCGCAGGGTGAGCCGGTCAGTGATTTTTCCGCGCGGGTGCTGGAGGCAGTTGCACGGTTGCACAGCGCCTACGCCGGTCAGCGCATTTTGCTGATCAGTCACGGCGGTGTGATGCGTTTGTTGCTGGCGCAAGCGCGTGGGTTGCCGCGTGAGCAATTGCTCAATGTCGAGGTCGGGCATGGCGCGTTGTTTGCGCTGACGGTCGAGGTCGATGGTTCACTCAAGGAAGGTCGCTGACATGTTGCCGCTGTGGATCGCCCTGCAATTTCTCAGCAGCTTGCCGATTCGGTTGCCGGGCATGCCTGAGCCGGAACAGCTAGGGCGCTCGCTGCTGTTTTATCCGCTGGTGGGTTTGCTGTTTGGGGTGATCCTCTGGGCGTTGAATCTGCTGCTTGCCGGCGCGCCGTTGTTGCTGCATGCAGCACTGCTGTTGACGGTGTGGGTGTTACTCAGCGGCGCGTTGCACCTCGATGGCCTGGCCGACAGCGCCGATGCCTGGCTCGGCGGTTTCGGTGATCGCGAGCGCACGCTGACGATCATGAAGGATCCGCGCAGCGGGCCGATTGCGGTGGTCACGCTGGTGCTGGTGTTGCTGCTGAAGTTTGCCGCGCTGCTGGCGTTGATCGAGCAAGGGCATGGGATTGTCCTGCTCATCGTGCCGTTGCTGGGGCGGGCGGCTTTGTTGGGGTTGTTTCTGACCACGCCGTATGTGCGCGCCGGCGGGTTGGGGCAGGCGCTGGCGGATCATCTGCCGCGCAAGGCCGGGTGGTGGGTGCTGGGCTTGAGTGGGCTGGCTTGCGTGTTGATCGCCGGGTTCAGTGCAGTCGTTGCGTTGGTGGTTTCGATCGGTGTGTTTGTCTGGCTGCGGCGGGTGATGATGCGGCGACTGGGTGGGACGACCGGCGATACGGCAGGGGCGTTGCTGGAATTGCTGGAGATGGTGGTGTTGGTTGGTGTTGTGCTGATTTAGAATCAAAAGATCGCAGCCTTCGGCAGTTCCTACATCGGTTCGCGTAAACCTGTAGGAGCTGCCGAAGGCTGCGATCTTTTTCATCTGTAACTTGATTTAACACAGTCGCGGGTATATACACGCATCATGCTTCCATCTCAGTGTTTGTGCACTAACCTGCGTCGCGCCGCTCGTGGCGTCAGCAGGCATTACGACGGCGCTCTCGACGGCTTCGGGATCAACGTTGCCCAGTATTCTCTGCTGTGCAATCTACAGCGTCTGGATCAGCCGAGCATTTCCGAACTTGCTGAGGCCATGGGCCTGGATCGCAGTACCCTCGGGCGCAATCTGCGCGTGCTGGAAGGCGAAGGGCTGGTGGCGCTGGCCGAGGGCGAAGACATGCGTAACCGCATCGTCCGGCTCACCGAAACCGGTGCACAACGCTTGGCAGATGCGCTGCCGGCCTGGGAAGCGGCGCAGCAGCGATTGATTGATCGACTGGGTGCCGAGAAGCGTGAAACCTTGCTCAAATTGCTGGATGAACTGGCCTGAGGCCGGTTTTTTCCAAACTCAAGCGGGTATATACCCGCAAGCGGAGAACAATAATGACATCGATGTGGCGTACGTGCGGTTGGGTGTTGGTCGGAAGTGCGCTGATCCTCGCGTTGTCATTGGGCGTGCGGCACGGTTTCGGTTTATTCCTGTCACCGATGAGCGCGCAATTCGGCTGGGGCCGCGAGGTGTTCGCTTTCGCCATCGCCCTGCAGAACCTGATCTGGGGCCTGGCGCAGCCGTTCACCGGCGCACTGGCTGACCGTTTCGGCGCCGCGAAAGTGGTGCTCGTTGGTGGGGTGCTCTATGCGGCAGGTCTGGTGTGCATGGGGCTGTCTGATTCGGCGGTGACGCTGTCATTGAGCGCCGGTTTGCTGATCGGTATTGGCTTGTCCGGGACGTCGTTCTCGGTAATCCTCGGCGTGGTCGGGCGCGCGGTGCCGCCAGAGAAACGCAGCATGGGCATGGGCATTGCCAGCGCTGCCGGCTCGTTCGGTCAATTCGCCATGTTGCCGGGCACGCTGGGGCTGATCGGCTGGCTCGGCTGGTCAGCGGCGTTGTTGGTGTTGGGTTTGCTGGTGGCGCTGATCGTGCCGTTGGTGAGCATGCTCAAGGACAAACCGCTGCCGGTGCTCGGCCATGAACAAACTCTGACCGAGGCGCTGCGTGAGGCTTGCTCGCATTCGGGTTTCTGGTTGCTGGCGTTCGGCTTTTTCGTCTGCGGTTTTCAGGTGGTATTCATTGGTGTGCATCTGCCGGCGTATCTGGTCGATCAGCATCTGCCGGCTTCCGTCGGCACTACGGTGCTGGCGCTGATCGGCCTGTTCAACATCTTCGGCACTTACACCGCTGGCTGGCTCGGCGGGCGCATGTCGAAACCGCGTTTGCTCACTGCGCTGTATCTGTTGCGCGCGGTGGTGATCGTGCTGTTCCTGTGGCTACCGGTGACGACCACCTCGGCTTATCTGTTCGGCATGGCCATGGGCTTTTTGTGGCTGTCGACGGTGCCGTTGACCAACGGTACGGTGGCGACCTTGTTTGGCGTGCGTAATCTGTCCATGCTCGGCGGTATCGTGTTCCTGTTCCATCAGCTGGGTTCGTTCCTCGGCGGCTGGTTGGGCGGGGTGGTTTACGACCGTACCGGGAGTTATGACTTGATCTGGCAAGTGGCAGTCCTTCTCAGCCTGTTGGCGGCCGCTTTGAACTGGCCGGTGCGCGAACGTCCGGTCGCCCGCCTGCAAGCCGCTGCGAGCGCCGCATGAGCCGATTCTGGCCGCGTATCGTCCTCGCCGCACTCGGCGCCGCATTGCTGGCGCTGGTGTGGTGGGGCTGGCATCAGGGTGGTCTGGCGTTGATGCAGTTGGGCATGAGCATTTGCTAGAAGCAGGCGTGGCGAGTAACGTCGAAGCCTGACGACTGCTCAAGGAAGTTCGACATGCTGATGCGCTGGTGTGCTGTTCCCGCGTTGCTGATGGCGCTGACTGGCCTGGCCCAGGCCGCCGATTGCCCGGAATTGTTGCAAGGCTCGCTGCCAAAATTGCGGGCCAAGGAATCCATCGATCTGTGTCAGCAGTACGCCGACAAGCCCTTGGTGGTGGTGAATACCGCGAGCTTTTGCGGGTTTGCCCCGCAGTTCGAAGGGCTTGAAGCGCTGCATAAGCGCTACGAGTCGCAAGGGCTGCAAATGCTCGGCGTGCCTTCCAATGACTTCAAGCAAGAGTCCAAGGACAGCGCCGAGACCGCCAAGGTCTGCTATGCCAACTATGGCGTGACATTCGCCATGACCGAGCCGCAGAAAGTCCGTGGTGACGACGCCACCCACCTGTTTCAAGTGCTCGCCGCGCAGAGCAGCGCGCCGAAGTGGAATTTCTACAAATACGTGGTCGATCGCCAAGGTAAAGTCATCGCCAATTTTTCCAGCCTGACCAAGCCTGACGATCCGGAATTCATCGCCGCGATCGAAAAAGCCATCGCCTCGAAACCCCTCAAGCCATGACCCGATCCGTGTAGGAGCTGCGGCACGCTGCGATCTTTTGATCCTGTTTTTAAAATCAAAAGATCGCAGCGTGCCGCAGCTCCTACACGGATTTCAGGTACAAAAAAGCCCCGCTCTCTTTGCAGAGGCGGGGCTTTTTTGTGGGCGAGGGATCAGCCTCGCCGTGCAGCATCAGAAGCGGTAGGTCGCGCCGACACCGAAACCGTTTGCCGAGTTTTCATACTTGGCGTCGTAGGTCTGGCCACGATCGTTTTCGTTGTGGATCTTCACCGACTCTTCCTTCAGGTACGAGTAAGCGACGTCGATGGTCAGGTCTTCGGTCGGGCTCCAGCCGGCACCGATGCTGAAGATCGTACGGTCGCCAGTCGGGATACGTGGCGAACGGTCGACGTTGTTGGTCGGCGACTGGTCGAAAGTCAGACCGGTACGCAGTACCCATTCCTTGTTCAACTGATACGAAGTACCCACGGCGTAAGCCCAGGAGTCGTGCCAGTTCTGGTCTTCGGTGATCTCGCCGAACTGACCGGCCAGCAGCGGCTGCACGCCCGAGTTCTCGACGGTGATTTTCTTCAGCTGGCTCCAACGGGTGAAGGTCGAACCGGCATAGACGTTCCACTGGTCGTTGATTGCCTGGGTCACAGAGAAGTCCAGGGATTCAGGCGTAGTGATCTTCAACGAAGCGTCGTACTTCTGGCTGGAACCCAGACCGACTGCGGCCAGTGCGCCGTAGTTGACCTTGGTGTTGCCTTCGAGCTTGTAGTCGACTTTCGAGTGATAGGTCAGGCCCAGACGGGTAGTGTCGGTGGCTTGAACCAGCACGCCGATGTTGTAGCCCAGCGCGGTGTCGTCACCCTTGATCTTGACCTTGCCGTCCGGTGCTGCCTGAGTGATCGACAGGTTCGATTCCAGGGTACCGTCGATGCGGTTGATGGTCGGGCCGAAACCGATCGACACGACGTCGTTGAACTTGTAGCTCACGGTTGGCTGGAAGGTGATCACTTGTACTTCGGACTTGCTGCCGAAGTAACGGCCGGCAAAGCCGTTTTCGTAATCGGTAATCAGACCGAACGGCACGTAAACGCCGAGACCGAAGGCCCAGTGATCATCGATCGGTTTGACGTAGAAGCCCATAGGTACGGAGGTGAAGGGCACCATGTCGCCTTTGTTGCTGCCGCCGTTAGGGCTGGAGCTGGCGTCGCTGATATCGGTTTTTGCGTCGAGGAATGCAACACCGCCAGTGACTTGTTCACGCGTGATGCGCGACATGCCGGCAGGGTTGCCATAAACAGTGCTTGCGTCGTCGGCAGAAGAAGATCGCCCGGCGTAACCCGTCCCCATCCCGCTAATGCTGTGTTCGTTGATGGCAAAGCCAGCTGCGAAAATCTGCGTGGATGCCATGGTAACGGCGAGGCTAAGGGTGGTTTTGAGCATGACTTTTTTCATTATTAGAACTCCTGGTGATCACCGGGGCGAAAATTACCAACATTTTCGTCCCAGCGCTATAGTCCGTATGGCTTGAGTTAGAGCGGTTTTGTAGGACAATCCGACCAGATTCGCGACCTGTTGGAAGATCTTCTGAAACGGGTGAGTCAGCAAGCGACCTGATTCAACGGTGAAACACAGGTTTGCCAGGCGTAAGTGAAGTCACGCAGGCGACCCTGAGGCTGAAAAGTCTGGCGCCAGATTCGCGCCATGCCGAGCAAATCGGTCGGGGCGGGGAGGGTGGGGTTTTGCTCTTCTACCAGCAGCCAGGCAATGGCAGTGGCGTAACGCAGATTTACGGTCAATTCCAGGTGTGGGCCACTCAGAAAAGCATGCTGGCTGGCCAGGCCGCGAACCAGGCTGGCGCGTTCCGGATCAAGCGCCAGGTAATCATCCCAAAGGGCTTGATGGCGATGCTCGGCAATGCGGTAGAGGCCGTGGCCACGGCGGTCATGCAGAGCGGAACCGAGGGCGGACTGGCTGGCGGCGATGCCCAGCAACAGGGATTCGGCGGTTGCACAGTGACGTCCCAGATAAATCAGTGTGGGACGGATCACGTAGCGGCACAGTTCGCTGGCAGCGATACCCATAACACCCTCGGTTCTTGTTATTGATGGCGAGTCCTGAAGGGGCCTTGGCAGCGGTGGATCGGTTCAGACTCGCCGCAAGCGGATCACGCCGCTTGAGTTGAAGTGTAGTGTCATATTCACAACGTAAAGGCCTGTTTTTAAAATATTTCCGGCTTCGAGTTATAACCGTTATATCGGAAGGTGCTTAGGCGGCCAGGGCTAAAAGTGAAACATCGGGCAATAAAAAGCCCCGCATTTTGTGCGAGGCTTTTGCTTTTGCAGCCTTTTCGGCTTTCAGGCAACCAGTGCCTGACGGGTACGGTCGATCACAGCCTGCAGCGGTTCGGCGCTGGAGTATTGATCCGGGTACAGACGCTCGCTGTGGCGGGCGATACCGTGCTCGTTGACCAGGGTGAAGCTGAAGCAGCCTTTGCGAGCGGCCATGATCAGGCAGTTCATTGGAGCAAAAGCATTGGTTAGGGTGCGAATGGCATCCTGAGTATGGATTTGAGTAGACATAGTTATTAGGTGTTCCTACAAATGACACGGATAAGAACCGTGCAACGTTAAAACGTTCCAGTGACGACGATCACCATTGATCGAACGAAGAACCCGACTGGAACAAAGCAGCCAGTTTGAAGCGCTGATAAGTTGGCGCGCTTGGGCTGGCAGGTAGGTACTTAGGAGGGCAGGCAACACATCAAGGGCAAAGGTTCTGGGCCCGGGGTGAAGATCCTGATCAATTTGCAGGTTGGTTCGGTCAGAGTAAGTGGTCTTCGCAACACCCTTTGCATCATTCAAAGGCAGTGTCGTCGCAAGATTTACCTGGAAACCATCGAGGGGTCGCTCCCGCTTGTTCGGTAGGGGCTTCTTGGAAGAAGGCTGACCGTGGGGATGTGTTCGACCGGAATTGACTTTCAGCTTGGTACTAACGCCGCGGATACTAACGGATCGACTTGAGCAATGCAAACCCGAAGTGAAAAAACATTGCACACGCCGATGCAATCTGCTTTTGCCTGCGCGGCAATGCCCCTTGTTGGCTCACATTTCGACCGTTGGTCGGTGAAGAAAAATTCATCAAAGGCCTCGCCAGAGCGCTTTATCCCCAGTCCGAGTGCCGCAACGACCCGAAAAAGCGCAGCGTTATAACCGGGTAACAGGTACTTGTGCACATTAGTTGCGCGCACTGTCACGGCGCTGTCATATCAATCCTGACCCCGATGGCTGCCTGTATCAAAAGTTTAAGTCAATGAAAAAAAAGGCTTTTTTTTGTTGGTGAAAAAATCGTCAGTTTGACTGCGAGCCCCATTCCACAAGGCTTTGCGAGGGTTGCAGCAAGGTTGTCCACTGAGTTATCCACAGCTTCTGTGGATTGTCCCGAGCGCTTGCTCTAGGACGGGCGTGCCGGGTTGTTTTTCGACTTTACCTGTAAGAAAAAGAGAGTAGAGTGGCGCGCCTTCCGATCTGTCCCACAGTGTTTTATGAAGTTTCGCTCAGTATCAGACTCTGTTACCCCAGAACTCCCTCGTGTTACCTCCCCCAAGCGATTTTCCGTGCGTGTAGCCGAATGGCTGCTCGACAGTCCGCGCCTGGTCGACAGCCTCAATGCCAAGCATCTCGCCGGGCGTTTGTTGAAGCAACCAGCGCGCGAAGGCGTGGTCGTCGCGCAGAGCCGTCTCGGTCAGTTGATGTGCCGTGAGTGCGGGAATGCCCGGGATCGCCGCATCGGCCACGACCTGCTGCGTCAGGCTGCCCGTGCTGGCGACCTTCGCGCACAGCAGGAACTGGGGCTCATCGAAGACTGAGCTGTGCAAGTTCTGACACCTTGGTTAACCTTCAGGCTTTATCGGATCGGCGGGAATGGCTATGGCGATGGACTTGACCAGCGTATTGCTCGGTCTCGCAGCGGCAGGGTTGCCGTTGCTGGCACTGGCCTGGCAGCTGCAACGCCGGACGAGTAACGGTCAGGCCGAGGTCGCCTTGCTCGAAGAGCGCCTGGCCATGGCGCAACTGGCGCAGGACGGCCTCAACGCTCAGCTTGAAGCCAGCCGCGACGAGATTGCCGATCTTGGCCAGGCCAACGCCGCCAAGCAGGCTGACCTCGCGGCCTTGCGCCGGGAAGTCGAACTGCTGCAAATCGAGCGTGACGATGCCCGCGACGCCTCCCACGCCTGGAACCTCGAACGTGCCAACAAGGAGGCCGAACTGCGCCGCCTCGACGCACAGGCTGCCTCGTTGAATGCCGAACTGCGCGAGCAACAGGAAAGTCATCAGCAACGCCTCGATGATCTACAGGGCTCGCGTGATGAGCTGCGTGCGCAGTTCGCTGAACTGGCCGGAAAGATCTTCGATGAACGTGAGCAACGTTTTGCCGAAACCAGCCAGCAACGTCTCGGCCAGTTGCTCGATCCATTGAAAGAACGCATTCAGTCCTTCGAAAAACGCGTGGAAGAAAGCTATCAGGCCGAAGCTCGCGAGCGCTTCTCACTGGCCAAGGAGCTGGAGCGTTTGCAGGCGCTGAACCTGCGCCTGAGCGATGAAGCAACCAACCTGACGCGCGCGCTGAAAGGCCAGAAGACCCAGGGCAACTGGGGCGAGCTGATTCTCGAACGAGTGCTTGAGCACGCCGGTCTGGAGAAGGGCCGCGAGTACCAGACCCAGGTCAATCTGAAGGGGCCGGACGGCGAACGCTTCCAGCCTGACGTGGTTATCTATCTGCCGGGCGACAAGCAGGTAGTGGTCGATTCCAAGGTCAGCCTCACCGCGTATCAGCAATACGTGGCCGCCGACGACGACGCGCTCGGGCAGATCGCGATCAAGCAGCATGTGCTGTCGCTGCGCAACCACGTCAAAGGCTTGGCCGGCAAGGATTACAAACGTCTGGAAGGGCTGCACAGCCTCGATTTCGTCTTGCTGTTCGTGCCGATCGAAGCGGCATTTTCTGCCGCCTTGCAGGCCGAACCGACACTGTTCCAGGAAGCCTTCGATCGCAACATCGTGATCGTCAGTCCGACCACCTTGCTGGCGACCTTGCGCGTCATCGACAGCCTGTGGAAGCAGGAGCGCCAAAGCCAGAACGCCCGGGAAATTGCCGAACGCGCCGGTTGGCTGTACGACAAGTTCGTGCTGTTCATTCAGGACCTGGACGAGGTCGGCAATCGCCTGCAACAGTTGGACAAGGCCTACAGTTCCGCGCGCAACAAACTCACTGAAGGGCGCGGCAACCTGGTCAGCCGCAGCGAACAGCTGAAACTGCTCGGCGCGCGGGCGAGCAAGAGCTTGCCGGCGGATCTGCTGGAGCGGGCGATGACTGATGTCGACGGGTTGGTGGAGTTGCCTGAATAAAGATCAAAAGATCGCAGCCTGCGGCAGCTCCTACATGGGATCCAGGTAGGAGCTGCCGCAGGCTGCGATCTTTTGCTTCTAAAGCGGCACATACCGACTCAACAATGCCCGCAACGCCGCCGGTTTCACCGGTTTCGCCAGATAATCCAGCCCCGCCGCATGCACCTGCGCGACAGTCTCCGGTCGCCCATCCGCACTGATCACCACACCCGGTACCGGCTCGCCGAGACTCGTGCGCAACCACGCCATCAGCTCGGTGCCGGTGTCGCCGTGATCCAGGTGATAGTCGACCAGCGCCAACTGCGGGCGCACGCCATCGCTGAGCAATGCCGCGCATTCTTCGCGATTGCGCGCCGTCCATACCTGGCAACCCCAACGACTCAACAAACTGTTCATGCCAATCAAAATGCTGTCTTCATTGTCGATGCACAGCACCCGCGCGCCGCTGTGCAACTTGCCATTCAACTCGACTGTGGCACTCGCCGGCACGGCTTGCGTTGACGCCAATGGCACGCTGACGCTGAACACACTGCCGCGCCCCGGCCATGAACGCACACGCAGCGTGTGGCCGAGCACGCGACACAGACCATCGGCAATCGCCAGGCCCAGCCCGAGACCTTTCTCGGCACGGGTCTGATGACTGTCGAGACGTTTGAATTCTTCGAAAATCACTTGCAGCTTGTCTTCCGGAATACCCGGCCCGCGATCCCACACTTCCAGCGACAATTCTCCCCCGCGTCGCCGTACGCCGAGCAGCACCGGGCCTTTGGCGTAGCGGAATGCGTTGGTCAGGAAGTTCTGCAAAATCCGCCGGAGCAATTTGCTGTCGCTGTCGATGCGCATATGGCTGCTACGCACGCGAAAGTTCAAGCCTTGCTCCTGCGCCAGCGCTTTGAATTCGGCGCCGAGAATGTCGAACAGCTCATTGAGCGCAAACGGCTTGCGATCCGGGTTGATCTTGCCGTTTTCCAGGCGCGAGATGTCCAGCAGATCGCTTATCAGGTCTTCTGCCGAACGCAGCGAACTGTCGAGGTGTTGCACCAGTTTCTGCGCTTCGCTGCTCAAGCCATCGTCCTGATGGGAGAGGGCAGCGGAGAACAGCCGGGCAGCGTTCAGCGGTTGCATCAAGTCATGACTGACTGCCGCGAGGAAGCGGGTTTTAGATTGGTTCGCGGCCTCGGCAGTGCCCTTGGCTTCGGTCAGCGCGACGTTAAGTTGCGACAGCTCCTGCGTGCGTTCGCTGACGCGTTGCTCGAGGCCTTCGTTGGCTTCAGTCAGTGCCTGTTCGGCCTCGCGGAACGCGGTGATGTCAGTGAAACTCATGACGAAACCGCCGCCGGGCATCGGGTTGCCGATCAACTCGATCACCCGGCCGTTGGGGAACAGCCGTTCCGAGGTGTGCGCACGGCCCTGGCGCATCCAGTGCAGGCGGCGAGCGACGTGAACTTCCGCTTCGCCTGGGCCGCACAAACCGCGTTCGGCGTTGTAGCGAATGATGTCGGCAATCGGCCGGCCAACACTGATCAAACCGTCGGGATAATTGAACAGCTCGAGATAACGCCGGTTCCACGCCACCAGTTTCAGCGACTGGTCGACCACGCTGATGCCTTGGGTGATGTTCTCGATCGCGCCTTGCAGCAAGGCGCGATTGAATTGCAGCACTTCCGAGGCTTCGTCGGCGATGCGCACGACGTCCTCCAACTGCATTTCCCGACCTTCGATGGCGGCTTTCACCACCGCGCGGGTCGACGACGCGCCAAGCACGCCGGCCAGCAAGCGTTCGGTGTGGGCGATCCATTCGCCGTCAGCGTTCTGGTTCGGGTTGAAGCCTTTGCCTTGGCGATAAGCGAAACGAATGAAGCTCTGGCGCGCGCGTTCTTCACCGACAAAACGAGCCGCCAGTTGCAGCAGATCGTCGATCTGTACCGCGAGCATCGAGCGAGCACTAGGCCGCGCGCTGATCTCCTGACCGATGAAGCGCCCGGCCTGCCAGTGCTCGGACACCCGCGTACGCGACAACACCGAGACCCACGCAAACAGCGTGAAGTTACCCGCCAGCGACAGCACCACACCTTGGGTCAGCGGGGTGATCGGCAGGTTCAGCGGATTGCTGTGCAGCCATGCGAGGCCAGGGAAACTGCTCAGCGACCAGCCAAGGCTGTGCGCGGCGATCGGCAGAATCAGCGTGTAAAACCACAGGAACGTACCGGCAGCGAGACCGGCAAACACGCCACGGCGGTTGGCCTGTTTCCAGTACAGCGCGCCGAGCATTGCCGGTGCCAATTGGGTGACCGCCGCAAAGGCGATCTGGCCGATGGTCGCCAGGCTGGCCGTCGAGCCGAGCAAGCGGTAGCTGACATACGCCAGCAGCAGAATCACCACGATGCTCACGCGGCGCACCGAGAGCATCCACTGGCGGAACACTTCGAACGGGCGCTCGGCATTGTTGCGCCGCAGCAGCCACGGCAACAGCATGTCGTTGGAGACCATGGTCGACAACGCGACGCTGGCGACGATCACCATGCCGGTGGCCGCCGATGCACCGCCGATAAACGCCAGCATCGCCAGCGCCGGATGCGCTTGCGCGAGCGGCAGGCTGATCACGAACGAGTCAGGCAACACATCGCTGGGCAGCAACATCTGACCGGCCAAAGCGATCGGCACGACAAACAGCGCGGCCAACGCCAGATACGCCGGAAACACCCATTTGGCCAGACGCAGGTCCTGCGGATCGATGTTCTCCACCACGGTGACGTGGAATTGCCGGGGCAGGCAGATGATCGCCATCATCGCCACGCCGGTCTGCACCACCATCGACGGCCAATTGATGGTTTCTTTCCAGTATTCCTCAAGGCGCGGCGCGAGCATCGCTTGATTGAACAGATCGTCGAAACCGTCATACAGGCCATAGGTGACGAAGGCGCCGACGGCGAGAAACGCGAACAGTTTGACCAGCGACTCAAAGGCAATCGCCAGCACCATGCCACGGTGGTGCTCGGTGGCGTCGAGGTTGCGCGTACCGAAGACAATGGTGAACAGCGCCAGCACCAGCGACACGATCAGCGCGGTGTCTTGGGCGCGCGTGCCCATGGCGTCGGCACCGGCGCCGATCAACAGGTTCACCCCGAGGACGATGCCTTTGAGTTGCAAGGCGATGTAGGGGAGGACGCCGACCAGACAGATCAGCGCGACGACCACGGCCAGCGATTGCGATTTGCCGTAGCGTGCGGCGATGAAGTCAGCGATGGAGGTGATGTTCTCCTGTTTGCTGATCATCACCATTTTTTGCAGGACCCACGGCGCACCCACCAACAGCAGGATCGGCCCGAGGTAAATCGGCAGGAATGACCACAGTTGTTCAGCCGCTTGGCCGACCGCACCGAAGAACGTCCAGCTGGTGCAATAAACCGCCAGCGACAGGCTGTACACCCAGGCACGCATGCGCGGCGGCAACGGCGTGCTGCGACGGTCGCCGTAGAAGGCGATGGCGAACATGATGGCCATATAGGCCAGGGCGACGGCGGCGATCAGCCCGCTGGACAACGACATGCAACACTCCCGACAGAAGACTTCCCGGCACTCCTGCCCGGACGGACAGTCTCGCATGCGCGGGGCGGTTAGTCAGTGTCGACCAAGGTCGTGGCGTGGCGGGGTGTCGCAGCTGTGAAACCGGTTGGTTCTGCGTTGAACCGTAGGAGCTGCGGCACGCTGCGATCTTTTGATCTTTTGATCTTTTGATCTTTTGGTCTTTGAAATCAAGATCAAAAGATCGCAGCGTGCCGCAGCTCCTACATGGGATCGGCGTCAGTGCTGATTCAGTGCGATATCGATCAGATAGTGCAGTTCTTCCACTTCAAGTGCCGACGCCGCAAACAGAATCCGGAACACCACCGGCGCCACCACCAGGTTGATCAGCCGATCGACACTCGGCGCGGTTTCATCCGGATGCCGCGCAATGATCGTCTGCAACTGCGCAGCAATGATCGTCACGCAGTACCCCGGCGTAGCGCTCGCCTGCACGTCGCGCATCATGTTGCGCCCGGGCTCGGAGCTCATTTCGTCGAGATACTGTTCCGCCCACGCGCGGATATCGCTGCGCAGGCTGCCGGTTTGCGCCGGCTCGCTGTCGGGGCGCATGCGCGCGAGGGCGACGTCGGCCAGCAATGCCGCGAGATCACCCCAGCGCCGATAAATCGTCGATGGCGTAACCCCCGCGCGCGCGGCAATTTGCGGCACGGTCACGGTTGAGCGCTCCTGCTCTTGCAGAAGCGCGCGGACGGCCGAATGAATCGACTCTTGCACCCTGGCACTGCGACCGCCCGGGCGTAAACCTTCTTTAATTGCCATGCGCCAGACCTTAACACAAAGAATTTGCTTTAAGCGCAAGGCGGTAGCACACTCCGCAAAAGCAAAAAATTAGCTTTTGCGGAGTGTGCCCATGACCAGCCTTGCGTCCAACCGATCCAGCCTGTGGTTTCTGGCGATCACCTTACTCAGCTTTCTCGCCGCGTCCACCGCGCCGACGCCGTTGTATCACCTGTATCAGGATCAACTGCACTTCTCGGCAGCGGTGCTGACGCTGATCTTCGGCGTTTATGCCTTGAGTCTGCTGGCGGCGCTATTAACCGTGGGCTCGCTGTCCGACCACGTCGGGCGCAAACCAGTGATCTTCAGCGCCGTTGTGCTCAATGCACTGGCGATGTTGCTGTTCATCTATGCCGACAGTGTCGCCTGGCTGATCAGCGCTCGTGTCCTGCAGGGTTTCGCTACCGGCATGGCCACGGCGGTGTTGAGTGCGACGCTGCTCGACACTGATCGGCAGCAAGGGCCGTTGATCAACAGCGTCGCCCCTTTGCTGGGAATGGCGCTGGGTGGCATGGGTTGCGGATTGCTCGCCGAATTCGCTCCGGCGCCGCTGCAATTGACCTATTGGTTGTTGCTTGGATTGTTTGTGTTGCAGGGGATTTACGTTTGGCGCTTGCCGGAGAGTGTCTCGCCGCAATCCGGGGCCTGGGCGTCGTTAAAGCCAACGCTGCATGTGCCGACTCAAGCGCGCTCAACCTTGTGGCAAGTGCTGCCGCTGAACACGGCGACCTGGGCGCTCGGCGGTTTTTACGCTTCGCTGGCACCGTCATTGGTGCGCACGGCCACCGGTTCGACGTCCAACTTGATCGGCGGCGCGACCGTGGCGGCGTTGACCGTGACCGGTGCGCTGATGATCTTCACCCTGCGCAATCGCACTGCCCGCCAAGCATTGCGGCTGGGTGCGAGTTTGTTGCCGATCGGCCTGGTACTGATTCTGCTCGGCGTGCACAGCGCCAGCCTGCCGCTGTTTTTCCTCGGCACGCTGGTCGCCGGTTGCGGCTTCGGTGCAGGTTTCCTCGGCGCCGTGCGCAGCCTGGTGCCACTGGCCTTGGCGCATGAGCGGGCGGGTCTGATGTCGGCGTATTACGTGCTCAGTTATCTGGCGTTCTGCCTGCCGGCGTTGCTCGCCGGTTACCTGGCTCGCACCTACGGTTTACTGGCGACCACCGATGGTTACGGCGCCGTGCTGATCGTTTTGGCGGTAGCTGCGTTGTTGCTCAGCCTGCGCGCCAAAGCCGTCAAGGTGTGCAGCGCTTCATGAGTTTGGGTTAGCCTTGCTTCGCCATTCTTCTCACGGATCGACTCATGAAGATTATTCGCAGCAAGAGCTTCACCGCCGACCGCGCCTGGGGCGCGCTGGACATCGCCAACATGAACGGCATCACCACGCGCCTGCACTGGACCGATCAGCCGTACAAATGGCACGTCAACGATGGCGAGGAAGTGTTTGTCGTGCTCGATGGTCAGGTGCAAATGCATTACCGCGAAAACGGCGATGAAAAACAGGTGCAGCTCGACGTTGGCGACATCTTCTATGCCTCGGTCGGCACCGAGCATGTCGCCCACCCACAAGGTGCGGCGCGGATTCTGGTGATCGAAAGCGAAGGCAGCGTGTGAACGTATATCTACAAAACAGATAACAGTTAGAGATATTACCCGTTATATAGATATTCGATTCGGTTCTACCATGGACTCAACCTCACCCGAGGACAGGAGTTCATGATGACTTGCCCCAACAGCGCCAAACCCGGCATCAAGCCGTTCAGCCAACTTCAGCATCCGCGTGAAGTGATCCGCCAATTCACGCCGAACTGGTTCGCCGCGACCATGGGTACCGGCGTGCTGGCCCTGGCACTGGCGCAACTGCCGTTGGCCATTCCCGGCATGCACGCCGTGGCTGAAGGGCTGTGGCTGTTCAACATCCTGTTGTTTGCAGTGTTTACCGTGGCCTATGCGGCACGCTGGATTCTGTTCTTCGACGAAGCTCGGCGAATTTTCGGGCATTCCACTGTGTCGATGTTCTTCGGCACCATCCCCATGGGACTGGCGACCATCATCAACGGCTTTTTGCTGTTCGGTCTGCCGCGCTGGGGGGACGGTGTCATTCATCTCGCCGAAGTGTTGTGGTGGATTGATGTGGCGATGTCGTTGGCCTGCGGCGTGCTGATTCCCTACATGATGTTTACCCGTCAGGAACACAGCATCGATCAGATGACCGCCGTCTGGCTGTTGCCGGTGGTGGCGGCGGAAGTGGCGGCGGCCAGCGGTGGCTTGCTCGCACCGCACCTGACGGACGTCCATTCGCAACTGGTGGTGCTGACGACAAGCTACGTGCTTTGGGCGTTTTCCCTACCTGTGGCGTTCAGCATTCTGACGATCCTGTTGCTGCGTATGGCCTTGCACAAGCTGCCGCATGAAAACATGGCCGCGTCGAGCTGGCTGGCGCTCGGCCCGATCGGTACCGGTGCGCTGGGCATGTTGCTGCTGGGCGGTGATGCACCGGCGATATTTGCTGCGAACGGTTTGCCGGGCATTGGCGAAATCGCCTCGGGTCTGGGCCTGGTGGCCGGCATTACCCTGTGGGGGTTCGGTCTGTGGTGGATGCTGATGGCGTTGCTGATCACCGTGCGCTACCTGCGTGACGGCATTCCGTTCAACCTCGGCTGGTGGGGCTTCACGTTCCCGTTAGGCGTGTATTCTCTGGCGACCCTGAAGCTGGCGAGCGTTCTCAACCTGACGTTTTTCAGTGTTTTCGGCACGGCGCTGGTGACCTTGCTCGCAGTGATGTGGCTGATCGTCGGCAAACGAACCCTGCAAGGCGCGTGGCGCGGCGAACTGTTTGTCTCGCCGTGCATTGCAGGTTTGAAGAAATAACCTGAAAAGTTTAGGTAAGGTGTGGCCTGGATCGCGGTTCGAGATTCCAATAGCAAGTACCCAGGCCTCTCTACCTATTCAAAAAATCAGGAAAACACGGAAGATGAGTCACCCCTCACAGTTCAACCTGCTGCGCACCCGGCGCTTTTTGCCGTTCTTCATTACCCAGTCGCTCGGCGCGTTCAACGACAACGTGTTCAAGCAATCGCTGATCCTGGCCATTCTTTATCGGCTGACCATCGAAGGTGACCGGTCTATCTGGGTCAACCTGTGCGCACTGTTATTTATCCTGCCGTTCTTCCTGTTCTCGGCGCTGGCCGGGCAGTTCGGGGAAAAATTCGCCAAGGACGCGCTGATCCGGCTGATCAAGCTCGGGGAAATCGCGATCATGGCTGTAGGAGCCGTCGGTTTTCTGTTCGATCATCTATCACTGATGCTGGTGGCGCTGTTTGCCATGGGTACGCACTCGGCGTTGTTCGGGCCGGTGAAGTATTCGATCCTGCCGCAGGCATTGCGCGAGGATGAACTGGTCGGCGGCAACGGTCTGGTGGAGATGGGCACGTTTCTGGCGATTCTCGCCGGCACCATCGGCGCCGGGGTGATCATGTCCTCGAGTCATTACGCGCCGCTGGTCTCGACCGCGATTGTCGGCATTGCGGTGCTGGGTTATCTGGCCAGCCGCAGCATTCCTCGTGCCGCCGCCGCGTCGCCGGAAATGCGCCTGGACTGGAACATCTTCAGCCAGTCCTGGGCGACGCTGAAACTCGGTCTGGGCCAGACTCCGGCGGTGTCGCGTTCGATTGTCGGCAACTCGTGGTTCTGGTTCGTCGGGGCGATCTACCTGACGCAGATTCC
Organism: Pseudomonas helmanticensis; assembly: GCF_900182985.1. NCBI lineage: Bacteria > Pseudomonadati > Pseudomonadota > Gammaproteobacteria > Pseudomonadales > Pseudomonadaceae > Pseudomonas > Pseudomonas helmanticensis. Next base: position 2,424,440 of record NZ_FXUY01000001.1, on the reverse strand, counting down.
GGCCTACGCCAAGGAATGGATGCACGGCGATGAGACCGTGGTCACCCTGATCCTGACGGTGTTCTCGGTCGGTATCGCGCTCGGTTCGATGCTGTGCGAGAAGCTTTCCGGGCGTAAGGTCGAGATCGGTCTGGTGCCGTTTGGCTCGTTTGGTCTGACCGTGTTTGGCTTGCTGTTGTGGTGGCATTCCGGTGGAATTCCCGAGAGTGTCACCGGGCATAGCTGGATTGAAGTGCTGGGCTTCGTACACACCTGGGCCGTGCTGATCGACATCCTTGGCCTCGGCATTTTCGGTGGTTTCTATATTGTGCCGCTGTACGCGCTGATCCAGTCGCGCACCGCCGAAAAAGAGCGGGCACGAGTGATCGCGGCCAACAACATTCTCAACGCGCTGTTTATGGTGGTCTCGGCGATTGTTTCGATCGTGTTGCTGAGTGTGGTCAAACTGTCGATCCCGCAACTGTTCCTCGTGGTTTCGCTGCTGAACATTGGCGTTAACGCCTACATCTTCAAGATCGTTCCCGAGTTCAGCATGCGTTTCATGATCTGGCTGCTCAGCCATTCCATGTACCGCGTCGAGCACCGCAACCTTGAAGCGATACCGGACGAAGGTGCGGCATTGCTGGTGTGCAACCACGTGTCGTTCGTCGATGCTTTGCTGATCGGCGGCGCGGTGCGTAGGCCGATTCGTTTTGTCATGTACTACAAGATCTACAACCTGCCGGTGCTGAACTTTATCTTCCGCACGGCGGGGACGATTCCTATCGCGGGACGCCAGGAAGACATCCAGATCTACGAAAAGGCCTTCACGCGGATTGCTCAATACCTGAAGGACGGTGAGCTGGTGTGCATCTTCCCGGAAGGCAAGTTGACCGCTGATGGCGAGATGAACGAGTTCAAGGGCGGGCTGACGCGGATTCTCGAAGAGACCCCGGTGCCGGTGATTCCGCTGGCGTTGCAGGGGTTGTGGGGGAGTTTCTTCAGTCGCGATCCGGACAAGGGCTTGTTTCACCGGTTGTGGTCGCGGGTGACGTTGGTGGCGGGATCTGCGGTGGATGTTGGCGCGGCTGAGCCGGCGAAGTTGCAGGCGTTGGTTGGCGAATTGCGTGGGGCAGTCAGATAGTCGACGACTGTGTGGGCCTCATCGCGAGCAGGCTCACTCCTACATTTTAAACGCGTTCCCCTGTAGGAGTGAGCCTGCTCGCGATAGCGGTAGAGGCCTAGGCGCTGACCTTGAGGCCGATCAACCCGGTGATGATCAACGCCACGCTGGCCAATCGAATCAACGCCATCGACTCGCCAAACAAAATGATCCCGGCAATCACCGTGCCCACGGCACCGACGCCGGTCCAGATCGCGTACGCCGTGCCCAGCGGCAATTCCTTCATCGCCAGGCCGAGCAGGCCAAGGCTGATGGCCATGGCCGCAATGGTCAAAACGGTAGGTAACGGGCGGGTGAAGCCGTCGGTGTATTTCAGGCCGACGGCCCAGCCGACTTCGAACAGGCCGGCGAAAAACAGAATGATCCAGGACATGAGAGACCTCCATCGATTGACGGGGTCGTCCCCAGATTAATGACTCGATCGAGCCGCAGGGTCGTCCCCGCGTTGCGCAATAGTGTGACGAGCATTAATCCGCGGATCAAGTTTGCAGGTCAGTCGGTGGTTTGTTGCGCCAAGGCCTCACGGTCTTCCTTCTCGCTCATGCGGCGGAAATAGGTCGAGAGCAGCGCCCCGGAAATATTGTGCCAAACACTGAACAACGCACTCGGTACCGCCGCCAGTGGCGAGAAGTGTGCGCTGGCCAATGCGGCGCCCAATCCCGAGTTCTGCATGCCGACTTCCAGTGCCAGTGATTTGCGTTGCGCCAGCGGCAGCTTGAACAGCCGACCGGTGAAGTAACCCAGCAAGTACCCGAAGCTGTTGTGCAGCATCACCACGGCCATGATCAACAGGCCGGATTCGGCGATTTTCGCCTGACTGGCGGCGACCACGGCAGTGACGATAATCACGATGCTGACCACCGACACCAGCGGCAACACATCCACGGCATGACGAACCTTGTCACCGAGCAGGCGCTGGGCAACCACGCCGAGAATGATCGGCAACAACACCACTTGCAGGATCGACCAGAACAGCTCCATGAACGACACCGGCAACCACGCCGAAGCCAAGAGCCAGATCAGCGCCGGAGTCAGCAGTGGCGCGAGGAGGGTGGTGACGGCGGCGATGGCGACCGACAGCGCCAGATCGCCGCGCGCCAGCCAGGTCATCACATTGGAAGAGGTGCCGCTCGGGCAGCAGCCAACCAGAATCACCCCGACGGCGATTTCCGCCGGCAGATGAAACACCTGGCAAAGCAACCACGCCACGCCGGGCATGATCACGAAATGGGCAACCACGCCCAGCGCCACACGCCATGGATGGCGCGCGACAGCAGCGAAGTCGTCGAGTTTGAGGGTCAGGCCCATGCCGAACATCACCAGGCCAAGCAGCGGCACGATGGCGCCTTTGAGGCCGAGGAACCACGCTGGTTGCATGAACGCCAATACGGCGAAAATCAGAACCCAGTAAGCGAAGGTATTGCCGACAAAGCGGCTGAGTGCAGCCAGTGCGCGCACGGCTTGGTCCTTATTATTAAATCAACACCACAAAACAAATGTAGGAGTGAGCCTGCTCGCGATGGCGGTCGTTCAGTCAACAGTGGTGTTGAATGTCAGTCCCTCATCGCGAGCAGGCTCACTCCTACAGTTTGGACATCACAAGGGTTTAGATCCCCTGCGGAGTCTCTTCCCCACCCAACGCTTCAACCAGCGCCGGCAGGAAGTCGCCGAACGTCAGCATCATCAGGGTGAAGCTCGCATCCAGTTGCCCCAGAGCCTCATCGCCGCCGTCCTGTTCCGCCTGATCCTGCAACAGATCTTCGAACTTCAGACGCTTGACGGTCATCTTGTCGTCGAGCATGAACGACAACTTGTCCTGCCAGGCCAGCGACAGCTGCGTGACGACTTTGCCAGTGCTCAGGTGCAGCTGGATTTCTTCGCTGGTCAGGTCCTGACGCTTGCAACGGACGATGCCGCCGTCTTCGTGGGTGTCGCGCAGTTCGCACTCGTCCAGTACATAGAAGTCGTCAGCGGCTTTCTGCGTGGTGACCCATTCGGTCATGGTCGCGGTTGGCGACATTTTCACGGTCAGCGGACGGACGGGCAGGGTGCCGATCACTTCACGCAGGGTCGACAGCAGGTCTTCGGCGCGTTTCGGGCTGGCCGAGTTGACCAGGATCAGACCCTGTTTCGGCGCGATGGCGGCGAAGGTCGACGAGCGACGGATAAAGGCGCGCGGCAGGAAGGCCTGGATGATTTCATCCTTGATCTGATCGCGTTCCTTCTTATAGACCTTGCGCATCTGCTCGGCTTCGATCTCTTCGACTTTTTCCTTGACCGCGTCACGCACGACGCTGCCCGGCAGAATGCGTTCTTCTTTACGTGCGGAAATCAGCAGGAAGTCACCGCTGACGTGCACCAGTGGAGCATCTTCGCCTTTGCCGAACGGCGCGACGAAACCGTAGGTGGTCAACTCCTGGCTTGCACATGGACGCGCCAGTTTGGTGGCCAGTGCAGTTTCCAGCGCCTCGGCATCGACAGGCAGGTCTTGGGTCAGGCGATAGATAAGCAGGTTTTTGAACCACATGGGGTGAGTCTCTCCTTTATACAAAGGGGGGCATTATTGTCTTCGCCGCTTCATAGGCCAACCCTTCTCTAAGCCTTTGGAAGGCCTGAGAAAATTATTTAAAAAAGTGCTTGCCAGAGGTTGGGTCGCTCCGTAGAATGCGCGCCACACCGAAGCGAAGGGTGATTAGCTCAGCTGGGAGAGCGTCTGCCTTACAAGCAGAATGTCGGCGGTTCGATCCCGTCATCACCCACCATTCGTTTCAAGTGTTTAGCGCAGCGGTAGTTCAGTCGGTTAGAATACCGGCCTGTCACGCCGGGGGTCGCGGGTTCGAGTCCCGTCCGCTGCGCCATATTCGGTAACCTGGACCACTGAACGCCAGGTCACCACGGAAAAACCCGCTGAAGCGGGTTTTTTTCTGCCTCAAGGTTTGTACAGTTGTACCCGCGGGATGTGTCGTTTTACCGGTTTTCGGATTTATTTGAAAAAAACTTCAATTAAATCAACACTTTACGAAAACTTGTGGCATAATGCGTCCCGTAACGAAGCGAAGGGTGATTAGCTCAGCTGGGAGAGCGTCTGCCTTACAAGCAGAATGTCGGCGGTTCGATCCCGTCATCACCCACCATTCGTTTCAAGCGTTTCGCGCAGCGGTAGTTCAGTCGGTTAGAATACCGGCCTGTCACGCCGGGGGTCGCGGGTTCGAGTCCCGTCCGCTGCGCCATATTCGGAATCTGGAACACTGAACGCCAGAGTCCACAGAAAGCCCGCCTTGTGCGGGCTTTTTGCTGTCTGCGATTCAACGAAATCACCAAAACCTCCTGTAGGAGCTGCGGCACGCTGCGATCCTTTGATCTTGCTTTCAGAAGATCAGAAGATCAGAAAATCGCAGCCTCGTTGCACTCGACAGCTCCTACAGGGGGGCAGCGCAGTTACTGGCTGGCATTCTGGCGATGGCGGTAGTCGCTCACCGCCTCATACACCGCTTTGCGCAAGCGGTTGATCCCGCCAATCGGCCGGTGCGCCTCGATTCCGAACCACGGATTGAACGACAGGTTGTCGCACGCCAGATTCAACGCCGGCGTATCGAAGTCCTGTGGTGGCAGGGTGATCCGCGCCACGGTTTCAAAGGGTGAGTCCTGCTCGCGCCATTCAATACTGGTGTCTTCGACCGGCATGTAGGTGTTCGCATCCTGGCGCTGGATCTGCAGGACGAAACACGCCGGCACCCGATCCGTCGACAACTGCTGATTCAGCGCACTGCGCAGGAAGTTCGGCAGGTCATGATTCTGCTTGGGCAGGGTGTAAAGCCGACAGTTGTCGGGATCCGGCATCACTCGAAACTTCGCATTGGCCTCGCCAAATTTGTAGGGCGATACCGAAAAGTAGGTAGTCCCGGTCGGGCTGTCCGGCGGCGGTGACAGGGTCGCCAGCGCAATGAACAAATGGCGAATCTGCCAGGTACGTGGATCCCAGCCCGGAAAAAACGCCATGACCTTTTTGCCGTCAGCCTGAGCCGCGACATTCTGGCGGTACTCGGCGACATCGCTGACGAAGAAGTTCGGATGGCTGAACATCACGAAATCCTGTTCGCGGCGCTCCTGACGGTCGCCCAGCAGCTGTTTGCCCGACACATCGAGCAATTTGATCGCCATGCCCCGCGCATCACGAATGCTGTCGAATTGCGGGTAGGCATTGCCATTCGAGAGACGAATCATCGCCTGCCAGGTTTTCCCCGGCTCGCTGAATACGCCTTGGCGCAGCGATTGCGCCAGTTCCGGCAGCACGCGCACTTCAGCCTTCACACAGCCATGTGCCTTGGCATGCGCATCGCGCAGATATCGCGTGGGTTCGCGGTGTTGATCGACGATGCGCACCGCCGTCTGGATCACGTCTTGAGTCATCGCCGCTTCACCGGGCGGAATCTGCTCCAGCGTCGACACCGGCCCACGATGCTGCCAGGCAAACCACGCGGTGGCGATGGCCCAGCCGAGCAGGCCGATAACGAGCAGGAGCAGCAGGACTTTGCCGAGCAATCGCCCCAGCCACAACCAGAGCCGGGCAAACATCGGCAGTTCTTTCTTGAAGGTGGGCAGGATCATGGCAATTGCGCCTCCAGTGGGCCGCCGAGGACTTTCAGGTATTCCAGCAACGCCCAGCGTTCTTCGGGTTGCAACAGTCGCCCGATGACGCCATTGCCCCGTGCGCCAGCGCGAAACTCATGACCGCTGTTGTGGTTGCCGCTGATGCGCGTGTCGAACAAAAAGCCATTGGTGAAGGCTTCGGTGCGATAGCCCAGATGCCGTGGATCGTATTCGAAGGTGCCTTTAAAGAACGTGCTCGCGCGTTCATCCTGCGGCGACAGCAACTGATAAATGCTCGGCACCGAACCGTTGTGCAGAAACGGCGCGGTGGCCCAGACGCCAGCCAGTGGCCGTGCCTTGTAGGCGACTTTTTCACGCACGCCGATCGGCAGGCCGAAGCCATCGAGTTCGGGTTTTTCTTCCGGTGTGACTTCGGCTTCGCGATAGGCGCGGTTTTCGACAAATGCAGTGACATAGGCCAGCCCCTTGGCGACCGACAACTGGCTCAGATTCATGGGTTCCTTGGGCGTCGGGTGCAGTTTGACATCCATCTTTTCCAGTTCTTGCAGATCCCATTGCAGCGGCGTCAGGTCGAAACGATGGCTGGCAATGTTGTTGGCAGCGTTGGCATCGGTGCCGATCACATCGACTGGCAACATGTGCAAATGCTGCACCCAGCGCTCGCCTACGCGGGTCTGGCGCGGGACGTGGCAACCAGCGCAGTTCTCACTGAACAGCGCACGGCCCTTGGCAGCCAGTGGCTTGTCGACGGCACCAAACAGATCTTCCGGCCAGGCCGGCGGCTGAAGTTTTTGCAGGGTTTGCTCGATCTTGTGCAAATCGCGCACACGAACGCTGGAGGCGTAGCGCTCGTCGCCTTGCAGGGGCTGACCATTGGCGTCGAAGAAATTCAGGGTAGCGCCGACGCCGAGCGCCTCACCGATATTGCGCGCCATCGGCTGCTGCGCCGAACCGTTCCATTGCACCCAGTCAAACGTCCACATGTCCCACAATTGCGGGTAATCCACCGGCGCATCGGCCACCCGATAGTTGGCGGGAGAAATGGCATCGCCGAAGGTGGCATTGGCGATTCGCCCGAATGCATCGGCGCGCCCCGGGCCTTCTTCGGTCGGATAGAGGCCGCGATGGGTGTCGTTCCAGGCGACTTTGAGGAAGGTGTTCAGCGAGTCTTTGAAGTCCTCGCGCAGTTGCTTATGGCGCGCGTCGTATTCGTCGCCCAATACGTTGCGGGCGAAACGTTCGAATTTCCACGGATTGAAGTACGTCGAGGTCAGACTGGCGACCAATGCTTGTCCGAAACTGCCACCGCGTAATGTAGGAACGCTGGATGGCAACACATGCTGCGCCGTGCCGCCATCAATGCGCACAGCCTGGCCTTTGAAATGCAATTCGCCGGTGTGGCAAGCGGCGCAAGTTATGTCCAGATATTGCTCGGAACTGCCGGGATTCTGATGCCGGGCAAAACCTGGCGGCAGATTGGCCGGGTTATTCGGCGTGGCCCGCTGCTGCGGATCGATCAGAAAACCAAACCGCGCAAGGTACTCGGGGGCGGCGAAACGCTGCTCCGAGAAGGGTAGCTCCAATGCCTGGAACCATTCGTAACGCAGGCCTTTGACCTGAGTGCCTTGGGGCGTGAAGTAATAGGTTTGCCGCTGTTCCTCGCTCCATTGATTCAGGTAATGCACCTGTTGCACGGGGGTGTAGAAGGGCAATTTCGGGTTGGCGACGTAATAGAGAACCACCGCCAGGATAAGTCCCAGCAGCACCACGATCAGGGTCAGAACACGGAATAAGAGGCGCAAGATAAACATCCTTGTCGATTTGTTGCGCTGTTATGCCTGAGCCAGACCCGATGCGGCAAGTGGCCATTACGCCAGATGCTGTGGGAACCGGAGTCTGTTGTTCTCTGGTGCAGATGACAGAAGCTTCATCATGGCTTTAGCCAAATGCGTTTTAATCCCTGAACTTATCGGAAGATTCCTGCTCTCATGCCGGTAGCCATTGGTCGTGGCGGCCTGATAAGCTCGCGGCTTTACTCGATTGCCCTTTCGGCGCATGAACAAGGAAATAGCATGAAACAGCATCGGTTGGCGGCGGCGGTTGCCCTGGTTAGCCTGGTCCTCGCGGGTTGTGATTCGCAGACCAGCGTAGAGCTGAAAACCCCGGCGCAAAAAGCTTCCTACGGTATCGGCCTGAACATGGGCAAGAGCCTTGCTCAGGAAGGCATGGATGATCTGGACTCCAAAGCGGTAGCTCAGGGCATCGAAGATGCCGTCGGCAAGAAAGAACAGAAGCTGAAAGACGAAGAACTGGTCGAAGCCTTCGCTGCGCTGCAAAAACGTGCTGAAGAGCGCATGGCCAAGATGAGCGAAGAGTCGGCATCTGCCGGCAAGAAATTCCTCGAAGAAAACGGCAAGAAAGCCGGTGTGACTACCACGGCTTCCGGCCTGCAGTATGAAGTGGTCAAGAAAGCCGACGGCCCACAGCCTAAACCTACCGACGTAGTGACTGTTCACTACACCGGCAAGCTGACCAACGGCACCGTATTCGACAGCTCCGTCGAGCGCGGCAGCCCGATTGATCTGCCGGTGAGCGGCGTGATTCCGGGTTGGGTTGAAGGTCTGCAACTGATGCACGTTGGCGAGAAGTACAAACTGTACATCCCTAGCGATCTGGCTTACGGCGCACAGTCGCCAAGCCCGGCAATCCCGGCCAACTCGGTTCTGGTCTTTGACCTGGAACTGCTGGCCATCAAGGATCCAGCCAAAGAAGACGCCGCTGCCGCCAAGTAATCGGCCTCGGTTTCAACAACAACGCCTCGCTTATGCGGGGCGTTGTTGCATCTGCTCGTTGGCAAGGGTAAACAGAGCGAACCGATGCCGGTCAGGGGAGTCATAGCTTTGAGGCTGCAGCGCTAGACGCCCTGAGCCGCCAAGTCAATGAAATATTGGGGTTTTTTATGTGAGTAAAAAACGCCCGATCTGAGCGCAGCCCTTATAAAACGGGGCTCTCAGCGCTGAAATGCAGCTCTGTTCACAAGGTTATCCACAATTTGTGTGGATAACATTTCAACGGGAGGAATAGATGAAAGCTCCGTGGAATTTCGCTCGATTCCTGCCCCTGGCTGGCCGACTGCTCGCCCGTGGACGTTTACCGACGTTGCTGTTCGCCGTGGCCAGCAAAGGCGCCGCGCAAGGCAATCGCCTCGGCAAACTCAAGGATGACCTGCGTTTGCTCCAGGCCCTGTGCCTGGCCTACTGGCGTGGTGACTACCGCGCGATCAGTGGCAAAGCGCTGGTCTCGGTAGTGGCGGGGTTGATGTACTTCCTCAGCCCGGTCGATGCCATTCCGGATTTCATCCCGGTGTTCGGCATGCTCGACGACATCGCTGTCCTCGCTTGGGTAATGAAAACCCTCGACGATGAGCTCAACGCTTTCCGTGTTTGGCGAAATCGCCAGCAACCGGAAAAACTTGCCGTGGTTGAACGCCTGCCCGATTCCCCTGAGCAACTTCAACTTCAAGGCCCGAAAAAGCACTGATTCATTCAGCACTGCAACAGATAGATACCCCCCGCGACCTTAGCCGCTGTTAGGATTACACTTCTAGGGAAAAGTGCCGACTCGCTAAGTGTTGTTGTCCTACGGGGTAGTCATGGATATTCAGATAATTGCACGCGATGGCGAACCCGAATACGCGGTTCTGCCTTGGGCTCAATATCAGGCTCTACTGAAAGCAGCAGGTATCAACGAAAAACCGTCGCGACAGGCTTCAGCGCCCCTCGCGGCAACGCCAGACCCGATTCTTCCCGGTCTGGATCAACTACGCAGTTTGCGCGAAGGGAAGGGCATCGCCATCGAGGCGTTGGCCCGCACGGTAGGCATCAGCCCGTCTTATCTGGCCTTGATTGAAAGTGGCGAGCGTCAGCCCGACGCCGCGATTCGCCGCAGTCTGGCCTGGGAATTGACGGTGCCAGGTTGGAGGGACGAATCGTGAGCGTACGCATCAGTCGTCAACATTGGGACGGATTGCTCGGAGAACTCGATCAGGCGCGCCGTCAGCGCCATCTGCTGACGTATCGGGCGCTGCTCGAACGCCTGCAATTGCCGACGCCGGCGATGCAGACGCTGACCGCGGCGCTGGAACATCTGGCCGCGCTGGATGCCAAGGCCGAACAACCGTTGCGCAGCTCGCTGGTCATCAGCCAGGGCGCCAGTCGCCTGCCACGCACCGGTTTTTTTGAATGCGTCGAACGTCTCGGGCGGTTTTCCGGGCCGTCCGATGGCGTCGCCGCCGCTTCCTGGCATGCGTCGGAAGTGGTCCGTGTCTTTGAGTACGAGTACCCGGAATCGGCGGAGGCCTGAGTGTTCTTACGACTCAAGGCGCGGGCCAGTTACTGGCTGGCCCGCAGGCTGTTTCACTGGTCATGGTTTGTCCGCCAACCGCGTGGCTGGCGCTGGCTCGAAGGGCAGTTTGCGCGCATGGCCAACCTTGGCGATGTCGGCGCGCAAAGCTTTTACGGGCACATCCTGACCTTTCGTGGTGTGGGCCTGGGGGCTCGCGAGGAAGGCGTGCGATTGCTGCGCCTGGCCGCGTTGGCGGGTGATGGCAAAGCGGCCTATCAGGTCGGCGTTATCAGCCTCGCAGGTACGCCGAGCAAGGCGCCTGACCCTGATGAAGCTGCGCGCTGGTGGGGGATGGCGGCCAAGGCCGGACATCCATTGGCCGAACTCAAGCTGAAAGAACTCAGCTCGCGCGGCGTTGAGTAGCAAACGTTCTGCACACTGAATATCTACTGTCCGCTTCATAAACGTGGCGTGAGGGAAACCTCACGCCACGTTTGCGTTTTCGCCTGCCTGTTTTTTATGTGAGTAGCTTTTACGGATTAGTCCTACAGCCATCGCCTACTTGCCTGACTTCTTTCCTGAGTGATCCCCCGCACAGTTCCCGCGCCTAATTTTTGCGCGAGGGAATGCTCATGTTTGACCCGCTTACTCTGTCCAATCCGCACACCCGCGTGCGCTGATGGCCGCCGTTACCCGTATCGAGCAGGAACTCGACAGCTTTCCCGACTCCCTCAACCTGTACCGCGAACAGCTCAAGCATTGGGCCAGTCGTGCGGCGGACAAGGTCAGCCATGCGGCGAATCTGCCATCGCTGATGGGCATGGAGCGAATCATTCGCTTCGGTGACAGCAGTACCGCTGTCAGCAGCAGCGACAGCGATTTTTTCTCCGGCGTCGTCCAGTGTCCGCAGACAGGCCCGATGCTGATCGAGAGCAAGTTCGAGTCGGTGTACGACATTCCGCTGGGCAACATCGTGGTCGATGTGATTGCCATGGACAGCGGCGAAACCACTCCCATCACTCTGGATGCGCAAGGCAAAGGCTCATTCACAGGAACCGCCGGCAAGTTCTATCGCGTGCTGGTGCACAACAAAGTCACCAGCGGTCAGGTCGATGATTTGTTCACTGCCTATGACGGCCTGACAGCAGAGCTGAATGGCTGGCTGCGTAGCGAGTGGCAGGGTTTCAAGCCGCAGTGGTCGCAGTCGGTGGCGACTGCGGCTGGCAACGGCATGTTGGCCGGGAGCTGGGCAGCCATCGAAGGCGTGTGGGACAGCCTTGGTCTGCTTTCGGACATTCTCAAGGACCCAGGGGCTTTTGCCGAGCGATTGGGCGAGGGTGCCACGCAGTTGATGGCGCTCGCTGCGACGGCGCCCGACGTCATGGAAAAGCTGCAATTGCTGGTCAGCGACGAAGCGGCTCTCTGTTTACTGCTACGCACTGCAAGCCTCTGGCTGGAGATGTTGC